>JAITGL010000017.1 GCA_031280645.1 Tannerellaceae bacterium | reverse complement strand
TGCTTCCCTTTTTTGACGATTTTTTCAAGTGCTGTGCGCTCTTCTTGTGTTAATGTTACTTTGTATCTTGCCATATCCGTTTTTTTGCGGACAAATATGCGATATATTTCAGATATATTTAAATTGACGTGACAATAGTGCAGTAACTGCCTTTAAATCAGAGGCGGGTATGGAAGGAGAGCGTCAAAGTCGGGTGCCTTTCATTACGTCGCTCCCCTTACTTTAATGCAGATATGGGACACTATGGCAGCTACGCTCCGGAGGATTTTCAGAAGCTGTTGCAACTGCTTGCAACCTTAAAAGGCAAGTTCATGCTAAGCAGCTATCCCTCCGAGCTGCTGTCATCCTTTGTTCAACGAGCCGGATGGCGCATCATTGAGTTTGACTTGCCGTGTCCTGCCGGTGGAGAACGTAATACCGAAGTCCTTACCATGAACTACTATTCCAAAGACGCTCAAGAGGAAGCCCAGGCCGCATTAAAGGAAAGAAACGCTGAAAGCAAAAAACGACGGGCATTGTCTATTGCCCGCCGTTTTTAACCCCTCGAAAAGCTTTTGCGCGTCGTTTTTTAACGCCGTCTCGTTTTTCCAAACTGTTGCATTTCGTTTTGCCAATTATAATTTGTAGAAAGACGACGGCAGGGCAATAAAAATCACCCAACATATCCCCCAAGCATCTTCCTCGCATCCTCCGGCAAAATCCCGCGGCGGCCTGCATAATCGGCAAGCTGCTCCTCGGTGATTGTTCCTATCATAAAATAGGAAGAGGAAGGATGAGCGATGTAAAAGCCGCTTACGGATGATGTGGGCGCCATGGCCCCATGCTCCGTCAAGGAGATGCCGATGCTGCTGAAGTTGAGCAGGCGGTCGAGTGCATGATTCATGCTTTGGTCGGGAATAGAGGGATAGCCCACGGCGGGACGGATGCCGATGTATTTATCTTTTAGCAAATTGGGGATGTCGATAAGTTCGGGAGCGTATCCCCAAAATTCGCGGCGAACACGTTCGTGGAGGTATTCGGAAGCGGCTTCGGCCAAGCGATCTCGTAGGGTTTGCTCTAAGAGCGATGCGTAAATATCGTCGCCGCTCGCGTTGGTCGCGCCGCTTACGCTTATGGCAAAGGCGCCAACGTAGTCTTCCCCTTTAGCGGAGGCAGGCTTTATGAAATCGGCGAGCGATTTATACACATCCCTGTCGGAGGTTTCTTGGCGGCGAAGCATCGGGAACACAAATCCATTAGATAAGCAAATATTGTCGCCCTCTGAATAAGCGGGAAATATGCCGTAAACGGCGCGGCAAAATACACTGCCGGATGCAACAATATTGTCGAGTATCGAACGAGCCTCATCCGCAAACTGTTTCGCATCTTCGGACTTGGCGCGTTCGGCAGACGAAAGATCGGCAAGCGGACGGGAAGCGTAACGCGGACTTACGCGCCAAGCCGTATGGAAGAAGCTCCAATTGATATACGGCACAAGCTCCGACAGAGGAATTTCATTCAACACATGAATCCCAAGCCGGGCCGGACGAACCGGAGTATAATCATCCCATTCGAGACGAAGCGGATGAGCGCGGGCATATTCGAGCGACACTTTGCTCTTAGCCCTGAG
Organism: Tannerellaceae bacterium; assembly: GCA_031280645.1. The sequence continues at coordinate 32,722 of JAITGL010000017.1, read as the reverse complement.
CTTGTTCCGAAGCTGCTCGTATTCCTTGCTAAGCTCGGCTAAGAACACATCTTTTGTTGCCGGATTTAGTAAACGCGCCGCAACCAGCGGAGCTTGCGAAGCGTCGAGCACATGCACCACCGCTCCCTCATAACGAACGGCAACCTTGACGGCCGTATGCAGCTTTGAGGTTGTGGCTCCGCCGATCAGGATAGGGATTCGCATCCCGGCGCGCTGCATTTCGTCGGCAACGTTTATCATTTCTTCGAGCGAGGGAGTAATCAGGCCCGAAAGACATAAAAGCGCCGGATTTTCTCGACGAACAGCTTCAATAATCGTTTCGGCAGGTACCATCACGCCGAGGTCAATCACCTCATAATTATTGCACGACAAAACAATTGAAACTATATTTTTACCGATATCGTGCACATCGCCTTTGACGGTTGCAAACACCACCTTCGGTTTCTTTGCCGCCGTGTCGCCGGCGCTATCCGCTTCAATGGCGGGTTGCAAGATGGCTACGGCTTTCTTCATCGTTCGCGCTGTTTTTACCACCTGGGGCAAAAACATCTTTCCGTCGCCAAAGAGCTCGCCAACTTTGTTCATCCCTCTCATCAGAGGGCCGTCTATTATGTCGACAGGGCGGGCGAAGGTTCGCAGAGCTTCTTGGAGATCGGTTTCCAGATAGTCGGAAACTCCTTTTTTCAGAGCATATTCAAGTCGTTCGTCAAGCGACTCCTCGCGCCATTCGTCTTGCTTTTCGGGGCGTCCGGTCGTATTGTCTTTTTGTTCCTGCTGGGCGTATGCGATAAGCTCTTCGGCTGCTTCGGGGCGGCGGTAAAGTATCACGTCTTCGAGCAATGAGCGGAAGGCGGGCTCGATATCGTCGTATTGCAAATTTGCCGACGGATTTACAATCCCCATGTCCATCCCCTTTGCAATGGCGTGATAAAGGAATACGGCGTGCATTGCTTCGCGAACGTAATTGTTCCCTCTGAACGAAAACGAAAGGTTGCTCACTCCACCGCTTACTTTCGCAAACGGCAAGTTTTGCTTTATCCACTCAACGGCGCGAATAAAGTGGAGCGCATAGCAGTTGTGCTCCTCCATTCCAGTGGCCACGGCAAGCACGTTGGGGTCGAATATTATGTCGTTAGGATCAAAGCCTGCATCGGTGAGGAGATTGTATGCGCGGCGACAGATTTCAATCTTGCGTTCAAAGGTATCGGCCTGCCCGCGTTCGTCGAAGGCCATTACAACCGTGGCGGCGCCCAGTTGCTTGATGCGAGCGGCGCGGGCAAGGAAGGTTTCCTCCCCTTCCTTTAAGCTTATTGAGTTCACAATGCTCTTACCTTGTATACATTCGAGCGCGCGCTCAATTACTTCCCATTTCGACGAATCAACCATTACGGGAACGCGGGCAATATCCGGCTCGGAGGCGATGAGGCGGAGGAAGATGCAAATCTCTTCGGCGGCATCAAGCATTCCCTCGTCCATATTAATGTCGAGAACCTGCGCCCCATCCTCTGTTTGCTTGCGGGCAATCGACAAGGCCTCCTCATATTTTTTTTCTTTTATCAAACGAAGAAACATGCGCGATCCGGCAACATTGCATCGCTCGCCGATGCTAACAAAATTATTTTCCGGCTTTATCTCCAAAAGTTCCAAGCCTGATAGCCGGAGTGCATTACAAGGCTGCGCCTTGCGATGCGGCCGGGCCTTTTGCGCCATGGCCGGGAAAAGCGCTATGTGGTCGGGAGTGGTGCCGCAGCATCCGCCGATGATGTTTACCAGCTCCTCGTCCAAGTATTCCTGCACGCGCTCGGCCATCGTCGCCGGCGTTTCGGTATAATTGCCGAAGCTGTCGGGGAGGCCGGCATTAGGGTGGACGCTAATGTAATACGGTGCGATCCGGCCGAGTTCGGCCAGCCAGGGTTTCATCTCGCGAGCGCCGAACGAACAGTTCAGCCCTATGCTCGTAATGCGGGCATGTTGTACCGAAGCCGCAAAGGCAGGCAACGTTTGTCCCGAGAAACTTCGTCCGCCCTGCGAGGATAATGTTACCGACAGCATGACAGGCAAATCCCGTCCCATACGGTTCAGAACGGAGCGCGCCGCATCTAACCCAGCCTTAACATTAAGCGTATCGAATACCGTCTCAAGGAGTATTATGTCAACGCCTCCTTCTACCAATCCGGTTATTTGCTCGCTATACGCCTCGAATAAATCGGCGAATGTAACTGCGCGGAAGGCCGGATCGGCAACGTCGGGGCTCATCGAAGCCGTTTTGTTGGTCGGCCCAACCGAGCCGGCCACAAGAGCAATGCCCGTACCTGCCCCGCGCATGAAATTGCTTACGGCAGCGCGGGCGCATCCCGCGGCAGCAACGTTGATTTCGCGCACGCAAGGCTGCATATCGTAGTCGGACATTGAAATTGAATTGGCATTGAATGTATTGGTTGATATGATATTTGCGCCAGCCTTGAGGTATTGCGCGTGAATCTCGGTAATGATGTCGGGCCTGCTTATGGCCAACAGGTCGTTATTACCTTTTTGATTGCAGTGGAATGATGCAAAGCGTTCGCCGCGATAATCCTGTTCGTTAAGCTGATACTGCTGTATCATGGTACCCATGCCGCCATCAAGCACGAGTACCTGTTCGTCGAGAAGCTGTGAGAAATCTTTTTCGTTCATCGTATGATCTTTATTCCTTAATTATATATGTTATTCGGCAAATGTACGGCATAATAGCAATTTTTCCTCAAGCAGCCCCCCTCCGCCTCCCTTAAACCCATAAAAAAACAGGCGCCAACCGGGTTTAACCGTATTGCGCGCCTGCCTTGAATTATGAAACAAATGATAGATATCGTCAGGGTTCTACCGTACTGTCGGGGAGCACTTCAATCAGTTCGATTTCAAACTTGAGAACGCTGTTAGGCTTGATGTTATAGTTGCCCCTCTCGCCGTAAGCAAGTTCCGACGGAATCCAGAAGATGTACTTCGATCCCTGCGGCATGATTTGCAATCCTTCGGTCCATCCCGGGATAACCCCGTTGAGCGGGAAGCTTACAGGCTCGCCGCCGGTCGACGAGTCAAATTGGGTGCCATCTAATAGAGTGCCCGTGTAATGAACCTTAACCGTGTCGCTTACCTTCGTAGGCTTCGGGCCCGTTCCCTCGGTGATAACCTGGTATTGGAGGCCGCTCTCGGTTGTGATTACGCCGTTCTTGCTCTTGTTCTCTTCAAGGAACTTCGCGCCTTCGGCTTTTATCTTCTCACCCTCTCTGGCCTGTGCCTGCGGGAACCATTGCTGCATGTATGCCTGCGCTTCCTCAACCGTCATTTTCTGTTTCGACGAATCGCCCTTGATGCCGGCGATAAAGCCTGCTATCATGTCGTCAACATTAAGCGGGCCCCCCGGTATGCTTGAAAGCTGGCCGTGAATGCCCGCGCCCTGGTTCAGGCCAACAGCGTAGCTAACGCTGTCGACGTCGTTACTTAACTTAGCCTTCTTTACCGAATCGCATGAGGATGTCGACAAGCCGGCGGCCGCCATTACGGCAGCTACTAAAACACAAATACTGATCTTTTTCATTTTCGTCTATTTATAGGATATCTAATAATTCTACCTCAAATACCAATGTACTGTTAGGCTCTATCGACCCCGCCTTTTGGCTGCCGTAAGCCAGCCCCGGAGGGATAAAGAGCCGCCATTTCGACCCCGCGTTCATTAGCTGAAGCGCCTCCGTCCATCCGGCAATCACTTCCCTTACCTTAAACTCGGCAGGCTTCCCGCCCTTTGAGCTGTCAAATTCCACGCCGTTGATAAGCGTCCCGCGGTAGTGGCAGCGCACCGTGTCGGTAATTGTCGGACGGCCGCCCGCGCCGGTTTGCAGCGCTTCGTACTGAAGACCGCTCGGAAGTTCTGTTACCCCCGCCTTCTGCTTGTTGATACGCAGAAACTCTTCGCCTGCCCGAAGGTTAAGCTCGCTGTTTTTCTTTTGCATATTGTTGAATAGTTCATTAATGATTTGCTTGGCCTCATCGTAACTGATTTCCGGCTCGGCGCCGTTCATTACGTCGCCAACGCCCTTCGTGAAAGCAGCCAAGTCTAAGCTTTCGATCCCCGTTCCCCGGAAATTATTACCGATGCTAAGCCCAAGCGCATAACTGATTTTGTTCATTTAATTTGGAATGCTTATTTCATTTGCGGCGCAAAAATAACTGTTTTACCCGAATACGAAAGCCTTACCACCTTAATTTTCCCGCCCGGCGCCCACAACACGCCATCCCGGCGCCCGCCTCAAGCCTCCGAAGCCTCATCATCCGCCTCCGGCCGAAGCTCGTCGTAATGCGGGTAAAGGAAGTCGTTATAAGGATAACGCTCAATGTGGATCGCCTTCACCCGATCGTACAGCAACGCCCGCAGGCGGTCGACGTTACGATGATCCCTGGCCGAGATAAAAATACAGTTCTCGCCCATACGGTTCATCCAGGTCTGCTCCAGCTCCTCCAGGCTCGCGTTCTCCTTGGAGCGCGGAGTAAGATCGTCGGCAGCCTTGGGCGTGAACGTAAAGGCGTCGATCTTGTTGAATATAATAATGAGAGGCTTGTCGCTCCCACCGATCTCCAGCAGCGTTTTCTCAACCACCCCGATCTGCTCCTCGAAAGCCGCGTGCGAGATATCCACAACGTGAAGCAGCAAATCAGCCTCGCGAACCTCGTCGAGCGTCGACTTGAACGACTCTACAAGCTCCGCCGGCAGCTTGCGGATAAAGCCCACCGTATCCGAAAGCAGGAAAGGCAAATTATCAACAATCACCTTCCGCACCGTAGTATCGAGCGTTGCAAACAGCTTATTCTCGGCAAAAACCTCGCTCTTGCTCAAAAGATTCATAAGCGTCGACTTCCCAACGTTCGTATACCCCACCAGCGCCGCCCGAACCATCCTGCCGCGGTTCTTGCGCTGGGTAACCATCTGGCGGTCTATCTCCTCCAGGTCGCGCTTCAGTTTAGCCATACGGGTTTGGATGATGCGGCGGTCGGTTTCCAGCTGCGTTTCGCCAGGGCCCCGCAGATACCGGCTGCCGCCGCTCTGACGCTCCAGGTGAGTCCACAGCCGCGTCAGGCGAGGCAGCATATACTGGTATTGAGCCAGCTCAACCTGCGTTTTGGCGTAAGCCGTTTGCGCCCGCGCCGCAAAGATGTCGAGGATAAGGCTCGTACGGTCGAGTATCATCACCTTCAGTTCCTTCTCGATATTACGAAGCTGCTTGGCCGACAGCTCGTCGTCGAATATTACCACGCCGGCCTCGCTCTCGTCTACAAAAGTCTTAATCTCCTGCAATTTGCCCGGCCCCACGAAAGTAGACCGGTTTGGATGCTCCAACCGCTGCTTAAACCGTTTCGTAGCGATCATGCCCGCCGTTTCGGCAAGGAAAGCAAGCTCCTCAAGGTACTCGTCAACTTTCGCCTCCGACTGTTGCGGAGTGATAATGCCCACAAGTACCGCCTTCTCCGTTTGCGCCTCAGTTATAATAAAGTCTTTCATTGTTACTTATATTTTTGACGGCAAAAATACAACTTCCCCCTTTAAGGCAAAACAACTTCCCCCGGCCCCCGCCCGCAGTAGCCGCAAGCCCCCCGATCCCTCAAAAAACATTATAAGACAAGCCCGCCAACGCCGCGCCCACCGCCCGCAGCCCCCCAATCCCGGTCCAACGGCCGCAACGCCCTCCCGCCCCCGCCGCGCGGCAAGCCAACGGCCGCGCTCCACTCCCGCCCCCGCCTCAAACCGATACAGGCGCCCCAATCCCTTCAAAACATTCGGGAAATGCCGTTACAACGATTGGGAAGCCGTCTGGCGCTGCCAGGCGAGGTTACAACCGTTGGGAAGCCTCCTGGCAAAATCCGCGCGGTTTTACAATCGTTGGGAAGCCTCCTGGCGCTGCCAGGCGATTTCACGATCGTTGGGAAGCCTCCTGGCAAAATCCCGGCGGTTTTACAATCGTTGGGAGGCCTCCTGGCAGCTCCAGGCAAGGTTACAACCGTTGGGAAAGCCTCCCGGCGCCCTCCCACGAACTTGACAACGGCTGTAACGCGGCGCGGAGTTGCCGGCGAGGGTCGCGCTCGCCGCATCGCCCTCCCGCGAGGTTTTTCCGTTGCAATCCCGTAGCTGCAACGCGGCGTAGCTTTTGCCTCAAGCCTCCGGAGCCGTATTATCCTTTAAAAAATATTATAGGGTAGGGGATGTATTCCCTGCAAAGCCCCCCTGCGAATCCCCGGCGGCCTCGCAACCGGCCGGCAAGTTCCCGGCGCCCTCCCAGGGGTTTTACGAGGGCTGCAACGCGGCGTGGCTGTTGCCTCAAGCCTCCGGAGCCGTATTATCCCTTAAAAAATATTATAGGGATGGGGATGTATTCCCTGCAAAGCCCCCCTGCGAATCCCCGGCGGCCTCGCAACCGGCCGGCGAGTTCCCGGCGCCCTCCCAGGGGTTTTGCAACGGCTGCAACGCGTCGCAGCTTTTGCCTCAAGCCTCCTTAGCCGTATTATCCCTTAAAAATATTGCAGGGTAGGGGATATATTCCCTGCAAAGCCCCCCTGCGAATCCCCGGCGGCCTCGCAACCGGCCGGCAAGTTCCCGGCGCCCTCCCAGGGGTTTTGCAAGGGCTGCAACGGGGCGTGGCTTTTGCTTCAAGCCTCCGCAGCCGTATTATCCATTAAAAAATATTACAGGGATGGGGATGTATTCTATACAAAACCTCCCTGCGAATTCCGGAAGGTATCCGGTCAAAAACAAAGCCTCCCTGCGAATTCCGGAAGGTTTCCGATCGAATACAAAGCCTCCCTGCGAATTCCGGAAGGTTTCCGATCGAATACAAAGCCTTCCTGCGAATTCTTGGAGGTTTCCGATCGAATACAAAGCCTTCCTGCGAATTCTTGAAGGTTTCCGATCGAATACAAAGCCTTCCTGCAAATTCCGGAGCGTTTTGTATTCGATAGAGAGGCTTCCCGCAAGTTTTTTGAAGCCTTGTATCCGTTACGATGGCCCCCCGACTTGGCGGCGAGGTTTCACTCCCTCCAACGTCCTTCCAGAACTTTTCCCCGTTGCAGTCCAGCCGTTGGGACGCGGCCGCGCAGGCGCGGGAATGGAGTTACATGGTTGTGATATCGCCCTGCGAATTCCGGAGGGTTTTACAACGGTTGGGAGGTCGCCCTGCGAATTCTGGAAGGTTTTACAACGGTTGTAAAGTCGCCCTGCGAATTCTGGAGGGTTTTACAACGGTTGGGAAGTCGCCCTGCGAATTCTGGGAGGTTTTACAACGGTTGGGAAGTCGTCCTGCGAATTCCGGAGGGTTTTACAACGGTTGGGAGGTCGCCCTGCGAATTCTTGGAGGCGTTACAGGGTTGTAACGGCCCCCTCGACTTTGCAGGGCCGATACGGCATTGGGTTGGGTTTCGGCCGGCGGGGCGCGGGGGTATTGCAATCATCGCGGAGATGAATATCTTTGCGCGCAAATCATATTATTAATGTATCTTGATCATGAAAAACTATTTTATCCTGTTTACAATTATCCTCTTTACTGCCGGCGCCGGAGCGGGGCAGTCGCAAAGCGCCGGCCTGTTTCGCTACAAGGCGGGGCAGTACTCGGTTGTTACCCTTACCGAGAGCCAGGGGCAGGGCAACAAGGGCATCCTTGTGGGAGCTACTCCCGAAATGATTGACAGGTACGCCCCGGGCGGCGCGTTCCCCATGGCTACCCACGCCTACCTGGTGCAGTCGGGGGGCCGCAACGTGCTTGTCGACGCCGGTATGGGCAAGCTGGCCTCGAATATCGAGCTGGCCGGCCTGACCCCGATGCAGATCGACGGCGTGCTGCTGACCCACTGCCACGGCGACCATATCGGCGGGCTGCTGGCCAACGGCAAGGCGGCCTTCCCCAACGCTCACCTTTACCTTTCAAAAAAGGAATACGACTATTGGCTGTCGGCTCCCCGCGGCGACCAGGCCCGGAGCGTTTTTGCCGCCTACGACAATCGCATACACCTGTTTGAGCCCGGCGCCATGGGGTCGGCGTCGTCGCCGATCATTCCCGGCTTCACCGCCTTTGCGGCTTACGGGCACACTCCGGGCCACACGGTTTTCCTGCTCGAATCGGGGCGCGAGAAGCTTTTGATATGGGGCGACCTTACCCACGCCCTGGCCATCCAGGCGCCCTGCCCCGAAGTGGCCGTTACTTACGACGTTGATCCGGCCGACGCGGTACGGTCGCGCAAGGAAATCCTTAAATATGTTGCCGCGAACGGCCTGCCCGTAGCGGGAATGCACATCCCGGGCAACGGGATCGGGAAGGTTGAGAGCGCCGGGGCCGGCGAGGGGTACCGGTTCGTTGCCTTTTGATGCGTGGGGATAATTTAAATTGCCGTTCCCGCTTTAACCGTTTAGCTTTAACCTTGAGTTCTCCACTCACGCTTATCGTTACCGAACTGCATACCTGCAAGCAATGCGCCCGCCGCAACTTGCAGGTATTGCTTTGCAGGGCGGGCCTGAGGGCGGCGCGGTTGCGGCGCCGGAGCGGGGCGTCGCCGGGAGGGGGGCGCAGTTGTAAGAATCACCTGCAATATGCTATGCAATCGGAAATAATTAAGTACTTTTGATAGCGATTAGACACGATTATAAACAATAAGATTTAATGGATAAGATAGATAAATTAGACAGGCACATCATAAGCATCATTACTAAAAATGCAAGGATTCCTTTCAAGGATGTAGCCGAAGAGTGCGGCGTATCGCGCGCAGCCATACACCAGCGGGTGCAACGGATGGTTGAGCTTAACGTTATAACCGGTTCGGGATATCATGTGAGCCCCAGGTTCCTTGGGTTTAATACCTGCACGTATATCGGCGTGAAGCTCGAGAAGGGCTCGATGTACCAGGATGTGGTTCCGGAGTTTGAAAAGATTCGCGAGGTGGTGGAGTGTCATTTCACCACAGGCCCTTACACGATGCTGATAAAGCTCTACGCCCGCGACAACGACCACCTCATGAGCCTGCTCAACTCGCAGATACAGGAGATTCCGGGCGTTATATCAACCGAAACGCTGATATCGCTCCGCCAGAGCGTTAACCGGGCGATCCCCGTTATCGGGCTCGACGACATATCAACGCCCGAATAGCGTGCGGCCCTCGCAATACCTCCGCGCCTTACTCCTGCTCCTGCCTGCAATATGCAGCCTCCAAACGCTGGCGGCCGATCATTACCGCTTCAGGGTATACCTGAAAGATAAAGGCCGGCTCAGCTCCTCTCCCCAACAATTCCTCTCGCCCGCCGCCATCGAGCGGCGCGCACGGTACGGTATAGCTATCGACGAATCGGATTACCCGGTTTCGCCGCTGTACCTCGACTCCCTGCGCAGCTGCGGGGCAAGCGTTGTAACGGTAGGGAAATGGCTCGGGACGGCGCTGGTTGAAGCCGCCGACAGCTCCGTGGCCTCGGCGATCGGGCGGTTATCGTTCGTTAAGGAGGTTCGCTGGGTTTGGAAGGGCGAGCATGCTCCGGCTCAAGCCGCCCGGCCCCGCGACACGGCCATGATCGGCCCTTCAGCCGCCCCCCTTCCGGGCTCGGTATACGGATACGCCGACCGGCAGATATCCATGCTCAACGGGAAGGCGCTCCACGAGAAAGGCTTCAGGGGAAAAGGAATAACGATAGCCGTGATCGACGCCGGGTTCAATAACGCCGACCGCATGGAAGCCTTCCGCCATACCGGCGTTGCCGCCGCGTTCAACGTGGTATCGCCCGCCGAAAGCGTATTTGCCGACGACGAGCACGGCGTAAAGGTCCTGTCGTGCATGGCGGCCAACCTGCCCGGCATAATCGTAGGGTCGGCGCCCGAAGCCTCGTACTTGCTGATCAAGAGCGAAGACGTCCGCTCGGAGTTCCCGGTTGAGGAGGACTACTGGCTTGCCGCCGCCGAGCTTGCCGACAGCGCCGGGGCCCACGTTATATCATCGTCGGTTGGGTACGGCCTGTTCGACTGCGAAGAATTAAGCTACTCCGCCTCCATGCTCGACGGGCGCTCAACCCTCGTTAGCCTGGCCGCCGGGAAAGCCGCCGGGAAAGGAATGTTAGTATTGGTATGCTCCGGCAACGAGGCCGGCGGCGACTGGGGATCCTTATCCTTCCCGGCCGACGCCCGCGACGTCATAGCCGTGGGAGGCGTTACCGAATCGAAAGAGCGGGCATCGTTCAGCGCATGGGGCGCCACAACCGACGGACGCATCAAGCCCGACGTTGTAGCGCTGGGCGTTAACTGCGCCGTGATGAACTCCTCCGGCGACCTGTCCCTCTCAAGCGGAACATCGTTTGCCGCTCCCGTTGTGGCCGGTCTCGGAGCCTGCCTGTGGCAAGCCTTGCCGCATCTTACGGCCCGTGAAATAGCCCGCCTCATCATAAGCAGCTCCTCAAGCTTTGCCTCTCCCGACAGCATGACGGGATACGGGCTGCCCGACTTTGCCAAGGCGTTAAACGATTCGCAGTATGACGGGCGAGCGCAATAACCCCTCCCGCGTTGAGCTGTCGCTCGCGCAGCTTGCCTTGCAGGTAAAGCAGTCGCTGTCCGACGCCTTTCCGGGCCGCGTATGGGTGCGCGGCGAAACAAGCGACCTCAGGGTGCACCCGTCGGGCCATTGCTACATGGAGCTTGTGGAGAAGAACGAGCGCAGCGGGCAGGTAGCAGTCCGGATGCGCGCCGTGATATGGGCCTCGTCGTTAGCCCGGCTCAAGCCGTTCTTCGAGCTCGAGACAGGACGGCCCTTCGCGTCGGGCATAAGGATACTGGTAAGGGTAACGGTTGAGTACCACGAAACCTACGGATTGAGCCTGAGCATATCGGATATCGACCCCTCGTACACCGTGGGCGACATGGCCCGGCGTAGGATGGAGATAATACGCCGCCTCGAAGCCGACGGTATCCTTACAATGAACCGGCGGCTGCCGATGCCGGCCCTCCCGTCCCGCATCGCCGTTGTAACCTCGCCTACCGCGGCCGGCTACGGCGATTTTATCCGCCAGCTTGCCGACAATCCGACCGGCTTTGTGTTTTACTGCAAGCTGTTCAGCGCCGTTATGCAGGGCGAGCGTAGCGAAGATTCTATAATAGCGGCCCTCGACCGGATATTCGCCAACGCCGGCCTGTTCGACGCGGTTGTTATAATCCGCGGCGGCGGAGCGGCCTCGGAGCTGAGCTGCTTCGACTCCTACCGTCTTGCAGCCGACTGCGCCCAATTTCCGCTACCGATCGTAACCGGGATAGGGCACGAGCGCGACGAGACCGTTCTCGACCTTGTGGCCCACACGCGGATGAAAACTCCCACGGCCGTGGCCGAATTTCTGATCGGCAGGATGAGCGCAGCCTCAACCGCCCTTGCCGAGCTCGAGCGCAACCTCTTAACGATAGCCTCGAACGATCTTCTCCGCAACGACAAGCTCCTCCGGGGCCTCGCTTCCCGTCTTCCCTCGGCGGTATCCGGCAGCATGGAACGCCGGCGCGCCTTTATGCGGAATGTAACCGCGCAGCTTCCGCTTGCCGCCGTTAGCGCCGTTAACCGTAGCCAAAGCCTTATTGCGCGCCGGCAAGGGGCGATGATGCAAGCGGCTGTGCGGCGATATTCGGAGGGGATTCATTTTATAGAGATCGCCGAGCAGTTTGTAAGAATGGCGTCGCCGCAATACACTCTTCAGCGCGGATACAGTCTCACTTTAAAGAACAACCGGATAGTAAAGCAAGCCTCGAACCTCTCGGCCGGCGACGAAATCACCACCCGCTTTGCCGACGGCGAGGCAACCGGCCGCATTTCCGCAGTAACAATATCCCGGCCCGGTCAAGCCTTTGATAATCCGGGCGGGGCCGAATCCCATCCCCTGTAAATAATCTGAAACCTATGATTTTTCCCGGAGATTTCCGGGAGGGAATTTTAGGGCTTGGGAGGCGTTGTTTGTTTTCGGCGAGGCAATGTTATTTGACAAAAGCTTCCCGGAAATTTCGAGAAGGAAATGTCATTTTCCAAAAGCTTCCCGAAAAATTCGGGGAGGAAATGTCATCCCATAAAAGTTTCCCGGAGATTTCGGTAAGGAATTGTCGTTTGCCTAAAGCTTTTCGGAGATTCCGGCGGGAAGCGGGAGGTTTTGGGGAGGGGGAATCTATTCGGCGGCGGGGCGGAAGGTGTGCGCGGGGCGGGCTGTCGGGGCGTGCGGTTCTTTAAAAGCCCGGAGGGGGCGGGGGCTGGAGTTGGGGGGCGGCTCATTTGCTTATTCGCCTGCGATATGTATATTTGCGTAATCAAATAATTTAAAATAAATATTTTATGAAGAAAATATCAGGCATTATGATTGTTGCGGCGTTGTTGGCCGTATCCGCGCCGGCTGGGGCGCAAATTCATTTCGGCATTAAGGGCGGGCTTAATGTGTCGTCGATATCGCTTAGCAAGGAGATTATCCAGTCGTATAATGTTACCGGGTTTCATATCGGCCCGATGGTTGAGATCATGACGCCGCTGGGCATAGGCGTAGACGGGGCTATTATGTATTCGCAGAAAGGGATGGAGGTGCGCACCGAAACGGCTTTGATGAATAACTACCTGGAGGTTCCGGTAAATCTTAAGTACAAGCTGTGGTTGCTGCCCGTGGTAACGCCGTATATAGCGGTTGGGCCGTATGCCGAAATAAGGCTCGGCGAGGGGCAGAGTATCTGGAATAATGTTCATTCGCAGATAGAAAGCAAATCGTTTGGCGCGGGCGTTAATCTCGCGGTCGGCTGCGAGCTTTTTGAGCGATTTCAGCTTGGAATAAGCTACGGCCTGGCGCTTACCGACAATTACAGCATTGATAAAATTGAGTACAACGGTATAAATACCGATATTAATATCAAGCGTAAAACGCTGTCGGTTTCGGCCGCTCTTTTGTTTTAACTTAATGGCAAGTTAAAGTTTAGCCTTTGATAAGCGGCGTTGCAAGGCCTGTTTGTCAAAGGCTTTTTTAATCCTCGATCTACATTGAATTACGCCGATCTTATCTTTCCTCTCCCTTTGCCTCCCTACACTTACCGTATCCCCAGCGGTATGGCGGCGGTTGAAGGATGCCGAGCGCTTGCGCCTCTGGGCGGGCGGAAGTATTATACGGCGATTGTGGCTTCGGTTCACGACAGGGCTCCGCTGTTTGAGGTGAAAGACATTTTTGCGCTGCACGATGCCGAGCCTGTCGTATGCCGCTTGCAGTTGCGGTTCTGGGAGTGGATTGCATCCTATTATATGTGTAAAACGGGCGAGGTTTATCATGCCGCAATGCCTTCGGGGCTGCGGCCTGAAGGCGATACGGGCAACGTGATGCGCAAAAAGGGTTACTCGCCGCGCACCCAGCCTTTCATACGCCTTGCGGGCGCTATCTCGGGCGACGAGCAATGGCGGGAAGCGTTTAAAACGCTGCGGCGGTCGCCCTCGCAGGAACAGATGCTTTTGCGCTACCTCGACCTTAGCGGCGCGCTTAATCCCGGGCTCTGCAAGGAGATATCGCGTGCGGAGCTGCTCGAAGCCAGCGGCTGCTCCGCCTCGTCGCTCAGCGGTTTACTCAAGAGAGGGATACTCGAAAGCTACGACCGGGAGGTTTCGCGCCTTCAGCCTCCGGTGTGCCGCCTTCTTAAGCTTAACGAGCTGTCGGGCGCCCAGGGGCAGGCTTACGATCAGATACTGAAATCGTTTATGACGAAGGATGTGTGCCTGCTGCACGGCGTAACGTCGAGCGGCAAAACGGAGATTTACGCTCATCTCATAGCCGCAACGCTGGCCAAGGGCCGCCAGGTTTTGTTTATGCTGCCTGAGATAGCCCTTACGACGCAGATAACGGGGCGGATGTCGAAATGGTTCGGCGACAAGCTGCTGGTTTATCATTCGGGTTTTTCTGACGAGGAGCGCGTGGAGGTTTGGAATAAGCTGTTGGGATGTAACGAGGCTATGCTTGTTTTGGGCGTAAGGTCGTCGCTCTTCCTTCCGTTCCAGAACCTCGGACTGGTTATCGTCGACGAGGAGCACGAAAACACATACAAGCAGCAGGAGCCCGCTCCACGCTACAACGCCCGCAACGCCGCCATAGTGCTGTCGAAAATGCACGGCGGTAAAACGCTGCTCGGCTCGGCCACTCCGTCGGTAGAGTCTTATTATAACGCCCTGACGGGCAAGTACGGCTTGGCAGAGCTAAGCGTCAGGCACGGCAGCGGTCTGCGGGAGCCGGAGATCCGCGTTATCGACATAAAAGAGCTCCGCCGTAAAAAGATTATGAAGGATACGCTGTTCTCGCCGGCCCTTGCAGAGGGTATCCAATCGGCTCTCGACGCGGGCGAGCAAGTTATACTGTTTCGCAACCGCAGAGGCTTTGCTCCGATGATCGAATGTAAGAGCTGCGGATGGATTCCCCGCTGCCGGCATTGCGACGTAAGCCTTTCGTATCACAAAACCCACCGCCGCCTGGAGTGCCATTACTGCGGACATGCGGAATCGCCGGCCGGCGTTTGCCCGTTGTGCGGCGACGACAACCTAAAGATGCAGGGCTTCGGAACGGAGAAGGTTGAAGAAGAAGCGCAATTGCTATTCCCCTCCGCCTCAACCGACCGGCTCGACGTTGACGCGGCCCGCACCCGCGCCGCCTGCCAGAACATCATAAGCCGCTTTGAAGACGGGCAGGCCCAAATCCTTATCGGTACCCAGATGCTGTCGAAAGGGCTCGACTTCGGCAACGTAACCGTGGCCGGCATCCTCAACGCCGACCATTTGCTTAACTATCCCGACTTCCGGGCCCACGAGCGCGCGTTCCAGCTCATGGTACAGGTGAGCGGGCGCACCGGTCGTCGAGAAAAGCGCGGCGTTGTATTCCTGCAGACTTCCCAGCCCGATCATCCCTTGATCCGCCTTGTTGAAAGCTCGTCGTACCGCGACATGATCAACATCCAGCTCGACGAGCGCAACCGCTTCCGCTATCCTCCCTTTTACCGTATAATCGAGATAGTGATGCGCAGCCGTAACGACGAGCCGTTGGCATCGTTTGCCTCGGCCTTGGCCTCGAACCTCCGAGCGCGCCTTGCCGACCGCGTATTCGGCCCGGTGGTTCCTCCCGTAAACCGCGTCAGGAATCTGTACATCCGCAAGATAATCCTGAAGATAGAAGCCTCCGCGGCCACCTCGCCTATTCGCGCCATCCTTGCCGAGGCCGACGTACAAATGCGATTGCATCCGGATTATAACAGGGTGAGGTTGCATTATGATGTTGATCCGGTGTGAGTATTTTAAATCGAGGCTGATACCGGTTCGAGACTCAAAACGTATCGCGGCGTCAAAGGAGGGGAAAAGTGTTCTTACATTATATATATACATCGCTGCGTTAGGTTATGGCAGCCCGGCGCCGTTTTGGCGAATAAAAGATTACATATATATTTGCCCCACTGATTTGAAGTCCAACTCAAACAAACCAAATATTTTATAAATGAATATATCGCTCTATAACCAAGAAACTGCGCACGGCGTCCTGCAAATGGAAATCGAAAAAGCCGACTATATCGAACAAGTTGAAAGAGGATTGCGAAACATTCGCATGACGGCGTCTGTTGCAGGTTTCAGGAAAGGCATGGCGCCTATGGGTATTATTAAAAGCATGTATGGGAAGCAGGTATTGGTCGACGAACTGAACAAGATCGTGAGTGATTCGCTGAAAACGTACTTTGATGAACATCCCGAAATTAAGCTTATCTGTCCGGTGCTATCCAATGACAACAGTAACATCCGGAACATGGATTCGGAAAACCAGGAAACCTTTACCTTTTTATTCGATCTGCCGATAAGTCCCCCAATAGACATTACGCTCGACAAGGGCGACGTTTTACCGTACATGCGTATTTTACCCGAAGACGAATGGGTTGAAGCCAAGCTTGACCAGTACCGGATAAAAAGCGGCGGATACGACATTGTTTCCGATACGGTATCGGAACAGTCGCTTGTTGAGGGCGTGATGATTGAGCTGGAAAAGGGCGAGCCGAAAGAGGGAGGCATAAGGGTTGAGAAAGCGATGATACTGCCGATGTATCTCCAAAACACTGAAGAAAAGAGCAAGTTTATCGGAGCAGAAAAAGGCTCGGTTATTGTGTTCAACCCGCGCAAGGCATACGAAGGAGCAACGAGTGTTGACGCCGAAGTAGCAGCGCTGCTCGCCAAAGCAAAGCAAGAGATTGAGAACCTCGACTCCGACTTCAGCTTTGAAATTACCTTAATCAAAATATTTCAGAAAGCTCCTTTAGAGCAGCCGTTTTTCGACAATATGCTCGGCGCCGGCGTTGTAAGCGGCGAAGAAGAGTTTATGACGGAGTTCAGGAAGCAGCTTGCCTCAATGTTTGTTTACGAAAGCGATGCCCATTTCTTTCCCATTCTCTATTCCTATCTCATGAAAAAAGCAGGCGAACTGCCTATTGCCGAAGATTTAATCAGGCGCGTTATCGCTGAAGAAGATGAAAAGCTAACGGAGGAAGAAATAGAAGCCTCGCTGCCTACAACAATCGCCAGCATACGCTTCAGGCTGATAGTTGGCCACATTCTGGAACAGAACAACAGCGATATAACCAACTATGATCTGAACCAAAAAGCCTTCCAGGAAGCCGCCCGCTATTTGAGCAACTACGGCGTTTACAATCCCGATCCGTCATGGATAGAAGCTCAGGCCGCAGATATGCTGAAAAATTCAAAAATAAATCTCCGATTGAGCGCTGCAGCAAGAGAAGAAAAGCTGCTTACCCTTGCCAAAGAACTTGTTACGCTCGACGTAAAAGAGATATCGGTACGCGAGTTTAACGAGCTAACCAAGGCTGCAACGGCCGAATCAACGGCATTGCCGGCATAGCGAAGCCCGCTCATATCTGGTTGCAAGGCAATTGGAACATTCAAATATTTATTTATAACTTTGTTTCATTAAGAAGTAAGCAAACATTCCGCCTTCTTCTCTCCCCACACTATTAATTCAATATCAAAAACAATGGACGATTTTAATAATTACGCAACAAAACATTTGGGGCTAAACAGCAATGCGCTCGACTCATACGCGCGCATAAGCAGCAGCCTTACCCCATACATACTCGAAGAACGCCAGCTAAACGTACAAGCAATGGACGTTTTCTCCCGGCTGATGATGGACAGGATAATCTTCTTGGGAACAGCTATTGACGACCAGGTTGCAAACATCATACAAGCCCAGCTTTTGTTTCTCGAATCAAGCGATCCGGGCAAAAACATATCAATTTACATCAACTCGCCCGGCGGCTCGGTATATGCTGGCTACGGGATATACGATACGATGCAGTTTATCGGTAGCGAAGTGTCGACAATATGCACCGGCATAGCCGCCTCAATGGCCGCTATCCTTCTGGTAGCCGGAGCAAAAGGGAAACGCTTTGCGCTTAAACATGCACGCATCATGATACACCAACCTCTTGGCGGAGCGCGAGGACAGGCGTCGGATATTGAAATAGCCGCCCGCGAAATAATCAAAGTAAAGAAAGAACTCAATACAATCCTGGCCGACCATACCGGACAGCCCTATGATACGGTTGTGAAAGACAGCGACAGGGATTTCTGGATGACTGCGGAAGAAGCTAAAGACTATGGAATGGTTGACGATATTTTAATGCGTAAATAATTAACAGTAAAAATAACAGGAGAATCATAATTTAAAGCATGGCCAAAACGAATACTGATACATGTACACTGTGCGGCAGAGGCAACAAAGAAACTCGTATGCTGATTAGCGGTATAAGCGGATCAATCTGTGATATTTGTGCATTGCAAGCTTACGAGATAGTGATGGAAAGCGCTCCGTCTCAGAAAACAAGCAGCAACTTCTTTCAGAATGAAAAGCTCCCGAAACCTGAAGACATCAAAACATTCCTTGATCAATATGTAATCGGACAAGACGACGCAAAGCGTTACCTGTCCGTATCGGTTTACAATCATTACAAACGCCTTACACAGAAAGTCACCTCCGACGACGTTGAAATAGAGAAGTCAAACATCATCATGGTAGGAGAAACAGGCACCGGTAAAACGCTCTTAGCCCGCACCATCGCGAAGCTACTTCACGTTCCGTTCGCAATTGTTGACGCCACGGTATTAACAGAAGCCGGCTACGTTGGCGAAGACATAGAAAGTATACTTACACGCTTGCTCCAGGCAGCCGACTATAACGTTGAAGCCGCCCAAAGAGGCATAGTGTTCATAGACGAGATAGACAAAATCGCCCGAAAGGGCGACAATCCCTCGATTACTCGCGACGTGAGTGGCGAAGGCGTTCAACAAGGATTACTCAAACTGCTCGAAGGATCGCAGGTAAACGTTCCTCCTCAAGGCGGCCGTAAGCATCCGGAGCAAAAGATGATAGTTGTTGATACCAAAAACATATTGTTTGTGTGCGGAGGAGCCTTTGACGGTATAGAAAAGAAAATAGCTCAACGATTAAACACTCGCGTTGTGGGATATGTATCCGGAAAGGAAGTGGGCCAACTCGACAAGAGTAACCTTCTGAAATACATAATGCCTACCGACCTTAAGTCGTACGGGCTAATCCCTGAGATAATCGGAAGATTGCCAATTCTAACCTACCTTAATCCATTAGATCGAACTGCATTGCGTAATATACTTACCGAGCCTAAAAATTCTATTATAAAGCAATACATCAAACTTTTCGAGATGGACAAGATCCGGCTCAAATTTGATGAAGAGGTTTACGAATATATAGTAGAAAAAGCAATGGAATTTAAGCTTGGCGCCAGAGGGCTACGATCAATTGTTGAAGCTGTTATGATGGATGCCATGTACAGCTTGCCTTCAAAGAAAATAACCGAGCTCCATGTTACATTGGAGTATACCAAAGAAAAGTTTGAAAGGTCGGATACCAATCGTTTGCAGATAGCATAGGGGAATATGTTGTATACCAAAAAGTGAATTGAGTCCAGGCATGGTAAAGAAAGATCTTATCACCGAACAACTAAAAACTCACTTCGGCTTCGATACTTTTAAAGGCAATCAGAAAGAGATTATAGAGAATGTTCTATCCGGGCGCGATACATTTGTATTGATGCCAACCGGAGGAGGAAAATCATTATGCTACCAGTTACCCTCGCTGATGATGAAAGGAACGGCCATCGTAATATCGCCGCTTATAGCGCTGATGAAAAACCAGGTAGACGCCATGAGAAACTTCAGCGACACAGATGGCATAGCTCATTTCCTCAACTCTTCGCTCAACAGAGTCGCCATCGAACAGGTAAAGGAAGACCTCCTGTCGGGGCACACCAAACTATTGTACGTAGCTCCCGAATCGCTCACGAAAGAAGATAATATTGAATTTCTGCGACAGATCACAATCTCATTCTATGCCGTTGACGAGGCCCACTGTATTTCGGAATGGGGACACGACTTTCGTCCTGAATACCGACGCATCCGTCCAATCATTAATGAAATAGGAAAGCGTCCGCTCATCGCTTTAACCGCAACGGCAACCCCCAAAGTTCAGCACGACATACAGAAAAATTTGGGAATGATTGACGCCATAGTATTTAAATCGTCGTTCAACCGAGCCAATCTTTATTACGAAGTGCGGCAAAAAGGAAGCGATATAGATCGGGAAATAATTAAATTCATCAAAAATCGCGAAGGCAAAGCAGGTATTATATATTGCCTCAGCCGGCGAAGAGTTGAAGAAGTTACCGCGATTTTGAAGGCAAACAACATCAAGGCACGGGCCTATCATGCGGGAATGGATTCGCAACAGCGCACCAACAACCAAGATGCCTTCCTCATGGAGCAGGCCGACGTTATCGTTGCCACCATTGCTTTCGGCATGGGAATCGACAAGCCCGACGTACGCTACGTTATTCATTACGATATTCCTAAAAGCCTGGAAGGCTATTATCAGGAAACCGGACGGGCAGGACGCGACGGAGGTGAAGGACAATGTATCGCATTTTACGCATACAAAGACTTGCAGAAGTTAGAAAAATTCATGCAGGGCAAACCCGTTGCCGAACAGGAAATCGGGAAACAGCTCTTGCTCGAAACCGCTGCATACGCCGAAACGGCCATGTGCCGGCGTAAAGTATTACTACATTATTTTGGAGAACTACACACTGAAGAAAACTGCGGATGTTGCGACAATTGCTTGAATCCTCAGAAACAAATTGAGGCAAAAGATCTATTGGTTGCAGTCCTTGAAATCGTATGTATATTGAAAGAGAAGTTTAAAGCAGAATACATCGTTAATCTTTTACTTGGAAACGAAACAGCGGAAATACAGTCGTTCAAGCATAACGAATCGGAACATTTCGGATCCGGTCAGGACGAAGACGACAAAACATGGAGCGCAGTTATACGGCAAGGATTAATTGCCGGGTATATGACAAAGGATATCGAGAATTACGGCTTACTTAAAATTACGGATAAAGGCCGGCGATTTATTAATGAGCCTGTTCCGTTCCGAATAACGAAAGACAATGAATTTAGCGAAGACGATGAAGATATTCCTTTACGAGGAGGCGCCAATTGCGCGGTTGATCCTATTCTTTATTCCATGATGAAAGATTTGCGTAAGAAACTTTCCAAACGCCTTGATGTCCCCCCCTTTGTCATTTTCCAGGATCCATCTCTTGAAGCAATGGCCACTACTTATCCTGTTACGCTCGAAGATCTGCAAAACATTCCGGGCGTGGGTGCCGGAAAGGCCAAACGATATGGAGAGGAATTTATTGCACTGATTCGTAAACATGTGGATGAAAACGAAATTGAACGTCCGGAAGATTTGAGAGTCAGAACGGTTGCCAATAAATCGAAGCTAAAAGTATGGATTGTGCAAAGTATAGACCGGAAAGTGGCCTTGGATGATATTGCACTGACTAAAGGCTTGGAATTTCATGAACTACTTGGAGAAATTGAGGCAATTGTATATTCCGGAACACGTATTAATATTGATTACTTTTTGAACGATGTGATTGATGAAGATCATATCAGAGAGATATACGGCTACTTTAAAGATTCGGAAACCGATTCTCTTACACAAGCTATCACAGAGTTAGGAAGCGCTTATACGGAAGAGGAAATCCGTTTGGTGCGCATTAAGTTTCTCTCGGAAATGGCTAATTAGGAAATAGAACATGAGGAAGACGAGTTTTCCGTATATACTTTTTGAAGTTGACGATCGTTTATTACAGAGATAAAATGTTTAACATCAAAATACGATTACTAATGAGAAAAATACTGCTGAGCTTATTAGCTGTTCTCTGCCTTACTTGCAAAGCGCAAAAAATGGCGGATTCCGTAATTATGATTGTTGGAAGCAAACCGGTTTCTTTGGCTGAATTTGAGTATATAGCTCATAAGAACAACGAAGTTGACTTTTCCGATCCCAAGTCACTCATGAAGTATGTTGAGCTATTCAGGAATTTTAAATTAAAGGTCATAGAGGCTGAATCTTTAGGCTTAGACAATAGCGAATCTTTTAAACAAGAATGGGACGAATACAAAACTCAACTCATTGCCGGATATATGTCGGATAAGAACGCTGAAGAGAGCGTTGCCCGCGCTATCTATAAAAAGGCTGACGAGTATATAGTTTTAAAGCATATTCTCATCCCTTTCCCAAGCAGAAAATGCGTAACGAAGGATACCGTAGCCCCTTTCAAAAAGGCAATGGAGGTATACGCAAAGATTATAGGAGGTATGGACTTCGATTCCGCAAGCGTGCACACTCAATCTTCTTCTGCCGGCGAGGACGTAATGGTGAAAGCTGAAACGCTTCCGTTTTTCCTTCCCATGCAAAAAAACAAAATCTTTGAAGAAATCGCATACGCAACTCCTGTAGAAACAACTGCTAAACCATTCCGCTCGTCAGAAGGATATCATATCCTAAAAGTGGAAGATAGGAGGCCTTATTTTAGCAGAATGCGCGCTGCTTACATTAACGTTCCGTATGAACTCGATAGTATAAACCGGAGTACCGACGAGGTGATGGCTATCATAAACGAAGCATACGGCAAAGCTATCACAGGCGAGGACTTCACACAACTTGTTTACAAATATTCGGCAGATACCGTAGATGGGGGCATTTTATCCTGGTTTGGCCCAAGCCAAATGATGGCGTCTGTTGAGAAAGCAATATATGCTCTTGCACCGGAAGATATTTCAAAACCGCTTGTTGCCGAAAAAGGCGCTTATATTTTCAAACTTATAGAACGAATAGCAACGCCCGCGTTTGAAGAAGTATCACCAAAACTGATTGCCGACCTTGGACGGATAGGGCAGGAACGTAATTTAGACCTCTTCAAATCGTATGATGATTATCTGAAAAAAGAATACAAATACACTTTATTGCCTAAGGCTTATGCCGAACTAGAGAACCTGGCGGACGAGTTTTTTCCTACTTCCGCACAGTTTCAAAGCCGAGTCAAGGATATGAATAAACCACTATTTAAACTGAATGGCAAGGATTTCACTCAGAAAGATTTAGGAGCTTATATACAGGCATCGCCCCTGTCATTTAAAACTTATTCTAAAGATTTTCTTAACGAAGAGCTGGCCTTTTTTGTTCGTGAAGAAGCAAGAAAATATGAAGAGCAAAACCTGATTACAAAATATCCTGAAATAGCTTTCTTGCTTCAAGAATATCGCGATGGCATCCTGTTGTTTGATATCAGCAACGATAAAGTATGGAGCAAGCCGGTTAACGAACAGGATGCGCTCGAAACAGCTTGGGTGAAAGAGCTGAATGCAAAATACACGGTTACGATTAATGCCGACGCCTTGAAATTGTTATCCGAAAAGAAAAAATGAAATTCGGCAAACTTCCGAAACAAATACAAAGACTTTGTTGGGTCGCCGGTCCATACACGAGCAAGCCCCGGCAAAGTTTTTGTGCATTTAATTACAGGCATTGCCCCCTTTTTAAAGCCTGGTTATTAACCTTGCTTTTCCTTCCGGCTATTTCGTGCATGCAAAGGCAAACCATTGACAATGCGGAAATCATGGCCAAGGTGAAAGACAAAACTTTGACGCGCGAAACAGTACTAAGCATTATCCCCAAAGGAGTTTCATCGGCCGACAGCCTGCTGATTGCCGAAAGCTATATAAAGAAATGGGTGATCGACGAGCTGGTGTATGTGCAAGCGTTACGGAATCTGGGACCTGAAAAAGAAGAAATAGATAAGCTTGTTGATACCTATCGCTCTTCGCTGTTCCGCTATCGCTATCTGGAGGATTTGATCAAACGGCGAATCTCAGCCGATGTAAGCGATTCCGAGAAATTAAGGTTCTATAACGAGAACGAGGAAAAATTCAAGCTGGACGGAGGAATAATTAAAGGTCTGTTTTTGAAAATACCGGTAAATGCTCCCAAGCTTCACGAAATAAAAGAACTGTACAACTTAAACACCGCCGAGGCTTTGGCCGGTATTGAACAATACAGCGTGCAAAACGCAATTTCATACGACTATTTCTACGACATGTGGATCAATTTTGATGACGTTATATCGCAAATACCGGTTCGAGTGGCTGATGCAAATTCATTTCTACGAAACAATAAATCGCTGGAAGTTTCCGACAGTAGCTATTGCTATCTGCTGAATATAAAGGAATACATTGCGCCGGGCAATATCGCTCCGTATGAATATGCCGAACCGCAGGTTGTGGAAATGCTGATAAACTTGAAAAAAACATCTTTCCTGAAGAACTTTGAAAACGAGCTGCTCGAAGATGCAGTTAAAAACGGCGATGTTGTGTTTAATGAAAATGATTCTCAAACGAATGTCTATAAATAAAATAAGCGTTATGAAAAAAATATTTGTTGTTTGTTTTCTGCTTTGCGCCCTGCTACATGTTGCTGCACAGGACAATGTTATCGACGAAGTGGTATGGGTCGTAGGCGATGAATCTATTTTACTGTCGGATATTGAAGAACGACGGCTCATTATGCAAAGCCAGGGACGACGGTTCGACGGCGATCCGTACTGCATTATTCCCGAACAATTGGCCATCCAGAAGCTGTATCTCAACCAGGCAAAGCTCGACAGCGTTGAAGTGGGCGAAACAACTGTAATACAGCAACTCGACGGAAGAATGAACTACTACATAAATGAACTCGGCTCCAGAGAAAAGCTGGAGGAATATTTCAACAAGAAATATTCAGAGATAAGGGAATTGCAAAAAGAACAGATCAAAGAGGAAATGGTGGTACAAAGAATGCAACAACAGCTTGTTGGAGAAATTAAGCTCACTCCGGCCGACGTAAGACTGTTTTATAACCAAATACCCAAAGACAGTCTGCCGAACATTGCTACAACGGCTGAAGTTCAGATTATCACATACGAACCCAAAATCCCCCTTGAAGAAACCGATGCAATTAAAGCCAGGCTGCGTGATTTTACAGAGCAAATCAACAGCGGCAAAATGACATTCTCATCCCTCGCCCGTTTATACTCCGAAGATAAGGAAAGCGCCATACGGGGAGGAGAGCTTGGATCGAAAGGCAGAACAAGCCTGCTGCCCGAATTTGCCAATGTGGCCTTCAGTCTTAACGACAACAAACGGGTATCCAACATCGTTGAATCTGAATATGGATTCCACATCATCCAGCTTATAGAAAAACGGGGCGACCGTATCAACTGCCGGCATATACTGCTCCGCCCCAAAGTTTCGGAGCAGGCATTGAATGAGGCTATGATACGAATGGATTCACTGCACACCGACCTTACCTCCGGCAAGTTCACTTTCGAGGAAGCTGCCACCTATGTTTCGTTCGACAAAGATACCCGCAACAACAAAGGCCTAATGGTAAATCAGAATTATGAAAGCAACTATGCCAATACGCCAAAATTTGAACTTGGCCAGCTACCGCAAGAAATCGGCAAAGTTATTTACGACATGAAAATTGGAGAAGTATCCAAACCATTCCGTATGATTAACGACAGGCAAAAGGAAATTGTGGCCATCGTAAAGCTGAGAGCAAGAACAGAGGCTCACAAAGCCAACGTAACAGACGATTACCAAATCCTGAAAGCTATGGTTGAAGAGCGGAAGCGAGAACAAATGCTCAAAGACTGGATTGCGAAAAAACAAAAAACAACCTATATCCGTATCAGCGAAAGATGGCGTAACTGCGACTTTCAGTTCCCCGGCTGGATTAAGCAATGAATAACGCAGCGCGAACCCTACTACTCGCCGTCCTGTTCGTCCTGATCGCTACTTACGAATCAACGGCGCAAACCCGCGACTCAATCTACCTTTTGCATACCAACGATTGGGTTTACAACAAAGCCATTAACCCCGACGTTCAGGTGCTGAAAGGAAACGTTTCCTTTCGCCACGACAGCGCTTTTATGTATTGCGACAGCGCCTACCTTTATGATGCCTCCAACTCGTTCGAGGCCTTCGGCAATGTAAGGATGGAACAAGGCGATACCTTATTTATTTATAGTGATTGGCTGCATTATAACGGAAATACCAAAGAGGGAAAGCTCCGGCATAACGTCAGGATGATTAACAACAATGTAACCCTTCTGACCGATAGCCTCAATTATGACAGAATTACCAACGTTGGCTACTACTTTACAGGAGGCACAATCCTTGATGAAGAAAACACTCTCTCCTCTATTTTCGGACGATACTCAGTAGATACGAAGCAGGCCGTATTCAATGACTCCGTAAAAGTTGTCAACAAGCAATTCACGCTGTACTCCGATACCCTGCACTACACAACCGACAGCAAAATTGCAACTATACTCGGCCCATCCGAGATAATTTCCGACAGCGGCATCATTTATTCCTCCAGAGGATGGTACAACACATCAACAGGCGTATCCCTGCTGCTCGATCGATCGCAAGTCCTTTCGGGCAACCACGTCCTTACCGGCGACTCCATAAGCTATAACAAAGAAGAAGCCTTTTACGAAATATTTGGGAACATGATCCTCATAGATACCGCACAGATGGTTACCCTAAAAGGCAACTACGGATACTACGACGAACTCCTCGAACTTGCCTACGCCACAGACAGCGCATGCTTCATGGAATACTCCAAAGGTGACACCTTATATCTACATGCCGACACCGTACGCATGGAAACTATCGACTCTGCATACCGCGAAATAAAAGCCTATTACGGCGTGCGATATTACCGCACCGACCTGCAAGGAGCCTGCGACTCCATACAATACAACATGCGCGACTCCATCCTTTACATGTTCAGCGACCCAATTATATGGAACGAAGCATACCAGCTTTACGGCGATACAATCATGATATTCATGAACGACAGCACAGCCGAATACGCCCATGTTAAGCAATTCGCATTCGCAACACAACGCCTCGGAGAAACCTATTACAATCAATTAAAAGGGAACGACATGGTAGCCTATTTCGAGGGCAGCGCCATCAAGCAAGTAGACGTTAGCGGCAACGCCGAATCAATCTTTTATCCAATCGACAACGGAGAAATGCTTGAACTAAACCACACAAAAAGCGCATACCTCACCATCTGGATGCAAGACGGCAAGCTCGACAGACTAAAAGCATGGCCACAGCCCGAAGGAAGCCTCACCCCAATCCCCGATCTCTTCCCCGAACAAAAAACATTGCAAGACTTTTACTGGTTTGATTATATCCGACCGGCCAATAAAGACGATATCTACAACAAAGTTGAAAGAAAATCGGGCGAAACGCCCCGAAGAAGCAATAAATTCATATTCTAAACCTCACTAAATTTTAATCTCCAAACAATTATGGCTCTCCTACCTTTTTACAGCGTTCGCAAACCCAAACAATTCGACCACAAGTACATTTATTACGATCCGCGCAAAGAAGCCCTCGAAGAAAGAAAGCTCAAAGTAAAGCGCGAAATCGGCCTCGAAGTCACACCGCAAGACTATAAGCCGCAAGTGAAAGGCAAATTCGTAGAAGGAACAACGCACCTCCGAAAAAGCGCTCTCCGGGGCGACGACATCCGGTCGCGAAGATATAGAAGCGGCAAACTAATCCTTTTCGCAACCGTCCTTATCCTTATTCTCTGGTATTTCTTCCGCTGATGAGCGACGTAATACACCTGCTGCCCGACAGCATAGCCAATCAAATAGCCGCCGGAGAAGTTATACAAAGGCCAGCATCCGTAGTAAAAGAACTCGTTGAAAACGCTGTCGACGCAGGAGCAACATCCATCCGGGTTTATATCAAAGATGCAGGCAAAACGCTAATCCAAGTAATAGACAACGGAAAAGGCATGTCGATAACCGACGCCCGGATGGCCTTTGAACGACATGCCACCTCCAAAATCAAAACTGCCGCCGACCTCTTTAACCTGCATACAATGGGCTTCAGAGGCGAAGCCCTCGCATCAATAGCCGCAGTTGCACAAGTTGAACTGCGCACGCGGCTGCACGGCAACGAACTCGGCGCACGGCTGATTATCGCCGGATCAACCGTACAGGAGTCGCAAGTCGATACCTGCGACGAGGGCAGCAACTTTATGGTGAAAAACATATTCTTCAACGTTCCCGCACGACGGAGATTCCTTAAATCAAACGACGCCGAATTTCGACACATACTCAACGAATTTGAGCGAATAGCCCTCGTTAATCCACAAGTAAAGTTCTCGCTCTATCGCGACGATACCGAAATACTGGTACTCCCCGATACCAGCGCCCAACAGCGAATCGTAAACCTGTACGGCCAAGGATTAAACCGCAAGCTACTACCCATCAACATCGAAACCTCGCTCGCCTCGCTGTCGGGATTTATCGGAAGGCCCGATGCCGCTAAGAAAACCAAAGCCCTCCAATACTTCTTTGTTAACGGACGATACATGAAGCACTCTTGGTTTCACAAAGCCATATTATCCGCCTACGAACACCTGATCCCCGCCGGCGAAATGCCCCACTACTTTATATACTTCTCAGTCGACCCGGCAAGCATCGACGTTAATATTCATCCCACCAAAACTGAAATTAAATTTGAAAACGAACAGGCAATATGGCAAATCCTCCACGCCATCGTACGCGAATCGCTCGCCAAATCAAGCTCTATACCCTCCATTGATTTCGATACCGACGACGCCATCGACATCCCTGTATATACCGCCGAAAACGTGAAAAACGCCGGCATGCCATCCATCTCCGTCAACAAAGATTACAACCCCTTCAACCCCGCCTCATACTCCACTCCACGGCAAACCGACCTCGACTGGCAAAGCCTGTACGACAACTTTGAAAAAACAAAACAACAAATCATGACCCCCGATCTCACCCCCAACGATCCATCCGCCCTGATTCCCAACACATGTATTCAATACCGAGGCCGATTTATCATGACCACCCTCAAGTCGGGCCTCGCGCTGATCGACCAGCGACGCGCGCACACCTGCATACTCTTTGAGCAATACCTCGCCGCCATAAAGCAACAAAAAGGAGCGTCGCAAAGAGTATTATTCCCCGAAATAATCGAACTCGCCACCGCCGAGCAGCACGCCCTCAACGCCATAGCCAACGCCCTCCATCACGCCGGATTCGAGCTCAGCCCCATGGGCGCCAACTCATGGGCCATCAACGCCATACCTGCCGGACTTGAAAAGCATAACCCCGTTGCGCTCCTGAAAAACACCATCGAGCAAACAATCGACAACGACGATAAGCGCTCCACCGCCGACATAGCCCGCGCCATAGCCCTATCGCTCGCCCGCTCCGCAGCCATCCCCTACGGCAAGCCGCTGTCGGAAGCAGAGATGGACGCCTTGGTTGCATCTCTCTTCTCCCTCGCCTCGCCGACATATACGCCCAACGGTAAGCTCGTTTTGCATATATTATCCAATAACGACATCGAGAAGATTTTTCAGTGAAGAGCGGAGATTGAACCGGGAAGTTCGGAACACAGGCCGTTGCATACCGCCGAAACTTCTCCATTCGCCCCTCTATAATGCGGCGGAGCCATTAAATTAATGGCCCCGCTACAACAAATCACCCTCCAACACACCCCCTCAACTCTTCCGGTACTCCAGCGGAGAAAGACCTGTATTCTTCTTAAAGAATTTCCCGAAGGTTGATTGGTTGGAAAAGTTAAGGCGGTCGGCTATCTGCTGGATGGTGATGTGGGGCATTTTGAGCAGTGCGCGAGCCTCGAATATCAAGGCTTCGTCGATCCACAGGCTGGCCGATTTGCCCGTCATTTCCTTCAGCGCGAGCGAGAGGTACTGCGGAGTGATGCAAAGACTGTCGGCGTAAAAAGACACGGCGTGGCGCTCGCGCACGTTGTTGAGAAGTAGCTGAATAAACTGCTGAAGTATCTCCTCCTTACGCGAGAACGGCATAAGCGGGTCAAGGGCGTTAATGCCTGCCAGGATGTCGGCAATGTCAAGGCAAAAAGCCTCAAAGGCGTTAATTATTACCTCCTGCCTGAATGAATGCGACCGCAGCCCAATGCGCGACCGTATATACCCGAATGACGCGCTCAGGCGCTCGATTTCGCGCGGCTTCAGGCGGTTGCATGGGCGGCGGATGATGTGCATAGGGTTGAAGCGCTTCCTAACGGGCATCATTCCGGGCGCATCTTTATAACTCGCCGCCAAAAGCTGCGCCCTGAAATCGAGGCTGGGGCGATGGGCTTGCACAACATGAACGGGCGCAATGGTGAGGAACGTACCGGCTTCAACGGTATACGGCAGGCTGTCGATTACAATCGTCATGCTCCCTTCGTTGACCAAGGCGACAAGCAGGGCTTCGAGGCGCACAGGAGGGCTTGCCTCGTCGCTTAACAGCCGGTTAACCATATGGCAATCTACCTCCGACACGGTTATGAGGTTGTGCCGGCTGCCGCTCTCCGACAGGTAGCCGATAAAGTCGCTTATCTTAATGGAAGGAACCATTTGTTTTAATTGACGAATTATGAATTAAGAAGAATACGCGGATAGCCCGGCGCCGCCCCCGTTAGATATCCGTTCTTAGTTCTTTGAGCTGCTTGAAGGCGTCGGAGGCAAATACAAAGTCGTTCAGGGCCTCATTGCCCGAGGTCATTATCGTTTCGCGGCTGCCTCGCCATTCGAGCGATCCCTCGCGGATGAAAATTATGGTTTCGCCGATGTTGATCACCGAGTTCATGTCGTGGGTGTTGATAATGGTGGTCATGTTGTACTCCTTGGTGATGTCGCTTATCAGGTCGTCGATAAGCAGCGAGGTTTTTGGGTCGAGGCCCGAATTGGGCTCGTCGCACAGGAGGTATTTGGGGTTAAGGGCTATGGCCCGCGCTATTCCGGCGCGCTTCATCATTCCGCCGCTAATCTCCGAGGGATACAAATGGCCTGCCGAACCGAGGTTAACGCGGTCGAGGCAAAATTGCGCCCGCTTTTTCTTCTCGCGATACGAATCGTTCGATATCATCGAGAGCGGGAACATCACGTTTTCGATAACCGTCATGCTGTCGAACAGGGCCGCGCCCTGGAACAGCATGCCCATGTGCCGCCGCAGCAGGTCGAGGTCGCCCTTGCGGAGCGAAAGGATATCAACGCCGTCGTACCGCACCTCGCCCGATTCGGGCCTCAGCAAGCCGATTATACTTTTGAGCAGAACGGTTTTGCCCGATCCGCTTTGCCCGATAATGAGGTTGGTTTTGCCGCTCTCAAACACGGCGCTTACGTTGTTAAGAACCGGCCTGCCGTCGAACGATTTGCTTATGTTTTTTACTTCTACCATAGCTTTTATGTGAGCATAATGTGGGTTAAAATAACGTCGGCCAAGAGTATCATAACGCTGCTCATCACAACCGAGTTGGTGCTGGCCTTACCCACCGCCAGGGCTCCTCCGCGAACATTATATCCGAAGTACGACGATATAGAGGCGATAATAAAGGCGTAAACCACCGATTTTATAACCGAGTATGTAATATGGTAAGCATTAAAATAAAACTGCATCCCGTATATAAACGACGACGGCGTCATCCCGTTAATGTCGGCGTAGCTGGCCGCCATTCCGCCCGTAATACCGGTAAACATGCTGAATACAACCAGCACGGGGATAAAAATCATAAGTCCCGTAATTTTCGGCAGGATAAGGAAGTTGGCCGAGTTTACTCCCATTATTTCCATGGCGTCGATCTGCTCCGTAACCCTCATCGTGCCTATTTCCGACGCGATATTGCTCCCAACCTTGCCGGCCAGGATAAGGCACATTATCGAGGAGGAAAACTCCAGCAGGATAATCTCGCGGGTGGTGTACCCAACGGTGAACATCGGGATCAGCGGCGAGCTGATATTTAGCGATATCTGTATCGCGATAACCGTTCCGATAAAAAGCGATATGATGATAACAATCCATAGCGAATCGGCTCCAAGCTTGTAAATCTCGCGCAGCAGTTGCTTCATAAACATGCTCCATCGCGTAGGCGTTGTGAATGTTTTTCCCATAAGCAGCGTGTATTCGCCTAATCTGTGTAACGCATTCCTCATATATATGTATTTTATATTTACGGCGCAAATATAGTTCAATTATGGGAAGATGAGGGGCCAACCTCATTCCCGCCCCCGAACTTGAGGCTCAAAACCCCGTTTAAGCCCTTAAACGGCCTGATTTTTTTTCCGGCAAGCCATCTAAGGGCTTAAATTGTATAATCCGAAATGGATCGGTAAAATTTGAGGGCTTAAATCTCGTGTCCGGAAAAAAAATCAAGCCATCTAAGGGCTTAAATTGTATAATCCGAAATGGATTGGTAAAGTTTGAGGGCTTAAATCTCATGTCCGGAAAAAAATCAGGCCATTTAAGGGCTTAAATTGTATAATCTGAAATGGATTGGTAAAATTTGAGGACTTAAAATCCTTGTCCGGAAAAAAAATCAAGCCGTTTAAGTCCTTAGATGGCTTGCCGGAAATTAATTCATCCCGTTTAAGCCCTTAAATGGGCATCCGGAAATTGATTCGTCCCGTTTAAGTCCTTAAATGGGCATCCGGAAATTAATTCAGGCCGTTTAAGCCCTTAGATGGGCATCCGGAAATTGATTCGTCCCGTTTAAGCCCTTAAATGGGCATCCGGAAATTAATTCAGGCCGTTTAAGCCCTTAAATGGGCATCCGGAAATTGATTCATCCCGTTTAAGTCCTTAGATGGGCATCCGGAAATTGATTCGTCCCGTTTAAGTCCTTAAATGGGCATCCGGAAATTGATTCAGGCCGTTTAAGCCCTTAGATGGCATCCGGAAATTAATTCAGGCCGTTTAAGCCCTTAAATGGGCTTGCCGGGGAAAAGTCAGGGCGTTTAACAACTTAATTCATCCTTCTCAATCCGCTTTCAGGTATGGAGGCAATCGCTTATATTTGCCCCGCCCGCATCGGCCGGGATAAGTACGGACACGATACGGAGCTATTGTTCATTAACTTATAACACACGAATTGCAAAAATGAAAAAACAGTTTTTAATTATCTGCGCCATTGCGCTCGTTGCCGCCACAGCGACGGCCCAAACGAACAAACATTCCAAAAACACTCTCTATCCAAGCTACAAGGGCTTGATTATGGCCGGATACCAGGGGTGGTTCCGCGCTCCGGCCGACGGCATTATGTATCCCGACGAAACCAAGGTGCGCATAGACATGTGGCCGGACGTTAGCGAGTACGAAATCACCTATCCCACCGGGCTCAAGCTGGCCGA
>JAITGL010000051.1 GCA_031280645.1 Tannerellaceae bacterium | reverse complement strand
ATACGAGATGTAAAAGCAATTCAATAAATCCATAATCCTTAATTAGTATGTGTTGTGATTTCCCAAAATAAATACTTATTCCCTTATGCTCCAAATTTAAATATTGCCGCCAACAGTTTCCGACACCCACCGAAAAGTCTCCAAAAAAAAGTTGGAGCGTTCGGCATGTTACCGAAACCTCCATCGAGAACTCAATGAAGGTTTCGGCAACACTCCGAACCGTCCATTGAGAACTCAATGAAGGTTTCGGCAACACTCCGAAACCCCCAATGAGAACTCAATGGAGGTTTCGGTAACACTCCGAACCGTCCAATGAGAACTCAATGGAGGTTTCCGACTCACTCCGAAACCCCCAATGAGAACTCAATGGAGGTTTCGGCAACACTCCGAAACCCCCAATGAGAACTCAATGGAGGTTTCGGCAACACTCCGAAGCGCCCATTGAGAACTCAATGGAGGTTTCCGATACACTCCGAAACCTTCATTGAGTTCTCAATGGAGGTTTCCGACTCACTCCGGTCGGTTCAAAAAACTTTGGGGCTTCGGCGCGTTACCTGCCGGTATTATATTTTTTTCGACGTAACGCAAAAAAAAAATTGCTTCTGCGATGCGCTTAGTTGGTAATATCGGTAAGTATCTCGCGGTAGGAGCTGAAGATTTTGGATTTCGACATGAAGCCTGCATAGCGGCCGCGCTCGTCGACTACGGGGAGGATCCAGGCTTTGGTGTCGTCAAAGGCTTGCATTACTTTTTCCATCGGCATGTTTACTACTATGCGGGCCGGAGCGGATACCATGAACTTTGATACGCGGAAGCGGTTGTAAAGTTCGGGGCGGAAAATGATGTTGCGGATGTCGTCGAGCTGTACCAGGCCTGCAAGGGAGCCGTCGGGAGCGATAACCGGAAAGGTGTTGCGGTGGCTGCGGCCTATGGCTTTTACCACGTCGCCCAGGATCATGTCGGGCGAAAGCGGCTCGAAGTCTTTTTCTATTACGCCGTCGGCGTGGAGCAGGGTTAGCACGGCTTTGTCCTTGTGATGGGTGAGGAGCTCGCCTTTGCGGGCCAGGCGCATGGTGTAAATGCTGTGCGGCTCGAATATAATGATGGTCAGGTAGGAGCTTATGGATACGATCATGAGGGGGAGGAAGAGCTCGTATCCGCCGGTTAGCTCGGCAATGAGGAATACGCCGGTCAGGGGGGCGTGCATTATGCCCGACATTACGCCGGCCATTCCCATAAGGGCGAAGTTTTTTTCGGACAGGTTGGTAAACTGAAAGTAGTTTGTTGTGTGGGCAAACATGAAGCCCAGGATACAGCCAAGGTACAAGCTTGGGGCAAATACTCCTCCGCATCCTCCTCCGCCGTTTGTTGCCGATGATGCGAACACTTTGGCGAGAACAATGAGGAGCAGGAAGATAACGGGGCCGAAGTAGGTTTGTCCCATGGAATAAAACAGGCTTCGATCCATAATATTGGCGTAGCTTCCCTTGAGTAGCGAGGCTATCGTGTCGTAGCCTTCGCCGTACAGCGGGGGCAGTAGGAATATTAATATGCTTAGCGACGCTCCGCAGAGGAGGAACTTCTTCCAGTATGGGAGCTTGCCGAGGAATGTTTCTACCCTGCTCATCATCCGGGTTACATACAGGGAGAGGAGCCCGCAGATGATGCCGAGCAGGAGGACGTAAGGGATGCGCCCCATCTCGAACGCTTCGGTTTGCGAGAAGGGGAACATGGCTTCGGCTCCGGTGAGGATGTAGGATACGGTGGCCGCCGTTACGGAGGTTATCAGCAGCGGCATTACGGATGTCATGGTCAGGTCGAGCATCAATACTTCGATTACAAATACGAGGCCGGCTATGGGGGCTTTGAATATTCCGGCCACGGCTCCGGCGGCTCCGCATCCTACAAGGAGCATGAGCGTTTTTTGTTCGAGACGGAAGAGGCGCCCGAGGTTTGACCCCATGGCGGCGCCGGTGAGCACTATCGGGGCTTCGGCTCCTACCGATCCTCCGAGGCCGATGGTGAGCGAGCTGGCAACGAGCGAGCTCCACATATTGTGGGGCTTGATGCGGCTCTTGCGCTGCGATATGGCGTGGAGTATCTTGGTTACTCCGTGGCTGATGTCGTCGCGAACTATGTAGCGTACAAACAGTCCGGCAAGGAGGATGCCGGCCACGGGGTATAGCAGGTAGAGGTAATTGGCTCCGCCGGCGTTCATGTTGCTCGTGAGGAACAGTTGTACCAGGTGGATCATTTGCTTGAGGGCTGTGGCGGCCGCGGCTGTGCATATTCCTACAAGGAAGCTTACAAAGAGTACGAAGTGCTTTTCGGGCACATTGGCCTCGCGCCATCGTAAAAAGCGGTAAAACCAGATCATGATAATTGTTGGGATTATGGGTTATGAATTCTGTGTGAACCGGGGGTTGCCAATATTCTTGCCGGGGCTCATACGCCTTTGCCGGTTAATACCGTCCGTACGGTGTAGGCGAGTATGGTAAGGTCGAAGGCGAGCGACATGTTTTCGTAATACAGCATGTCGTACTCCATCCGTTCGAGCATTTCGTCAACGTTGCGCGCATAGCCGTACTTCACCATTCCGAGCGATGTTATTCCCGGACGGACATTGTGGAGCAGGTAATACCATGGGGCTTGCTTAACTATCAGGTCGATGAAGTACTTGCGTTCCGGGCGGGGGCCCACCAGGGCCATGTCGCCCTTCAGCACGTTCCAGAACTGCGGGAGCTCGTCGAGGCGATACTTGCGCATCAGCCGGCCGAAGGGTGTGATGCGCTCGTCGTTGTCCGACGATAGCAGCGGGCCGTTATCTTCGGCTCCGGTATACATCGTGCGGAACTTGTACATCATAAAGGGCTTTCCGCGGTAGCCTATCCGTTCCTGGCAGAAGAATACCGGGCCTTGCGAATCGCGCTTTACCTTATATAATATATATATGTATAGCGGGATGAGAAGCAGAAGGGCCGCGGAGGCTATAAGTTTATCTATCCAGAGCTTAATGTTTTTGCCTGCTTCGGAGAAGTTATTGTCGGTAACGTCTACCATCGGCAATCCGCGGATGGTTTTCAGCTTTGCCCTCGAGAGCGTGCCTGGCTTGCCGGCTACGATCTTGACGGGGCATTTGCAGTGGTATAGCGAATAGATGAGGGCGGGCAAGCGTTCGTTGCCGGTTGAGTCGGCGGCTACAATAATTTCGTCGATATGTTTGGAGGATATTAGTTCGGCAATCTTTATGGGGTTGTTATCGGCAATGCAGGCTTCGATGCGGTAGCCTGTTTCGGCAAGCCTGCTTCCGATGGCGTTGGCCGTTTCGCCCTCGCCGATTATCAAGGCCCTGATCGCCCATTCGCGCCGGCGGATGCGCCGGCGTCCTTCGGCTGTTACCGTCGCCCGGAATAAATATGTAAGGATAAACTGAACTCCAAAGAGGAAAAAGAACAGGCGGTAATAAACTTCGAACGAGTGCGGCCTGTCGTTCAATACTATTATAAAGAACAGGACGGTAGAGCCGAGGCCAACCGAGGCCATTGTGGTGAAGAAGTCGGCAAGCCCCGATTTGCCGAAGGTTCGGTTATAATATCCGGAAAAGTAATAAAACGTTATCCAGAAGAACGGAACAACGAGCTGCACTTCCCACACAACTCTGTACGTCATATAATCAACCAGCCTTCCAAAGCCGGTACTGAATGCCACCTCGTGGTATCGCAGCACGTTAAACAGCATCCAGGCTACGGAGGCCGATACAAAATCGGCCGCCAGGTACTTTATTGTTTGCCTGTTGCTAATGTTCATCTGATAACCGTTATCGTTTTCGCATCGTCGCTAATCCTGATAACCGACGAGGGCAGCAGCGGATAAGAAAACATGCAGTCGTTGCGGCGATATTGAAAAGCATAGTCAACCGCCGCCTTTATATCGGGATGTATGTAGCGGAAATGGCTGGCCGCAGGCCATCCGCTTATATTGGCCGATGTTGACACCACCGGCTTGCCGTACTCCAGGCACAGGGTTTTCATGAACGGCTCGTTAGTAAGTCGTATGCCTATGCTTCCGTCGGCGGCTGTAAGGTTATGGGCTAAGTTGCGTGCTTTAGGGTATACGATTGTAAGCGGGGTAACGAACGCGTTTATGAAGTTCAGAACCGGCTCCGGAGGCATGTCAACATATTCGGTTAATTGTTCCAGCGAGCCTGCTATGGCAAGCAGCGGATGGTTTTCGCTCCGCTGCTTAATGGAGTATACGCGCTCAACGGCGGTATCGTTAGTAGCGTCGCAGCCAAGTCCCCAAGTGGTATCCGACGGATAAAGGATGATTCCTCCGCCGCACATTACTTCGCATGCCGTATTAATTTCATTGATCATTTTATTCTGAATTATTTGGAAATAAAAGCAAAGATAAAAAAAGCGCCGACAGCCGTGCCCGGGTAAACGCATTTGGCCCAAAAAGCCCGTTTAACCGGGCATAAATCCTCAGTAAAAGATTTTGGGACGTCCGAATGTTTCTTTTTCTCCCTGGAGCCAGCTACTTTCTCCCTGGAGCCAGCTACTTTCTCCCGGGAGCCAACTACTTTCTCCCGGGAGCCAACTGCTTTCTCCCGGGAGCCAAGAGTTTTCTCCAGGGAGAAAACTACTTTCTCCCTGGAGAAAATTAAGTATAAACTGAGTTCGGGAAAGATATGACAGCCGTATATTATGGCCAGGGCGCCGGCAACGACATTTAGCTATGCGCCGATCCCACAATTGCTAATACCGCCAGCAGAGTATACAGCAACAAGTTACGCGACGCGTGCTTGAGCGACGGAATCAGCCCCGCCCCGCTAAGCCGGCAAAGGTTGCGCCAGGAATTGAAAAACAAAACGGCAACCGCGGCGTATGGAACCAGATACCATAACGACGATGAAAGGATCAACGGCAAAAGAATTACAAGAGCTACGATGCAGTTAAACATATACAGCGCCCGTCCGAACCTTAGCCCGAACATCACAATGGTGGTGCGCTTGCCAGACCGGCGGTCTTCCTCGTAATCGCGGCAGTTATTGGCAACAAGGATATTCACGGCCAAAAGCCCGGTTGCTGCGGCCAGCGGCAATAACGGCAGGCTGAAGCGCATGGCCTGCGCATAGTAAGTGAGGCAAGTGGGAATAATCCCATAGAAAAGGAATACGCAAGCGTCGCCCAAGCCATGTCGCGACAACGGCCATGGCCCGGCCGAATAAGCCACCACGCAGGCAACAATGGCCACTCCGGCCGCAAGGAGCTCCCATCCGGCAATGGCAACAATACATAATCCGCAAAGGCATACGAAGGCAAGGGTGATAATTGTTGCCGCAAGCATGCTTCGCGCCGGGATCCATCCGCTTGCCACGGCGCGCGCCGGGCCGATGCGCTCCGAGGTGTCCGATCCGTTGAGAAAGTCGAAGTAATCGTTGGCAAAATTGCTGGCAATTTGCGCCGCAACGGCAACCAGCAAGCAGAGCAGGGCCGGAACAAGGCTAAGCGAATCGTCGCGAAAGGCAAAGGCCGTACCGATTGCAACCGGGCTGATCGAGGCCGGAAGGGTGAATGGGCGAGAGGCCCGGATCCAATAAGATATGAGTTGTTGATTCATGATTCTGTTAATTTGCTCAAATGTACATCCCGTTTTACTTGCACGCAAATTCTTTTTGACTACTTTTATGCCGTTTAAAAATCACTTAATATCTAATTATATGGAGAATAATATTTTTTCGCTCAATATCGAGCAGCTTAAAGAGATTGCAGAATCTCTTCAAAAGAGAGTAGAAGAAGGGCTAAGTACCGAAAACCAGGAAGTACAGTGCATCCCAACCTTTATTAATCCGAAAACCGACAATGTTGACGGGCAAGCTTTTGTTCTTGACCTCGGAGGCACCAACTATCGCGTAGCATCCGTTGATTTCAAAGACGGCTCTCCCACCATCCGTCCGGAAAACGGCTTCAAGAAAGACCTCTCAATGATGAAAACGGCCGGATTCACCGAGGAGCAACTCTACGCCGAGCAGGCCAACCTCATCAAAGAAGTGAAACGGCAAGGCGAAATCCCCATCGGATACTGCTTTTCATACCCAGCCGAATCGCTAAAGGGTGGCGACGCCAAGTTACTTCGCTGGACAAAGGGCGTGAACATCCCCGGAATGGGAGGCAAACCCATCGGTAAACCGCTGCTCGAATATCTAAACAAGGTAACAACTCCAAAGTTTAGCGGCATAAAGGTTATAAACGACACAGTGGCAAGCCTCTTTGCCGGTCTGACCAGCAGCGATTACGACGCTTACATCGGCTTGATCGTTGGAACCGGAACCAACATGGCCACCTTCATCCCGGCCGAAAGCATATCCAAGCTCGACAAAAGCCTTGGCTTTACCGGCCTCTTACCCATTAACCTCGAATCAGGCAATTTCAAGCCCCCATATCTTACCTATGTAGATAATATTGTCGACGCATTGTCGGATAAAATGGGAACTCAGAGGTTTGAGAAAGCAGTATCGGGCATGTATCTCGGCGAACTGCTAAAGGCGGTATTCCCCGCAGCCGACTTCGAGAAAGATTTCGACGCCCAGAAGCTCACCACCATGATGAGCTACCCCCATGTTTACAAAGAAGAATACGTGCAAGTAGCCCGCGGCATCTATGCCCGCTCCGCCAAGCTTGTAGCGGCATCGCTCGCAGGCCTCATCCTGGTATTGCTGACCTGCATGCCGTCGGTGCGGCGCATACGCCTCATTGCCGAAGGCAGCCTGTTCTGGAGCGACGATCGCAAAGGACTTCACTACAAAGCTATCGTTGCCATAACGCTCCGCGA
Source organism: Tannerellaceae bacterium (assembly GCA_031280645.1). The sequence continues at coordinate 8,004 of JAITGL010000051.1, read as the reverse complement.
GCTGCTTGACAGCTTTAACCACCGCAACGTGAGCGTAGATATCGACAAGATGGACAATGCCAACCTCATCGGCTCGGCCATTGCCGCACTCTCATAACCCAACCGTAAGATACTCGCAATACGGAAGGCTGCCCGGTTTCGATCAGGGCAGCCTTTGTTGCGATGTAAAACATTATACACATAAATAAATATCAGGATGATGAAAACATTACTCAAGAAAATACTAACCTCGCCCGCCGCCGCCATCGCCATGATTGCCGTATGGGCCGTAGCCCTCGCGCTTGCAACCGTTATAGAAAAATATGCAGGAACCGAGATGGCAAAGCGCATCATTTACTACAATCCGGCGTTCATGGCCCTGCTGCTTGTAATTATTGCCGGTTTCATCGGACTTACCCTGCGCCGCCGGCTGCTACGCTCCATGAGCTGGGGAGGGCTGGCCGTACATGTTGCCTTCATTATAATACTCGTCGGCGCAGCCGTTACCCACTTTTTCGGACAAGAAGGCGTACTGCATCTGCGCGAAGGACAACGTAGCAACGAAATATCCATCCACACCTCAAAGGGAGTTACAACCGCCAAGCTGCCGTTTGAAGTAGAGCTGCAAAAGTTCAACCTTGTACGATACCCCGGATCAGCCAGCCCATCATCCTTCGAGAGCGAAGTAACTGTACACGTCGACGGACGGAGCTTCCCTGCAAGGATATTTATGAACCACGTGTTCGACATCAAAGGATATCGCCTCTTCCAATCATCGTTCGACAGCGATGAAAACGGAACAATACTCTCGGTCAACCGCGACGTACCCGGCCGAAACATTACATACGCCGGATATAGCCTCCTCCTCGCCGGATTCATCCTCTTCCTTGCAGGCCCCCGATCACGCTTCGCCCAACTACGCCGGAAGCTTAAAGAGCTCAAAGCCGCAGCGCCCGTAATAGCAGCGCTTATCCTCGCCGCCTCCGCACAGTCGTCATCAGCCAAAGGAGTGGATACCCTGCCCCGCAATATAATCCCTCCAGAGATAGCCCAACAATTCGGAGCCATACCGATGCAATCGTACAACGGACGAGTAATGCCCGTCAACACCTTTGCCTCCGACGTGATACGCAAAGTAAGCAAAGCCCGCAGCGTTGGCGATTACACGCCCGACCAATTCCTCCTCAGCCTCATCGCATGGCCTGAACAATGGATGAACATCCGCATCATCAATATCCCCAACCGCGACATCCGCAACAAATACCTCCTCGACGCCAACCTCTGCTCATTCCTCGATTTATTCGACATTAACGGCAGCTACCTTATACAGCAAGAAGTAGAAGAAGCCTACCGCAAATCGCCTGCCGAGCGTAGCCGGTACGACAAAGACATGCTCAAGCTAAACGAACAAATCAACCTCCTGTACGACCTCTTCGACCGCCAGCTCCTAAACATATTCCCCCTCGCCGGCGACAAGTCGCAACGATGGATAGCGCCCGGCAACGCCCACCTCTTTACCCCCGCCGACTCCGCGACCGTAACCCGCCTGTTCGATACCTACATTAACAACATACGCACCCCCGATCCCAACCTCGCCAATGCGACTCTCGACAGCATCCTCCAATTCCAGTCAGCCAGCGCCACCTTCGTCGTCGATCCTGCCAAAATCGACGCCGAGCTACGATATAACCGCCTCAATCCATTCCGCATTTGCCGCATCCTCTACCTCTCGCTCGGCGGCATCCTCCTCATAATAGGATTCTCAACAATGATCCGCGACCGTAAGTGGCTCCGATGGACAGGACGCATACTCAGTATCGTAGTACTCGTAACTTTCCACTACCAAATGCTCGGCATGGGTATGCGATGGCGCATCGGAGGATACGCTCCCTGGAGTAACGCTTACGAAACCATGATATATGTCGCCTGGGCAAGCGTATGCGGCGGCTTGTTGTTTGCCCGGCGCAGCCTACCAGTACTTGCCCTCGCTGTACTTTTCGGTGGAATCATGCTTTTCGTATCAGGGCTAAGCACAATGGATCCACAAATCAACATGCTGGCGCCCGTGCTGAAATCCCCATGGTTAATGTTTCATGTAGCCGTAATAGTAGCTGCCTACGGTTTTTTCGGTATTGGATGCCTTCTCGGCCTATACAACCTTGCTCTCCTACGCTTCGCCCATCGCCTCCGCATCCCTCAGGCCCGCATAACCGAGCTCACCGTAATAAACGAAATGTCGCTATGGATAGGCCTTGCATTGATGACGGTCGGCACCTTCCTCGGCGCCGTATGGGCCAACGAATCTTGGGGACGCTATTGGGGTTGGGATCCAAAAGAAACCTGGGCGCTGATCTGCATCCTCGCCTACGCCATTGTACTTCACCTCCGCATGGTTCCCCGCTGGAACAACCCTCGCCTGTTCAACTTAGCCGCCGCCATAGCTTTTGCCGTAGTTCTCATGACCTACTTTGGAGTGAATTACCTCTTGAGTGGGATGCATTCGTATGCGAATTGACGATGAGGGATGTAGCAGTTGAAGTTCTTTCAGGCAATATTGACAGTTGCTGCAACGCCGGTAAAATAGCAGATCGACCTTAGCTCAGTAATAATGAAATGCCTCTCGACAATCAGTTTATTGTGCGACATCGCAAAAGCTTTGAACGGTTTATCGCATATAACAAAACGGGTGCATTTTTCAACCGGTGCTACGTCGCACAAGCTTGCGAAGATAAGGTTTGAGAAAGTACAACTTTCCCGACTTACAGAAGGCGTTCCGGCAAAGTTCTTCTCAATAGAATAACAAAACTTTTACAGGGGGAGATGGAATACAGACAAAAAGTAAGGCCGGAAGTTGGGATTTAATCCGTAAACTTCCGACCTCGTCACCATCTAAAATATCCGGGTGAAAGATGGGGCTCGAACCCACGACCCTCAGAACCACAATCTGATGCTCTAACCTGCTGAGCTACATTCACCATTTTTTCTTTCGGCGACAAAAGTACAATAATCTTCTTAATCTCCAAATATTATTGAAGAAAAATCAGGATACGTTGCCGTATCTCCTATACAAAGGCGAGGCTTATACTCTGTAACGCCGATGTTGTAACGCCCAAACAATTTGCGGGCCGATTCTGCAAAGCGCATCATCATGTTGTAATCGGCATGGTTTAGCTCAATGGTCGGGATGCTATCGGCACGCTCGGCATGGCTCACGGGTATTACGGAAAAATCAACCATTCCTCCCGTGCTATCCTTATAACGATACACCAGCGCATACTCCGCCCGCTTGATCACGGCCTGTCGGAAGGGCGACTTCTCAACAACCACTTTAACGATTTGCCCTCCGTAAGTATTGGGCGCAATCATCCCCGACACTAAATTGCCAAGAGAATATACCACAATATTAGAGATATTCCCATGCAAATCGATCATCGCCCTTGAGGGCTGCACCACATGCGGATGCGAACCGATAACGAGATCAACGCCTTCGCGGATCATGAAATCGGCAAGCGCATCTTGCTCCTGATTTTGAATCAGTCGATACTCGTCGCCCCAGTGCATGTTTGCAACGATTATATCAGCATTTAGGCTGCGTGCCTTGGCTATGTCGCTCAATATTTGCTCGCGGTCGATATAATTCACAACTACGGGAGGCTGCGCAACGATGCCGTTGGTTCCATAAGTATAATTAAGCATAGCGAAGCGGATGTCCTGTGCTACAACTATAAGCGGATTGAGGATGCTACGCTCGTAGTAGTTCCGGAAAGCTCCGGTGTGGGCAACGGGTATAGCATCGAGCACATCGAGTGTGCGTCTGAGGCCGCGGCTGCCGCGGTCGAGTATATGATTATTGGCGTTGAGAACAACGTTGAATCCGGCATCCTTCAATGCAAATGCAAATTCGTCGGGTGCTGAGAATTGCGGGTATCCGGTAAATGGAGAACCTCCAAGGGTTACTTCAAGATTAACTACGGCGATGTCGGCCGAGGCAATTTCGGCGCGGAGGTGTTTGAAATATGAATAATAATCGTATCCATCGTTGCGCCGTGCGCTCGCAAGCTGCGATTGATGCTGCATCGCATCGCCGGCAAAGAGCAGTGTTACTTCTTTTTGGGCGATAGCGGCGTGCAGGAGCAAGCATGTGGGCGCGGCGGCCAGCCATCGGCGGTATTTCACGGATAAATGGCCTTTGTGGCGGCCAGCCATGTATTTTTCATTAAGGAAACGATAGTCATTGGGCCTACGCCACCGGGAACGGGGGTAATCCATGAGCATTTGAGGGCGACTTCGTCGAACTTAACATCGCCTACGGCTTTGTATCCACTTGCGGTAACGCTGCTAGGCATGCGCGTTAGTCCGACGTCGATCACCACCGCTCCGGAACGTACCATATCGGCCTTCAGAAATTCGGGAACTCCGAGGGCTACTACTATAATATCTGCCGAGAGGCACATTTCGCGAAGGTTGCTCGACCGGCTATGACAAACAGTAACGGTGCAATCGCCCGGCGACGACTTTTGCATCATCAGCATTGCCATAGGCTTACCAACGATACGGCTACGGCCTATCACAACGCAATGCTTGCCTTTTGTTTCTATATTATAATATAGGAGGAGATCGAGGATTCCGGCGGGCGTTGCGGGGAGGAAGCAGGGAAGCCCGGCCGACATACGTCCGATATTAACGGGATGGAATCCGTCGACGTCTTTACGATAGTCTATCGCTTCAATGATTTTTGCTTCGGAGATATGCTTCGGCAATGGGAGTTGTACAATAAATCCGTCGATTTGATCGTCGTTATTCAAGCACCGGATGCAATTGAGCAATTCCTCCTCGCCGACATTGCCGTCGTATCTGATGAGCGAGGATCGAAAGCCAAGCTCAGCGCATGTTCTTACTTTTCCGGCAACGTACGTTTCGCTGGCGCCGTCGCTGCCTACGAGGATAGCTGCGAGGCATGGTACGTTCCGTCCGGAGGCCTGCATTTGTTTTACATTGGCCGATATTTCTGCCTTAATATGTGCGGCTACGGCCTTTCCGTCGATTATTTGCATATTATCTTCTTCTAAGATTCATTAAATTGCGAGGATCGGGTATAGTGCCGTTGACTGCCTTCTGCATCATTTTGCGTACTCCGTCGAATTGTTTTAGGAGCATGTTTATATCTTGTAGGGTAGTACCGCTCCCTGCGGCAATTCGATTGCGGCGCGATGAGTTGAGTATGGCCGGGTTGCTGCGTTCTTCTGGAGTCATGGAGAGGATGATGGCGTCAATACGGTTAAGCATGCCTTCGTCTATATCTGTATCCTTTACCATTTTACCGAGTCCTGGTACCATGGCAGCCATGTCTTTTATATTGCCAATCTTTTTAAGTTGGCGGAGCTGGGTCATGAAATCGTTTAAATCAAGCTGATTCTTCTTTATCTTCTTCTGCAATCTGAGTGCTTCTTCCTCCGAGAACTGTTCCTGCGCTTTCTCCACGAAGGAAACAACGTCGCCCATTCCAAGGATGCGATTAGCCATTCGTTCGGGATAGAACACATCAAGCGCATCCATCTTCTCGCCTATTCCGACAAATTTGATCGGCTTGTTAACCACGGTACTGATTGAGAGGGCTGCTCCGCCTCTGGTATCGCCATCGAGCTTGGTAAGGATCACCCCGTCAAAATTTAACCGTTCGTTGAATTCTTTCGATGTATTCACGGCATCCTGTCCAGTCATAGCATCAACAACGAAGAGGGTTTCATGTGGCCTGATCGCTTCTTTTATTGCATAAATTTCCTGCATCATCTGCTCGTCGATAGCAAGACGCCCAGCCGTATCCACGATTACAACGTCGTAAGCTTTGAGCCGTGCCTCCTTGATAGCGTGTTGAGCAATAAGCACAGGATTGGTATTACCGGATTCATCGTATACGGTCACTCCGATTTGCTCTCCCAGGATACGCAACTGTTCAATTGCGGCGGGACGATAAACGTCGCATGCAACAAGGAGGGGCTTTTTGCCGCGTTTATGCTTCAACATATATGCAAGTTTACCCGAAGCGGTTGTTTTTCCCGATCCTTGGAGGCCCGACATGAGTATCACTGCCGGATTACCTTTCAGATTGATCTCAGTGGCGTGTCCACCCATAAGCGAGGCCAATTCATCGTGAACGATTTTTACCATTAGTTGGTCAGGCTTAACGGTTTTGAGGACGTTCTGCCCGATAGCTTTTTCCTTTACCGCATCGGTAAACTGTTTTGCTACTTTGTAATTGACGTCGGCTTCAAGCAATGCCTTGCGAACGTCTTTCAGAGTTTCTGCAATGTTGATTTCCGTGATACGGCCTTCGCCTTTTAGTAATTTGAATGACTTTTCTAACCTGTCGCTTAAATTCTCAAACATTTCCAAATTGTATTGATTTATAATAATTCATCATGATGCAAATATATGGAAAAGCTGATTCAATTGAAAGTCGAGCACAAAGTAATCGCAGACATTATGGCTATGTTGTAGATATCGGGTGGCGTTTAAGGACAGACTAGGTTTGGGAGGAGTTGTTACGTATGTTCCGCTTGTGAGTTCATGAAATATAGTTTTGTCATTATCAGAAATTCGATCCTGCCCCATTCTCCAACGATGAGTCTGTATTATATTATACGATTAGCGGACGACAAGGAAAATTAATCTTGTAGGCTTATTGCTACGGCGATTTCATCTGATGTTAGAAATCAAATGTTTTCCAACCTACCGGATTGTGACTAGATTTGCTAATTGAATCTTGTGTGGATATCATGGATTAGTGGTGCTGAGTTCTTAAAAAACATTAAAAACGACAAGGTTTATCGTTTTTTACTTGCAAAACAAAATTCACGATTTGACCGATTCAAAAATATACATATCTTTGCAGCGTTAAAGAAATAGCAGAAGATTCTAATTTGATATTAGTCCTTACTGCTATAGCAATTGTAATCATAGTGATTTGCGAAAGTTGCAAAAGAACAAGTAAACGTTCAAGAAATATATCAACGGTCAAAACAAAATATAGTTTTAACGCCAACCAATATATCGCCAACCTTCATATTACATCCTTTAAGAGGTAATATGAAGGTTTTTCTTTTTTAGCGGTTTGGAGATATGGAAATATGATTAACCCAGAATAGTCATTAAACTCAGCTATTGAGTACGAAAGGGTTACTCCTGATTTGGGCAGAGCTCTATAATCTGCAGAACCACTCTCTTCTTTTCATGTCTAAGGAAAGTTTGAGTATTCCGGAATTTCCTCTTTTAATCATATAGCCTCCTATGGCGAAAACTTCATAGCGAAGCGTTTTGAGCTGATGCTATATTGTTGCGGCACCCAAGACGGCCTGTCGAAACAGGTTCATCAGGTTATAGGCATCATAACAAATTTGAGTGCGGATTCTGTAGCCCAACAGTTATGATTAACAAAACTTGAGGCTCCAAAGTCTTCTTTTCCTCTTTGATTTGATTTTCCGCATCGGCTCTATTACAATACAAATCGTAAATCATCTTGGCCGACAGGTTCATATTGGTAATAAAGCAACTGTATATATAATCGCGGTATTGATGCTCTTGGAGGAAAAGGGAAAGTTGTTTACCACAAGCATTGGGCGTTTGTTAATCCTCTAATTGTCATTTAGGGGATTGCTAAACGAGCGTTTAGGAGATCGCTAAATAAATATTTCGGCACGTATAAGCCCTACGCTTTTGCCTTTGAGCTTCTCAAAAGTATCTTTCATCTTACATTAATGAACAAAAGCCATCACCCGACTTTGACGGTCTCCCTCCATCTCCTTCTATACCCACCTCTGATTGAAAGGCAGTTACAACACTCGTCTCACTCAAACTGCTTTGTAGTGGACGACGGCATAAAATCGCTGATTTTCTTTTAGTTATGATGGAGGCTCTATATCTTTGTGCCATGTTTATAAGGACACGAGAACGGCATAACGGTAAGGTCACTATTTTGATAGTTGATCATATCCGTGAAAAGGGCAAGGTAAAACAGAAAACCTTGCG
>JAITGL010000027.1 GCA_031280645.1 Tannerellaceae bacterium | reverse complement strand
TGGAAGAGGCTCTAAAGAAATTAAGATTCACAGTAGTATAACTTTTAATAATGATAATGATGAACAATTTAGCAGACATCGGACTTATAGGTTTGGCCGTAATGGGCGAGAACCTCGTATTAAACATGGAAAGCAAAGGATTCACGGTTGCCGTTTTCAATCGCACCGTATCCAAGGTTGACGACTTCGTTGGCGGACGCGGCAAGGGCAAGAACTTCATCGCGGCGCATTCCATCGCAGAGCTATGCCAATCCCTCAAGCGACCGCGCAAGGTGATGCTCCTCGTGAAGGCAGGCAAAGCTGTTGACGACTTTATCGAACAGATCATACCTCATCTCGAACCCGGCGACATCATCATCGACGGCGGCAACACGCACTTCCCCGACACTATCCGCCGCACGGCCTACGTTGAGAGTAAAGGACTGCTCTACGTCGGAACCGGAGTATCCGGCGGCGAAGAAGGAGCCCTCAACGGCCCATCCATGATGCCCGGAGGATCAGTAGCCGCATGGGAGGCCGTTCGGCCCATCTTCCAATCAATATGCGCCAAGGCCGACGGAGCTCCATGCTGCGACTGGGTTGGCGAAAATGGCGCCGGACATTTCGTGAAGATGGTGCACAACGGAATTGAGTATGGCGACATGCAGCTCATCTGCGAAGCATACCAAATAATGAAGGATGTGCTGGGAATGACCGCCGCCGAGATGCACGAAGTTTTCCGCGACTGGAACGAAGGCGAGCTGGGAAGCTACCTCATCGAAATCACCCGCGATATCCTTGCCTACCGCAATGAAGCGGGCGAGACGGTTGTCGACACCATCCTCGACACCGCCGGACAGAAGGGTACCGGAAAGTGGACAGGCGTGGCTGCCCTCGACCTCGGAGTGCCCCTCACCCTCATCGGCGAGGCTGTATTCGCCCGCTGCCTATCGGCCCAGAAGGACGAACGCGTCGTGGCATCGGCACAACTTCCAGGCCCGGCGCCCGTCGCAGCCGATCGCTCAGAGCTGCTCGAAGCCCTCCGCCAAGCCCTCTACGCATCCAAGATAGTGTCGTACGCGCAGGGATACCTCCTGATGCGCGAGGCCGCCAAGGAGTACGGCTGGAATCTGAACAACGGAGGCATAGCCCTAATGTGGCGCGGCGGATGCATCATCCGATCGGTCTTCCTCGGCAAGATAAAGGAGGCCTTCGACCGCAATCCCGACCTCACCAACCTGCTGCTCGATCCCTTCTTCAAGGAGAAAGTGCTCGGCGCGCAAGACGGATGGCGCAAGGTGGTGACCACGGCTATCGCAAGCGGCGTCCCCGTCCCTGCCCTCAGCGCCGCCCTCTGCTACTTCGACGGCTACCGCTCGGCCCGCCTGCCGGCCAACCTCCTCCAAGCCCAGCGCGACTACTTCGGAGCTCACACCTACGAGCGCATCGATCGCCCTCGCGGAGAGTTCTTCCACACCAACTGGACAGGCAAAGGCGGAAGCACCTCAGCCTCCACCTACGTTGTGTAAGAGGCCAAGATGTCCCGCAATTGAAAAGGGCCGCCGACAATCCGATGTCGGCGGCCCTTTTAGCGTGTTTTGAGGGAAGGTTTAAAAGGCGTGGAATCGGCGGTCGGGTATTGCTTCCTCCGAGTAATCAACATCGCAGAAGCTGCCGTTATGAAACTCCCTGACAACTTCGCTCCTTGCCGGCCGTCCGGATTCAATAACCGTTCCGTTATACGATACGATTTGTTCCTGAAGCAACGTATTACATCTATTGTAGATGAAAAGTAAAAGTTCTTCGCATTTCTGATTCCCATATAAAACCCTTCCATACTCGGCAATGATAGCCTTCAGCGCCGGCTGATCGTTTGCAGCTATCAGCTTCTCAACAGCCGCCTTGCGCGCCTCCCACGACCGCGCCTCAAGGGCAATCATCGCAAGCTTCTTCTGATCGTTAATTTTCCCGACGGCGGTCGACGCCCTCTCGCCGTCCTTACTGTTCCATTTAGCAAAAAGTTTCATGTTAGTGTCACATCTTAAAAGATTAAACATTGCTCCCCTTAATAGGGGAGGATAATGGCCGAGGGTTTAAGGAACCTTGAATCGGCGTTGGGGGGTTGCCGGCGCGTCATAATCATGTTCAATAATAGTTCCGTTATATAAGGCGATATGTTCTTTAAGCGAAGCGTCGACGTTATTATAGATGAACTGCAAAAGATATGCGTAATGACTCCTATCATTTTCGGATTTGCTGTTCAAACCTTCTCCATATATAGCGATTATCTCCTTCAGCAGCGGCTGGTTGTTTACGGTTACCAGTTTCTCTATTGCCGCCAGGCGAATATTCCAATCTTTATCTGTTGTCGCAATTCGGGCCAATAGCTGCTGATGCTCCTCGGCTATCAGTTTCTTTATTGCCGTCAGGCGGATATTCTCGCTTATCGCCTTTTGATCTACATCGGTGGAGGATACTCTACTGCTAAATTGTTCTACTGCCCCCTTGCGAACATCACGATCGTCACGAACATTATCCATTTCCGCAATCTTGGCCAATAGTTGCTGATGCTCTTCTGCTATCAGTTTCTCTACCGCCGCCAAGCGAACCTCCAAATCATTATCCATCTCCGCAATCTTGGCCAATAGCTGCTGATGCTCTTCTGCTATCAGTTTTTCTACCGCCGCCAAGCGAACTTCTAAATCATTATCCTTTGTAGCAAGCCGGGCCAATAGCGGCTGATTGTTGGCGGTTACCAGTTTCTCTATTACGGCTTTTTTTAAATAATGACCTGTATGTTTATATGTTGCAATCTCCACCAATAGCGGCAGATGCATCTCAGTAATCAGTCTCTCTACCGCCGCTATGCGAACACTATAATTGTCATCCGCTTTCGCAATCTGGGCCAATAACGGCTGGTGTTCCTCCGCTTTCAGTTGAAATATTGCAAACCGGCGAACATTATCATTTTCATCCGTTGTCGCAATCCGTACCAATAGCGGTTGATAGTCCTCGTCTATCAGTTTTTTTACTGCTAAAAGGCGAACATAATAATCGGTATCCGTTGCCGCAATCCGGGCCAGTAGCTGCTGATGCTCTTCCGCTATCAGTTTTTCTACCGCCTTTGTTCGCATGTTCCTGTATATTGCATTCAGGGCTACATCGGCCAAGCATGTTTGATCGTTAAGTTTTTCTATTGCCGATTCGCAAACATTTTCGTTAGGATCCGTTTTCGTAATCTCGGCTAATAGCGTTTGATTATTCGCGGCTGCAAGTCTTTTAACAGCCGCATTGCGCGCCTCCCACGACCACGCCTCCACGGCAATCTTCGCAAGCTTCTTTTGATCTTTAATTTGCCCGACGGCTTCCATAGCTTTCTCGCCGTCCTTACTGTTCCATTTAGCAAAAAGTTTCATGTTGGTATTACATATTAAAAGATTAAACATTGTTCCACTAATTGGGAAGGTTAACGTCAGAGGGTTCAGGAAATCGAAGCTCCTCTTGAATAATAATCCCGTTAAATGAGGCTATCTGCTCTTTGAGCGGCGCGTCTACTTTTTCATAAATGAACCGCAAAAGATGTGCGTAATGATCCCTGTCGTATTCGGATTTGCCGTTCAAACCTTTTCCATACATAGCGATTATCTCCTTCGGCAGCGACCGATTGTTGGCAGATATCAGTTGTTTTAGCGCCGTTTCGCAAACCCAAGGATCTTTATCCTTTGTTGCAATCTCGACCAGTAGCGACTGATTCTCCTCGGCTACCAGTTTCTCTACCGCCGCCCGGCGAACATGCTTGTCGCAATCCTTTGTCGCAATCTCGGCCAATAACGGCTGATAATCTGCAGGCGTTAGTTTTTCTATTGCCAGCTCGCGGACAAACCAATGCTGATCCGTTGTCGCAATATGGGCCAATAGCGTCTGATGATCCTCCGCCGTGAGTTTCTCAACAGCCGCCTCGCGCGCCCAATACGACCGCGCCTCAACGGCAATCCTCGCAAGCTTCTCCTGATTATTAATTCTCCCGACGGCCTTGTCTGCCTTAAAGCCGTCCTTACTGTTCCATCTGGCAACAAGTTTCATCTTGGTTTTACATATTAAAAGATTAAACATTGCTTACTCCTAATTGGAGAGGGCAGCGTCTGAAGGTTCAGGAAAATAGAACCCCTCTTGGGTCCCGTTATATGAGGCGATCTGCTCTTTGAGAGGCGAGTCGACTGCGTTATAAATGAACCGCAGAAGAAATACGTAACGATCCTTAGTCTCTTCCGATTCGCATTGCAAAGCCTTTCTATACTCGGCTATGATCTCCTTCAGCAGCGGCCGGTTGTTGAGGGCTGCCAGTTGCTCTACCGCCGCCCGGCGAACCAGCCAATCTTTATCCTTTATTGCGATCCTGACCAATAGCGGCTGATGCTCCCCGGCTATCAGTTTTCTTGCCGCCGCCTGTCGAGCGCCTGCTTCCTTTGCATTCCAGGCTACATGAGCCAAGCATGTTTGATCGGTAAGTTTTCTTACTGCCGCCCGGCAAACATTACAATCTTCGTCGGTTGTTGCAATCCTGATCAATAGCTGCTGATGATCCTCGGCTATCAGTTTGTTTACCGCCGCCCGGCGAACATCCGGATGCTCGTCCGTTACTGCAATCTCAGCCAGTAGAGCTTGACTCTCCTCGGCTATCAGTAGCTCTGCCGCCGCTTTGCGAACCACCCAATCTTCATCCGTTGCCGCAATCCTGGCCAATAACGGTCGGAACTCTGCGGCTATCAGCTTCTTTACCGCCGCCAGGCGAACCTTCCAATATGTATCCTTTGTCGCAATCTCGGCCAATAGCTGCCGGCGCTCATCTGCAATCAGATTGTCTACCGCCGCCCGGCGAACATAAGAATCTGTATCCGTTGTCGCAATCTCGGCCAATAACTGCTGATGCTCCTCTGCAATCAGATTTTCTACTGCCGCCAGAGTCCACCAATTTGTTTTCTTTGTTACAATCTCGGCCAACATATGCTGATGATCCGCGGCTATCAGCGTCTCTATCACTGCCCGGGAACAAGCCCAACCATCTTCCGTTGCAATCCGGATCAACAGCGGCAGATGCTCCGCTACCGTCAGCTTTTTAATAGCCGCAACCTTCGCCTCCGTCGACCGCGCCTCAACGGCAATTCTCGCAAGCGTCTTCTGATTTGTAATTTTCCTGACGGCGGCTGCCGCCTTGCAATCATCAAAACTGTACCATTTACCAAAACGTTCCATATCGGTATTACATATTAAAAGATTAAACAGAGCTTGCCCCAACGCCCGCCTCCGGCAAGGGAGCCGCGTAAATATAGCGAAGGCTTAGGAAACATGGAAGCGGCGTTCGGGGGCTGTCTGAATGAATTCATCTTCGTAGGTATCAAAACAATGAACATATTCTCCCTTCGGATATTCAATAATAGTCCCACTATATGAGGCGATCTGCCATTTGAGCGGCGCATTGACCTCTTCATAAAGGAACAGCAAAAGCGATTTGTAACTACTCCTGTCGTCTTCGGATTCGCTTTTCAAACCCTTTCCATACTTGGCTATGATCTCCTTCAGCAGCGGCCAGTTGTTGGCGGCAACCAGTAGCTTTACCGCCGCCCGGCGAATCTCCCAATCTTTATCCTCTGTTGCAATCCGGGTCAGTAGCTGCTGGCGCTCCGCATCCTTCAGCTTATTAAGAGCCGTTATCCGCGCCTCCCACGACCGCGCTTTCACGGCAACCCTCGCAAGTTTCTTTTGGTTTTTAATTTTCTCAATGGCCTCCTTCGCCTTCCAGCCATCCTTACTATTCCATTTCGCAAAAAGTTTCATATCCGTATTACATTTTAAAAGATTAAATATTATCCCCCAACGCCCGCCTCCGGCAAGGGAGCTGCGCAAATATAGCAAAGGCTTTTCATATTTGGGGAGGAGATGCAGGGGGGGTGGCGCCGAATTACAGTGATTTCTTCGGATAACTTACGGGAAGGCTTCCGGATTTGAGAGAACCGTCGGGGAAAACCTCTGCGGGCTGCCTTAGTTCATGGAAACTCTGCGGAAATTTTTCGCAAGCCGTCCTTGTTCATGAAATCCGTCAGGAAATTCTCCGGATACTTTCCTTATTCATTTAAATCGTCCGTAAATTTTCCGGAAGCTTTTCTTGTTCATGAAAAATATCCGAAAATTTTCCGCAAGCTTTCTTTATTCATTGAAACTGTCCGTAAATTTTCCGGAAGCTTTCCACGTTTAATGAAATCGCCCGAAAATATTCCGGACGATTTCTTGGTTTACGGCAAACGTCCGGAGATTTTCCGCAGACTTTCCACGTTCGCTGAAAGCGTCCGGAATTTTTCCGCAGGTTTTCTACGTTCTACAACGAGCTGCCGGAGCGGCAAACTCATACTGATTGAAAGCGGCTTTGCCGAAATGGCGTTGGGGGAAGGTTCTGCGGGCCGGACCGCACGGGCTCGAATCCGTTATGAAAATCTTATTATACAATAGCTTCGGGGCCTGTTCCTTTTTATAAATCCTGATGCGACGCGACGGCCGCGGCGATGAGAAACAGCAAGGTGGGGAGAACGGATTAAGCGGTTATTTCTCTCCCCACTGCTTGAGGTAAAAAGGCTCGAAATAGGCCGCGTCTTCAAACCGGCCTTCTTTCCATGCGGCTTCGGCAAGCGGTATCATGGCTTTGGCCGATGGATGCAGGTTGTCGATAAAGAGGGCGTTGGGGTGGGCGATTATTTCGCGGCATTTGGAGGATCCGTTGCCGCAAAAGTATACCGGGCCGCCGTTGAGTAAGTCGGAATAGCTTTGGGGGTCGACGATTTCGGCGTGGGCGGGCCGCAGCTCGCCGAGGTTGCGGCTGTATACGGCGGCGTAAACTTCCATGCGCCGGGCGTCGATCATGGGGCAATAGAGGGCTGCGGGGGCGTTGGGCTCGGCGGCGGAGACTGCGGCTACGGCTTGGGATGCGAGGAGGAGTAGGGTGGGGACGGCTATGAGGGGTATGTCGTACCCGAAACATAGTCCTTTGGCCAGCGAGAGCCCGATGCGGAGACCGGTATACGATCCGGGCCCGGAGCTTACGGCTATGGCGTCGGGCTTGCTACCTGGCAGCAGGCCGAGGATGTTTTTCACAAATACTCCTGCAAGGGCGGAGTGTGAGGGGCCGCTGTCGGAGGTTTGCTCGCCTGTGAGGCTTCCGTTAACGCCGAGGGCTACGGAGCATGCCGTTGTGGAGGTTTCGATGTGCAGTATGGCGGGCATGCGGTCAGAATGAGAAGCGGAGGGCGATGCGGAAGCCGCTGCGCTTTGTGTTGGGATTGTCGAGGTAGGTGAGGCGGTGGTAATAGTCTACGCGCAGTATCTTAAAGATGTTTTCGAGTCCGAAGCTGGCTTCCATATATGGAACTGAGCCGAGGCCGGCGGTTCCTTCGGGGAGGATGAAGAGGTCGGAGTTGCCGGGGGCGAGGGGGTTGCTGAGGTTGCTTAGCCGTCCGTATATGCCGTTGAAGGATACTACTTCGCGGAACTTTAGCCAGCGGATTATGGGTATGCGGTTCAGGATCCATCCTTTAAGGTAGTAGGTAGCGTTGAGCGATACGTACTCGTCGGCCACAAACTCGAGGGCTCTCATCATGTGGAAGGCTTCGGGCTGGATGGTGAGCGATTGGTTGGTGTTGGGGAGTACGAGGAGCGGGAAGGGTACTTTGTTCCATATCTTGCCGGCCTTGAGCTGTGCGTCGATGTGTCCGAACGACGATAGCCAGATGCGTTTCTCGGCGCTGAACTCGGTGCGGTTGTAGTTATAATCGCTTCCGAGAACGTTTTTCATGCCGAGTTGGTGGGATAGCTTTACGATGGGCGCGTCTTTCGACATGTTAAAGAAGGAGTTTTTGCCTTTGCGTCCTCCGTAGGCTCGTTCGCCGGGTGCGAATCGTAGTTGGAATCCGGCTTCGGAGGAGGTTATGCTTGGTACTTTAACGGTGTTGCCGTTTTCGTCGATGCGTTTGTATTCGAGGGTTCCGGCGGCTTCTTCGTTCTGGCGGCGGAGCCAGGTTTTGAGGGACAGTCCGTTAAGCCAGTCTTTTTCGTATTGGATTAGGGTTTTGAGCACGTAGTTCATGTTCGTAACGGGTTCGCCTACTTTGAGGGCTACGAACATATTGTCTTTGCTGGTAAAGAGGAAGTCTTGCCCGGGGGTATACACGTCGTATTCCTGGAGGAGGGAGAGGTTGTTAACGGGATATTCGCCTTCGTGGTATTTCTTTTCGTCGAAGCTGTATGTTAGCCGTCCGCTGTACTTAAAGGTACGGTCGTCCATGCCGTAGGCTAAGTATCCGGTTCCGAAGAGGCGGGGGGAGAGGTTGGCGGTTGTCATGCCTCCTATTCTGATTCGCCATCCTTCGAGTTCGTTGGCGCTGAAGATGGTGTTCATGGGGCCGATGTCGAAGTAGTTTTCCTCTTTCGATGGGCCGGTTTGGATATATCCTGTGATGAGGATCTCGGCGGTTTTAATGATGGCGTTAAACACTGGCACCTTGCGTATTTCGCGTACCAGATCGTCTAACACGTTTTCGCGTTCTTTAAGCGGTATGTGGCGGTTGCGCACCCAAAACGTGTCGGGTTTGTCAACGGCGTCGGACATAACGTGCAGCGGGCCGAGCAGCCCGAACACAGAGTCGCGCTCGGCAACGTCGAAGTTGTAATTGTTGTAGGTGCGGAGCTGGTGGGCGTATAGCTGCTGCCCCATCATGTAGAAGTTTACGTAGGTGTTTTCAACGTCTACAACCCATGAGCTGTCGGGCGCGAGTTTAAACTCCTGCTCGATGCGCAGGTTGTCTACAAAGTTGAGGTTAATGTTTCGCGGGATATCGAGGCGGAATTTGCGTATCGAATAGTTGTCGAGCATGATGTACAGGCGTCCTGTAAATCCGTAGCTCTGACTGTTAACCGGAACGAAGGCAAGGTCGACGCAGCGGTCGGAGCCTATCGTCACAGTGTCCATTATATAATAATGGTAGTAGGTAGTTGCAAGCAGCGACGATAGCGGGCTTACGAAGCGGTTGGAAAGGAAGTTGATGTTGTTCTCAAAGATGTTTATTCCCTGGAAGAACTCCTCGAGGTTGGATGTGATGCCGCCTTCGTCGATCGTTTCGTCGATGCCTTGCTGGTTCTTTGCTTTGACGATGGTTTTCTTCGACCGCGGACTTTTCCTGTAATAAATGTCCGACAGGGTTTCGCGAACGGATACGGTCAGGATAGGGCGTCCGCTAAATTCGGATGTGTCCATGTAGTTCTTCACGAACTTTAGCTTTTTCATGAATCCGTTGCTGTCGAAGTTGGGATTGAAGTTATCAAGGGCCAGCGAGAGCTTTTCGTACATCTCTACCTTGTATTCGGGCAGGGCTTCGATACGATTGTCGTCTTTATGATCAATCACGGCTCTGATTAGGTCGACAGCCGGGTTGTTGCGGCGGGAGTATCGCTCGCGCGTTGGCTTGATTACTACTTCGGCAAGTTCGAGTGATTTGGGATGGAGCTTGAGGTCGAGGTTGTCGTTGCGTCCGGGGCGGAGGCCAACCGTTTTTTGCTCGTATCCAAGGAAGGCTACTGTAAGCTTCGTTATATTCTTATTGTTCTGTAAGGTGAAACGGCCGTTATCGTCGGTCATAGCGCCGATGAGGGAATTTTCAAATACAACGGAAGCAAATGGGATAGGTTCGCCGGTTATTGAATCCCTGACGATACCTGTGGCGGTTATAATGTTTTGCGCTTGAATCCTGACGCTCGGAACAGTTAGTATAAGAAACAATACAAAGAGCGCGGATACTTTATGGAGATAATTCATTTTCATTTCGGATACAAAGATAAATTCTATCATAAATATCGCAAAAGAGCGGCTTATTAATAATGCTTAATGCCTCCGGCCCCCTCTTGCGGCCAACAAAGCAAGTTCCGAAGCATTATCTTTTCCTCCTGTTCGCCGGCTTGATAACCGACAATATATATGCCGACAAAAACAAAACCAGATAAACAATCAACCCCAATAAACATTCATTGTACAACACTCCGAACTCCTTATCCGCAAGCGCCCCGGCTCCCAGCCGCCCAACAATATCCGTCATCCCCAATAGCTTGCTTGCCACCAGCGGGAAGCCGGTGAAAATCGGGAGCAGGGTAATCAGGTACTTTACAATAATCCACCAATGCTTAACGAAGCCCCATTGCGTAAATATCGAGTAAACCAGGCCCGTGAGTAAGGTGGCAAGCGCGCAGGGAATGAAAAGCGCCAAGTCGATAAAAAGTATAACCTCCAAATCTCGCGCAAGATACTCGCCTTTCAGTGTTAACAGTAAAGCAATGGCCGTAATAACCGCTCCGATCCATGCGCCGGCCGTCAGGATATGTAAAATCTTAAGTATCTGATAACCCCTTTTGCTAAGCTTTTTCATGAAGTTAAAATCTATTGTTTGCGATAAATAATTAAATCCAAGCGCCGCAAAGATATCGCTTGGATTTAATCCGCACAACCGCCCCGAACCCCGAACGCGGCAAAGCCTTTACCATTCGGGCCTACAATAACAGTATCAGCGTTGATAATACCGTTACCCCGATTATCACCTTCCTGAACCCGTCTTCAGGCAGCTTCCTTACAATATATATACCACACAAAGCTCCTGCAATCATGAACGGAATCATGCAAAGGTTAAGAGTAAGAGTTGCGGGATTGATATTCTCCCAGGCATAAATTTGTATAGGCAGCTTCAGATAATTAACCACCAGGAAGAACCAGGCGCTGGTACCAACAAAAGCATACTTCGGAAGCTTTACCGACAGCAAATATATGGCCATTACCGGCCCGGCAGCGTTGCCTATCATGGTGGTAAACCCTCCGGCAAGGCCAAACAAAGGGCCGTACCAGCGGCTACCGGCCAATTTGTTCTCCCCCCTGCGCAATTCGGCATAAATCATTATTGCAAGACCAAGCAGCAGGCATCCGGCAAGCAAAATGCGGAAGCCTGCGGGAGGAATGAGGCGGTCGACAGCCACCGCCAGGCCGAATCCGGCAATCGCGGCAGGCAAAAGACGCACAATATGCTTCCACTCGGCTTGCCGGCGGTAGTAAATAACCGCCAGCAAGTCTGAAAAACATAACATCGGAAGTATGACTCCCGTAGATGGCTTCGCTCCGAAAGCTATGGCCATCAGCGGGATCATAAGCATGTTTATACCTTGTATGCCCGTTTTCGACATGCCTATCAACAGGGCCGTAACTACTAATAAGCTCCACTCAAAAGGAGTTTGGGCGGGGAGTTGCGAGAGTAAACTGTTCACCTTATATGCTTTTTCATTTTCTTGTTAAAGTTGCTGCAAGACTGTCCGGCAAATAATAAATTATAGCCGGCATGTTTTCAGGCCGCAATAATACTCCTTAATATATAATACAGCAAACCAGCAATATCATATAAGGAAGAACAAGCAGAAACACGCCAAGCGCAAGCAGTATTATATTGCTTCGTTTCATGATTTGTTTTAATTTGATTGGTTTAACAACTGTAATTTATAAACCTTATAGGCTTCCGTAAGATGGCCGATGCCAATGCCCAGTAAATCCATTTCGCGGAAAAGCGAAGGGAGTACGCTGTCGGAAAAAATGGCAAGGCGCATCTTGTGGATCTTATCGCGAGCGTCGGGCGACACAAAGTAGCCAACGCCGCGCTTATTGTATATAACCTCGTACCTCTGAAGACGCTCTACCGAGCGCATTACCGTGTTGGGATTGACCTCCATATCGGCCGCCAGATCGCGAACCGAGGGTATGCGACTGTCCGACTGATACTCGCCGCTCAGGATTTTGTCGCATACGGTGTCGGCTATACGGATAAATAACGATGCTCCGGTTCTCATTTCAACTCCTTTTCTTTCAACTTAAGATATGCAACGTAAAATAAAATTATGCTCGATATGCCTATAACCGGAGTATATATGTTGACCAGGATCCGCATCGTGTGGGCTATGCTATCCGATCCTCCCGTCATCTCCAAAGAATTACTGCTGCCGAAATTGCCGTTTATCATGGCTCCCGCGAAAAAGTTAGAGCAATTGGATAGCAGGAAAAGTATAAACACATGCAGCGCAACGTAAAGATTAGGCGCAACTATCGCAACGATAAACCATAGCTTAGGCACGCTCACCGCAGCCACAAAGTAAAGCGCAACGCAAAAGAAAAGAGTAATCGCGATATTTATATTCATATTAAAAAACAAAGCCTGAAACGCGGCTATCTGAACTGTGGGAAAACACAGCTTGCAAAGAAACGATCCGAGCCAGAATCCTATCTGCGAAACAAGCAGGTAAACAAGGCCTTCGGCGATAAGGCTCGCGTACTTCTCTTCGTTAAGCGCAGGCGTCATCATAAACGCATGCTTCTCCTTAAACATTTTACGCGCCGCATGACCGCTAAAAGTAATCAAGGCCAGCAGGCCGTTTAATGTAAAACATATTTCAGACATTTCCGACGTGCTGTTGTGCCTCGCAAGCCACATCAATGTAAACCATACCAACGGGATAGCGCTCATACCCAGTACAAACTCGCGGCCGTAGGAAATAAAGTCGAGCCGCATCAGCAAGCCCACTCGTTTAAAGCTAAATTGATTGTTCATAATCTTCTTAGGAGTTAAAAATTTTACGGATTTCATTCTTGGATAACACGGTTGCGTTAAACAGCAACTCGAGAGATACAACGCCGGCCTCGTTCCCGCCGTTCGGAACCACCCCGATCATGCCCCCCGGCGAAGGCTCGGAGTACAGCGACTTTTCGCCCGCATCCAGTAAACGAAACTCCAGCTTTTCGCCGATACGGTCGAGCGGAAGGTTAAATACAATTTCCTTTCCGTCGAGGATAATCACGGCGTCGATCAGGCTTTCGAGGTCGCGCACCTGGTGAGTTGAAATGATAACAGTACGATCGTCGGTCATAATCGACGAAAGTAATTTCCGGAAAATACTTTTTGAAGGAATGTCTAAGCCGTTTGTAGGCTCATCCATCAACAGCAGAGGAGTATTGGCCGCAAGCGCCAGCGTAATGGCAGCCTTTTTCTTCTGCCCCTGCGACATTTTTTTCATTTTTTTCGACGTTTCAATCTCAAAAGCATCGGTACAATGCTTCAACAGGTTGTCGGAAAACGACGGGTAAAACGGCCGGTACATATCAATATACTGCCGGAAAGTAACATCAGGGATGTAAATGTCTTCGGCCAGCAGATAAACCCTGCTAAGGAATTGCGCTTTGCGTTTATCAGGCTGCTCGTCAAGCACAATGCACTTACCGTTGCGCGGGAAAAGCAGCCCGCTCATAATATGCAGCAAAGTGGTTTTACCCTCGCCGTTTTTTCCCAGAAGACCATAAATCTGCCCTGGCTTGATATCCAGGCTGATCTGTTTTAATACCGTTTGCTGATAGCGGTATCCAAAGTTTACTTCATTTAATCGAATCATAATTTTCTGTATTAGTATTATAGTGCACAAAGATATTAGTAACATTCATATCCACCTACTCCATTAAGAAACTTTAACCAAATACGCTGATAGCGCCCCTGTATCATATAAAAAAAGAGTATGTAATTATGAATTCTAAAAAACATTTATTATGTTTGTGCCCACAAAACAAGCAATATACTAAGATGGAACACTCAACAGTTATTCTATATACTCCAAAGTATCCTGCTGCCGCTTTAAAGGTAGTAAGCTTAGGGATTGCTCAATTTCTTTCACAATATATATATAGTGTAGCCTTGCCGAATAAAATTGGCGGGGCTTTTTTTATTGGCAAAATACAATCGTATCCGGCATGTTTCAAAACTGCGGCGAGCAAAATACGATCGTATTTCGCATGTTTCAAAACTGCGGCGAACAAAATACGATCGTATTTCGCGTGTTTCAAAACTGCGGCAAGCAAAATACGATCGTATTTCGCGTGTTTCAAAACTGCGGCGAGCAAAATACGATCGTATTTCGCATGTTTCAAAACTGCGGCGAACAAAATACGATCGTATTTC
>JAITGL010000013.1 GCA_031280645.1 Tannerellaceae bacterium | reverse complement strand
AGCTTTGGGGGGGTCCGAGCCTTGTCACAGGTGTGACAAGGGAGGTTTTGGAGATTTCGTGCCTTGTCACAGCTGTGACAAGGGATGTTTTTCGGATTTCCTGCCTTGTCACAGCTGTGTCAAGAGACGGTTTGGAGATTTCGAGCCTTGTCACACTTGTGACAAGAGACGTTTTGGGGATTTCCTGCCTTGTCACAGCTGTGACAAGAGAGGTTTTTCGGATTTCGTGCCTTGTCACAGCTGTGACAAGAGACGTTTTTCGGATTTCTTGCCTTGTCACACTTGTGACAAGAGAGGTTTTTCGGATTTCGAGCCTTGTCACACTTGTGACAAGAGAGGTTTTCGAGATTTCGAGCCTTGCGTTTTGGAGATTTCGAGCCTTGCCACACTTATGGCAAGAGACGTTTTGGAGATTTCGAGCCTTGCCACACTTATGGCAAGGTAGTTTTTGGGATTTTGGAGCTTGCCACAGTTGTGGCAAGAGACGTTTTCGGGATTTTGAGCCTTGCCACACTTATGGCAAGGTAGTTTTTGGGATTTTGGAGCTTGCCACACTTATGGCAAGAGAGGTTTTGGCGAATTTGAGGCTTGCCACACTTATGGCACGGGCTTTTTTGAGATTTTGTGCCTTGCCACACTTATGGCAAGAGACGTTTTGGCGATTTTGTGCCTTGCCACACTTATGGCAAGGGCTTTTTTGAGATTTTGTGCCTTGCCACACTTATGGCAAGAGACGTTTTGGCGATTTGAGCCTTGCCACGCTTATGGCAAGAGGGGTTTTTTGGAGATTTCAAGGCTTGGCGCGCGTGCGGCAAGTTAAAAAGGCGGGCTTTCTCAGCTTGCAGCGCGCGCGCGGGTTTGTGCTTTACGATTAATTAACTATCATGTTCCGTATGCCTGCTATCGCTTCGCGGGCCTGGTCGTAATCGGGATTGAGGTCAACGGCTTTCTGCATGCAGCTCAGGGCGGCCACGTGGTTGCCTTGCATAAAGTATGTGCATCCCAGGTTGTAGTGGGCGTCGGCGTATTCGGGAAAACTGCGGGTCAGGTACTGGAATATTTCGATGGCCTTGGCGTAGTTGCCGAGCATTACGAACGAGTTGCCGAGGTTGGCGTACGAGGCGCGGTCGGAGGGGTTGATGCGTACCGCCTCGCGGTATGCTCCGAGGGCTTCGAGGAATTGCTCCTGCGAGGCGTAGGAGTTGCCCATGTTGAAGTGGGCGTGATAGTCGTCGGGGTCTATCTCAAGGGCTTTCTTGTAGTTGTCGATGGCTTTGTCGTACTTGCCTTGCCGGTCGTATATTATTCCCATGTTATAATATGCGGCCGAGGTGGGGAAAAGCAGTATCGACTTTGAGTAGGCGGTAATGGCGGCGCTGTGGTTGCCGCTGCGGTCGTAGGCGAGGGCCATGTTGTAAAAGGCTTCGGGCTCGCTGGGGTCGAGGGCTATGGCTTGCTTGTAGGCTTCGATGGCCTTGAGGTTGTCGCCGCTGTTGAGGTGGGAGTTTGCCTGGTCGAGTATTTCTCGCACGTTATTATTTCCTTGCATAATTGTATGTATTAATATAAATGTATATATGGGAGGGGATGGGAGCCTGGGCTCGCCGGTTGCAAATTTAAAAACATTTGGCTGCGGCGCAACCTGAAAGGGGAAGATGAGGGGCAATACGGCTGCCGTTGCGCCGGCGGCTACCGCGGCGGACCGTATCTTCCCGTTTAAGGAAGAAGATTATCGAGAGGGCTAAAACAATAGTTGTTACAAGCATATTGAAAGATATTAGCGTGAATGGATAATATAATGTTTTTTCGCTTCAATGGGGGGCAAATGTAGATAAACCGGCGGGATTTTTCCGGGGAGAAATCTATGTTTCCTGTTCTTTGCCGGCGGGTTTCGCTCCTGATTCGAGAGATCATTTTTTGACTATCTTTGTCGCATAGTAATGACGTATTTAAATTAAATTATCATTGAAATATGAAGAAGCACAACTTTTCAGCAGGGCCATCAATCCTTAGCGAATTTACGATCAAAAATTCGGCAGCCGCCGTTCTTAATTTTGCCGGTACAGGTTTATCTATTCTTGAAGTTTCGCACAGGAGCAAGGAGTTTGTTGCCGTTTGCAACGAGGCTCGCTCTATGGTTAAAGAGCTGCTCGACGTTCCGGAGGGCTACGAGGCTATATTTCTCGGAGGAGGCGCGAGCTTGCAATTTTGCATGGTTCCGTTCAACTTCCTTAAGTTGAAAGCGTCGTATCTCGATACCGGGACCTGGGCGTCGAACGCTATTAAGGAAGCCAAGCTGTTTGGCGAAGTTAACGTGGTTGCATCCTCAAAAGACGCCAATTACACCTTTATTCCGAAAGATTACACGGTTCCGGCCGATTCCGACTATTTTCATTTTACGTCGAACAACACCATTTACGGAACCGAAATGCGCTATGATCCGAGCCTTAACGTTCGGCTTATTTCGGACATGTCGTCGGATATTTTTTCGCGCCCGGTCGACGTTTCAAAATACGACCTGATATACGCCGGAGCTCAAAAAAACCTTGCCCCGGCCGGCGTAACGCTGGTTATTGTGCGCGTCGACGCCCTTGGCAACGCAGGCCGGCCGATCCCCACAATGCTCGACTATTCCACTCATGTTAAGAAGGAATCAATGTTTAACACTCCCCCTGTTTTCCCGATTTACTCTGCGCTGCAAACGCTTAAATGGTATAAGGAGCAGGGCGGCGTTGAAGCGCTGGAGAAGAAGAACATCGAAAAGGCAAGCATCCTGTACGACGAGATCGACCGCAACAAGCTATTCCGCGGCGCCGTAGCCGCTGAAGACCGTTCGATAATGAACATCTGCTTTGTTATGGCCGACGAATACCGCGACTTGGAAACCTCTTTTGGCGATGCAGCCGCCGCCGCCGGAATTTCGGGCATTAAAGGTCACCGCTCGGTTGGCGGATTCCGCGCATCGGTTTACAATGCCATGCCGAAAAGCAGCGTGGAGGCATTGATTGAAGTAATGAAAGACTTTGAAAGGAAACATTGAAGATGAAAGTACTTTTAGCTACCGACAAGCCTTTTGCCGCCGTTGCCGTTAAAGGCATACGCCAGGCGGTTGAAGAATCGGGGATGGAGCTCGTTCTCCTCGAAAAATATACGGCCAAAAGCCAATTGCTCGAAGCCGTTGCCGGCGTACAGGCAATGATTATTCGCAGCGACATTGTTGACGCCGAAGTTATCTCGTCCGCCAAGGATCTGAAAATAGTGGTACGCGCCGGAGCCGGCTACGACAATATCGACCTCGATGCCGCCACATCGCGCGGTATATGTGTGATGAACACTCCGGGCCAGAATGCCAACGCGGTTGCCGAGCTTGTTTTCGGCATGTTGATCTACGCCGTTCGCGGCTTTTTCAGCGGAAAGTCGGGAACGGAGCTTAAAGGCAAAACGCTCGGACTGTTTGCCTACGGCAACGTGGCCCGCAACGTGGCCCGCATCGCCGAAGGCTTTAACATGAAGGTAAGCGCATACGACGAATATCTGTCTGCGGTTGAGATCAACAACAACGGCGCAACGGCTACGGCAACGAAAGAAGATCTTTTCGCCTCGAGCCAAATCATCTCGCTCCATATCCCCGCCACGGCCGAAACCTCCAAATGCGTAAACTACGATTTGATGGCGAGGATGCCCAAGGGCGCCATACTGGTCAACACCGCCCGCAAGGAAATAATCAACGAGCCCGACTTGGCCCGTATGTTTGCCGATCGGCCCGACTTCTTTTACATCTCCGACATCCTGCCCTCCATCGACGCCGAACTGAAGGCCGCATACCCCGACCGCTATCTTGCAATGCCGAAAAAGCTCGGCGCACAAACCTCCGAAGCCAATATCAACGCCGGCATAGCGGCCGCAAAGCAGATTGTAGACTTTATACATAACGGCAACCGAACTTTCCAGGTTAATTAAACAGCGCATAATGCCATGAAAAAAGGAATAAGAACTTTCCTTCATCTTAAAGAATTGATTACATGGATAGCGCTAAGCCTCTGTTGCCTTATTGTAATCGCAACGTTTATCAAGCAGCTTACAGGAGACTTGTCGGACGGGAAAGAACTATTCTGGCCCGGAATATCAGTATTGTTCATTGCCGTGTTATCCTTCGCGGTATACAGCGCAACCAGAGTTCGTAAATATTTTAAATTAGTGAAGAAACAAGATTAATATTACGATGAAAATAAAACCATTCAAAGGCCTCCGTCCTCCAAAAGCATACGTTGAGCAAGTATCCTCGCGCCCATACGACGTTTTAAGCTCCGAAGAAGCCCGCAGGGAAGCCTCCGGCAATGAAAAATCGCTCTACCATATTATTAAGCCGGAAATCGACTTCCCCTCCGGAACCGACGAGCACGATCCGCGCGTATACGACAAAGCCGTTGAGAACTTTGCAATGTTCCAGGCCAACGGCTGGCTGAAGCAAGACAGCGAAGACATGTACTACCTCTACGCCCAGACGATGAACGGCCGCACGCAGTACGGCCTCGTTGTTTGCGCCAGCGTTGACGACTACCTGAACGGCCTTATCAAAAAGCACGAGCTAACCCGCCGCGACAAGGAGGAAGATCGTATGAAGCACGTTAGGGTGAACAATGCCAACATCGAGCCTGTATTCTTTGCCTATCACGACAATCCGGATCTCGACGCCATCGTTACGCGCTATGCCGCCCGGTTGCCCGAATACGATTTCACGGCCAGTCCCGACGGCTTTGGGCACACCTTTTGGCTCATAAGCGACAAAAGCGACATTGAGCAAATCACAGAAATCTTCGCCGCCATCCCTACCCTCTACATAGCCGACGGACATCATCGCTCCGCCGCCGCCGCCCTGGTTGGAGCCGAGAAAGCCGGGCAAAACCCCAACCATTGCGGCAACGAGGAGTACAACTACTTCATGGCCGTATGCTTCCCCGCATCCCAGCTTTCGATAATCGACTACAACCGGTTGGTAAAAGATCTGAACGGGATGTCGGCCAGCGAATTTCTAAGCCGTCTCAACGCCTCGTTCATAGTAGAAGACAAGGGCGACCAAATCTGGCGTCCATCCCGCCTTCACAATTTCTCGCTATACCTTGGAAGCAGATGGTACTCGCTCACCGCCCGGCCGGAAGTATGCAACGACAGCGACCCGATCGGCGTTCTCGACGTAACAATCTCCTCCCGCCTCATCCTCGACGAGATTCTGGGGATCAAAGATCTCCGCTCCGACAAGCGCATCGACTTTGTTGGCGGCATCCGAGGTCTCGGCGAACTGAAGCGGCGCGTCGACAGCGGCGAGATGAAAGCGGCTCTCGCCCTCTATCCCGTATCCATGAAGCAACTTACAGACATTGCCGACAGCGGCAACATAATGCCTCCGAAAACCACCTGGTTTGAGCCGAAGCTGCGTTCGGGGCTTGTCGTTCATAAATTAGGATAAGCAAAAGGCGTTAGGTATTGGATACTTTAACCCCTTTTCAGGCGAACGGACGGTACAATCCTGTCTTACAATTTCAGATCATTTGGGGAATTTCCAGATTCATCTTTAAGGAAATTCCCCATATTATTCATATCAGGTTTGCGGAAGTCTCATAAAAGAAAATTGAGGCTTGAAAATCATATTAAACGCCGAATAGATTCTTACGGGTAATTTTCAAAACCGAAGCAAATAAATTCAACAATCTTTCATCAAAACAAGAAAGCAATGCAAGTAATTAAGAATATCATTTTCGACCTTGGCGGAGTTATAATCGACCTCAATCATGCTGAAGCCGTCCGCCGCTTCAAAGACTTGGGCGTTACCGACGCCGATTATCTTCTCGATCCTTATGAACAAAAGGGCCTGTTCCTCGATTTTGAATCCGGCCGAGCGGATTTGCCCGGCTTTTGCCGTGCGCTTAGCCTGCGGAACGGGAAGGAATTTAAGGAAGAGGATGTTGCACACGCTTGGATGGGTTTCATTGTCGAAGCTCCGCAATACAAGCTGGATTATATTCTGGAACTAAGGAAACGGTCGTATACGGTATGCCTTTTGAGCAACACAAATCCGGTTGTGCTCGGCTGGGCAAAAACAAAGGCTTTCTCGGAAGCGGGAAAGCCTATAACCGATTATTTCGACAAGATTTATGCGTCGTTCGAGTTGGGTATTACCAAGCCCGACATTCGCATATTTGAATTTGTATTAAAGGACAACGTTTTCCTCCCCTCGGAAACTTTGTTTGTTGATGACGGGGAGAAAAACGTTGTTGCAGGACAGTCGCTTGGAATGCGTGTGTTGCAGCCTCGCAACGGCGACGACTGGCGTGAAAAGGTTGAACGGCTGCTGGCTATCGGTCAATAGCGTTTCAGCACCCAGGCGTCCTGGAAGTTCGGATAATGTCGGGATCTAAAAGCAAGTCTTTCTCGGCGTGCTTCGCTTAAGTTATCGGTAGTTTTCACAATTACGCGGATCATTCCGCCGTCATTTCTTGCGAGGTCAACGGTGTATCCTTCGCGTTGCATGCGTTCTTTGAGAGCATTGGCGTTGGTGGCATTTCTGAAAGTGCCAATCACAAGATTGTACCGTTTCAGGTTAAATGAAATCTGAACATTGTTGTTTTGCACTGCGGTATTATCATCGTACGAATATGGATAAAGATCTTCCGTAATAGGGGCATAATTATCGTTATATTCATCGCCGGTATTACCGGAATCTTCCGCAAGACTGCCGTCGCTGCGTGGTTTACTCACCGGATCGACATCTTCATCTCCAAACTCGTTAGAATAATCATCCGTTGTTGTGTCTCTTTGTTGAGCTTGTTCGTAAGCTGCTTTGTATGTGCTTTGTTTGGGTTTGCATGAATAAAATGCAAGAACCGTACATACCAAAATTCCTAAAAGCCAAATTCTATTCATATTTACTTAGTGCTTAAAAATTAGTATGCAAAG
>JAITGL010000025.1 GCA_031280645.1 Tannerellaceae bacterium | reverse complement strand
AAATCAATTCGAGCTTTCGCAACTGTGCGATGAGCCGCCGGAAATCAATTCGAGCTTTCGCAACTGTGCGACGAGCCGCCGGAAATCAATTCGAGCTTTCGCAACTGTGCGATGAGCCGCCGGAAATCAATTCGAGGTTTCGCAACTGTGCGACGGGCCGCCGGAAATCAATTCGGGGTTTCGCAACTGTGCGATGAGCTGCCGGAAATCAATTCAAGGTTTCGCAACTGTGCGATGAGCTGCCGGGAATCCATTCGGGGTTTCGCAATATTTCATACTTTTGAAGAATAATCCGGCAAGCCGTCCCAGGTTTCCGATCAATACAATTAATTTAAACAACCTGTAAAAATCAATCATCATGAAACAACTTGAAAATTTGAAATGGAATCAGCCCTGCAAGGCTTTACTTTTAATTTTTATAATCGGTTTCAGCTAGTGTAACGGGCAAACAAAAGCCGATAAACCCGATGATTTACCGTTACGGCAAGAGGTGAAATTCCCCGGAACGGTTAACCTTGTCGACGCCATTAATAACGTAGATTCATCCATTAAAATGAGTGATTTTGTCGAATCAATTACCTATATACCGCTAAAACTACCGAACGATTATTTCCTGAAATTTTGCTGGCTGTCGGCGTATGATGAGAAGGAGAAAATCTTTATAGTTGGCGATATATTCAATGTATTAATTGTAGATTCGGCGGGGCAGTTTAAATCGCCGGTAGGACGGCGAGGCCAGGGTCCGGGCGAATATCCCCAGCGCTCGTCCGTCACAATTGATACTGAAGGAAAGGCTATTTATTTGCAGGCGGCCCATACCGGCAGGATACAGAAGTACGACTATAATGGACGGTTTATAAAAACGGTGTTCTCCATATCGAGAGACAGTTTATTCACGTCAAATGTATTTTACAGGGATTCAAAGTTTGTTATGGTTGGAGAAGTTTTTTATTCTTCCCTCATCAATCGTTTGGATATTATTTATGGATTCGGTTTAAAGGATTCGACAGGTAAATGGCTTGACGCAAGGCCTCCGCAGGTTGCGCAGGTAGTTGATAAGGTGAAGAATGGCAGGTATGTTCAATTCATGCCTTTCGGGGATTTAAGTTTTTATAAGGAGTTCCCCTTATTATTGTATATGGGACTTTCGGATACAATCTTTACGGCGCAGGACAATAAGATTGTGCCGCGTTATTTTTTGAATTACGGAAATGAAAAGCCGGATTTAACCGAATTATGGGCAATGGGCGACGAGCGTCGTCGCGCTATTTATAAATCCATTTTCATCACTAATAAAGCGTTTGAAACAGACCGGTATCTATTTGTTAAAGTCAAGAAAAAGAAGGTTGAATATATCATAATTCACGATAAATATACAGGTGAAGATAAAGCCGTAACTTACGACTATTGGGGCATACCCGGCGACATGAAAAACGAAATGCTGGATAATATAAACGCCTATTTCGGCTTTAGAAACGATATAGACGGAGGCGTTGACGCTTATCCTCATATTACGAGCGACGACGGCCGTTATTGGGTGAGTTATATCGACGCGCACCTTATGAAATCTGTGCTTACCGATGAGTATTTTGCCTCAAGAACCGACGTTAAAGACATCGCCGGGCAAAATCAATTAAAAGAGCTTGTGGGGAAGCTGGATGAAAACGATAATCCCGTTCTTATATTAATGAAGCTGAAAGATGGGGTTTAATGGTTTTGCCGGAGATTAATCCGCCCTTTCGCAGCGTTGCGACGGTCTGCCGGGAATCCGTTCTTTGCATCTTATTATTGAAAGCGCCGGCCCGAAAAAAAACCGGCCCTGCCTGTGAGATCGGCGGGCCGGTTGCAAATTCGGAGAGCTTATAGCGGCCTGAAGCCGCATACGTAGGCGAGGTTTATCCATCTCTCGCCGTGCGAGAACATCTGCTCGCGTGAGATATCCGGTCGGCGGTCGAGGTCTTTATAACGGATGGCTACGCTTTGCGCCCACCGGGTGTTTTGCTCTATGCTTTGGTGGAAGAGCTGTCGGGCGAGTTCGGTTGATCCGTAATATAATACGTAGTCGAGGGGCGGTGTGTAGATTGTTTGGGTCATTCCTCGTCCGATGGCCCATATGCGTTGGCTCATTAAAGCTGCGGCGTTATCGGGGTTGCTCACTGTGTTGAACAAGGGGATGACGTATGCTTGTATGTGATGTATTATTTCGGTTACGCTTTTTTCCTGTTCGCCTCCTGATATGATCCATTTGAATGGCGGGGTTCGCGGCGAGATCTCGTCGAGCTTGACGCTGAAGAATACGTCGGTTGGGTTGGGGAGGTTTTCTTGTTTCCACCATTTTTTTATTGCCCGGGAGCATAGCTGTACTTTGGGGAATATTTTGAGGGTTGTTTTGAAGCGTTGACGTGGTACTTGGAGTATTATTTCGAGCTTCATCTCTTTGTTGTTTGAGTATAGCGCTAGGGTTCGTTCGCGGGCCTCGGTTATGAAGCCGTCGGGCTGAAGTTCGGCGGCGAGGCGTCGGGCTGTTTGCAGAAGGAGTTCTTCTTTTGTTTCGAGGTGTTCGTTGTCGTTCATTACCATTTATAATTAAAGCCGAAGCTGATTCGTTCGTTAAGCTGGAAGAATGTGCTGATGTCGGGCGGTAGTATTGCGGCGTTGTCGTAGCGTAGATGGAAGTAGAGGATTGTTGAGAAGTATTGTGACAGGGCCATCGAGAGGGTGTTCTCAAATTCAAATTGTGTGAACTCGTAAGTTGTGAAGTAGTAAACTCGCGATTGCCAGCTTACGTTGCGGTTAAAGCTCATGGTCATGTCGAGTCGGAGGGTTGATCCGAGGCGGGTGAGCACGTTGTTGAATGTGTCGGAATCGGGGTATTTATTGAAGCCGTGGCGTCCGAGGTCAACGTCGGGGTCGATGCTCTTCATGTAGGTGAGCGATATGGGGGCTATGTTGGCGTTGAGTTTGAGCTTCCGTCCTCGTTCTTTAAATGTTTTCTCGATGTCGTACTTCATACCGAGGCCAAGATTGAATGAGAAGGGCGAGAGGAAGGCGGCTTGCTTGAGTTCCGAGTTCTCTTTATAGTTGGTGAAGAGCTGTGTTTTAAATTCGGCGTCGAGCGAATAGAACCATTTGGGGAAGGCTTTTATGCCAAGCGTGCTGTGAAATCGCAGGAGGTCGTCGCCTATTTTGTAGCTGTTTATGGTGTCGTTGGGCGCGCTGTAAATTGTGGCCTTTAGTTCGGCTTCGTTTGCAAACTGTACGATGTCGCGGTTGTAATCGTACCTAAGATAGTTGCGGGTGTACATATTGAGGTTGCTGCTTCCGCCTTTGTACCAGTTGGCCGACACGTAGTTTTGCGAGAACTGGATGGCGCTTTCAAAGGCCGAGGTCCAATATAGCCTGTCGGGGATGAATTTTGGCGGGGCTTCTGTGTCTTCAATGCTTGCGCTTGCCGTTACGGGTATCGGGGCTTCTTCGTATACGGGAGTATTTATTGGGATGAGTATGATTTTGTGAGCCGGGAAGTGCCTTTCGGAGTAGCGTATCAGCGAGGGGTTGTTCATCTCGACGAATTTCATTGCGTCTTCCTGCATTTGATGTTGTCGCACCTGCTTTTCAAATACCGTCTTGCGGGGGAACCATTCGGCGAGCTCAAGTTTTTTAGTTGTCTGTTTCGCATCGAGGTTTAGCTTCTCGGGCAGGGTTCGGCTCCTGAATACTATCGGGAGGAAAAGGCGGTTCACTATGGCCGTGTCGCGAAAGGTAAGCCTTCGGTTTAGCGGCGCGGGAGGCTCGCTGAGGATAATCCGGAGGGCCTCGTCGGAAAGATAGGATACGGGATCTTCTTTTCCTTGTTCGATAAGCTGTTTAAGGCGGTCGTTGATTGTGGCGGGCCTGGTGAACGTGGTATTGCGCCGGCGGAGTTGGGTTCGGAGGTCGATTATTTTCTTGAGGTCGTCGTCGGCGACTGATGGGGCGGGGGTATCCTTGGCTATCGGCAGGGCGGCGTCGCGCTCGTTTACCTGCGCGATTGCGGGCAGATAAATGAGCATGGCGGCCGTTATAAGAAAAGTTTTCAGGCTCATGATAGTTGTTTTGATAGATGCGTGTTAGTATCCTGCCGCCTGTCTTCGCCGCTGCTTTTCGGCTTTCAGCATCCTAAGCTCGCGACCTGTCTGACCGGCAATCGACGTGTTTTCTTCAGCGCGGCGTATAAGGTAGGGAAGCACGTCTTTAACTCGTGCGTAGGGAACGTATTTGGTAACATTAAACCCCTCGTGAGCCAGGTTGAACGAGATATTGTCGCTCATGCCCAAGAGTTGGGAGAAGTAGATGCGGCGGTTATTGCGAGCTATCCCGCGTTCGTCTATCAGCGAGGCGAGTTTACTGTTGCTTTCCTCGTTATGGGTTCCGCAGAAGAGTTCCATACGGTCGATGTGGTCGATTACGAATTGCACGCCGGCGTCGAAGTTAGCGTCGGTGGTTGGCTTGTCTTTGCAGATGGGGTCGGGGTAACCCATCTCGGCGGCGCGTTTGCGTTCTTCTTCCATGTAGGCTCCGCGAACGAACTTGATGCCGGGATAGTAATTCCGCTTAACGGAATCGTCGTGTATTTTGCGGAGATACTCCATGCGGTCGCGGCGATACATCTGGAGAGTTGCGAATACTATGGCGCGCTTCTTGTTAAAGGTGCGCATGGCCTCGTCGGTTAGTTCGTCTATTGCATCTTGGAAGCAGTAGTCCTCGGCGTCTACAAGGATGCGCACGCCTTTCTCGTATGCCCGGCGGCACAGGCCGTCGAAGCGCTCGCGGAACTCGCGGTACAACCGTACCTCCTCGATGGAGAGCTCCGCCTTCTTCTCCGACGCTTTCGAGAGAACATTGTCGGTTACAAGGGTCGACGGCTTGAACACAGCGTAGGCAATCCCCTCGTTGGCCGCTGCAAAGTCGATCGAGCGAAGCGTTTCGGCATAGGTGGATTCTATCCCTTGGGGCGTCTGTTCGCTTTCGGCCGAGTAGTCGAGAGTTGATTCGACGCCTATGCGGTAAAGGGCTTCAACGTGCTTACGGCATTCGTCGAGCGTTTCGCCTCCTATGAACTGGCGGTATAGCGTTGGCTTTACAATCCATCCCAGCGGGAAACGGATTTTTAGCGCCGCGAGGCTGGCCAGCTTTCCCGCTTTCACTGTCAGAGGATGCTTGAGTACGTTGAACAGCATCAGGGCGTTTCGCAGCTCTCCGTCCGATTTCGAGGCGAAGGCTATTTCGGTGTTATTGAAATCAGGCATATCCTTCGAGGTTATTGTTCGCCAAGGAAAGGATAAGCAAAGTGCGTAGGCGGAACAAGCGTTTCTTTCACCGTTCTCGGATTTGTCCACCTTACCAGGTTCAGCGGGCCTCCGGCCTTGTCGTTCGTGCCCGAAGCCCTTGAGCCGCCGAAGGGCTGTTGGGCTATCACGGCGCCGGTGGGCTTGTCGTTCACGTAGAAGTTTCCCGCCGAGTAGCGGAGCTTCTCAAAGGCGAGGCCGATGGCATAACGGTCGCGCGCGAAGATTGATCCCGTGAGGCCGTAGGAAGAGGTGCGGTCGCACAGCTCGAGAGTTTCGGCGAAGCGAGCGTCGTCGTATATATACAATGTGATAACGGGGCCGAATATCTCCTCCGTCATCGACTTGTATTCGGGGTTGGTGGTGAGGATTACGGTTGGCTCAACGTAGTATCCTTCGCTCTTGTCGCATTTGCCTCCAAACAGGATCTTAGCGTCGGCGGCGTGGCGGGCGTGCTCGATATAGCCGGCGATATTGTCGAACGATGCCTCGTCGATCACCGCATTAACGAAATTGCCGAAGTCGGTAACGTCGCCCATCTTGATCTCCTTGAGCATGGAGCCTGCCATGTCGCGCACTTCGGGCCATAATGACACCGGGATGTATGCCCTCGAAGCCGCCGAGCATTTCTGACCCTGATATTCAAACGCTCCCCTGACAATGGCCGTTGCCACTTCGGCGGCTGTCGACGAGGGATGAGCCACGATGAAGTTCTTTCCTCCCGTCTCGCCTACAATCCTTGGATATGAGCGGTAGTTTTCCAGGTTGCCGCCAATCTGTCGCCAAAGCGAGTTGAATGTAGAAGTCGAGCCGGTGAAATGCAGCCCTGCCAGGCGCGCGTCTTTAGTTACAATGCCTCCGATCAGGCTTCCCTGGCCGGGGATGAAATTAACAACGCCGTCCGGCAGCCCTGCCTCGGCGAATATTTTCATAAGCAGGTAATTGGAGTGCAGGGAGGTGGTCGACGGCTTCCATACCGTAGCGTTACCCATCACTGCCGGCGCAAGGTTAAGGTTAGCCGCGATAGATGTAAAGTTGAAAGGCGTGAGGGCAAACACGAAGCCTTCAAGGGCCCGGTACTCCATCCGGTTGATTATGCCCGTTTCCGAATAGGGCTGACCGGCATATACCTCGCCGGCGTAGAAAGCGCTGAACCGAAGGAAGTCGATAAGCTCGCAAGGCGCGTCGATCTCGGCCTGCATGGGGTTTTTGCTCTGGCCGAGCATGAGGGATGCGTTTAAGAGGTAGCGATACTTTCCTGCAATAAGCTCGGCTATCTTCATCATAAGCGATGCGCGTTCGGTCCACGGCAGTTCCGACCAAAGTTTTTGCGCGTCGATAGCCGCGTTGATTGCCGACTGAACTTCTTTCTCGCCGGCCTTATGGTACACGGCTAAAACATGCCTGTGATTATGCGGCATGACAACCTTGCCGGTATCGCCGGTACGGATTTCCCGCCCGCCGATAATAACGGGTATATCCCACTTCTCGGATGATAGCAGGGCCAGCGCGCTCTTTAGCGCAGCTTTGTCCGCGCTGCCCGGCGAGTATGTTTTAACCGGCTCGTTAGCCGGTTTGGAGAATGTATAAACCGAATTATTCATTATAGCTAAATGTAATTGTTGATTAAACTATTGATTGCGGGGCGAAATTAGCTACAAATATCATGCGATGCAAAAGTTGAGGGGTCCGGGGCTTGCTATCATGGCGCATAGCCTGCAAGTTAAGCCCTCGCAACTATAACAGCCGGCCGGCCGCCGTTAAGCCTTCGCTTCGCAGCCATTACCGCGCGGGCCTCATTTCGTACCCGAGTTAAACTCCACGAGCCTGTTCCAGTCGATGCTGCCGTTGCCGGAGCAGAAGTCGCTTGTAAACTCTTTGACAAACCGGTTTATCATACCGGCGTACGATACCGTAAAGGCCTCGTTCTTCTCTCCCGCCTTATGCCCAAGAGGCTCGACGATGTCGAGATACAAAGAGTCGACTCCCGAAATAAAACGCCAGAATGCCCGGCCGCAATACTTAAGGTAGTCGCCCTTGTCGGGGTTGTCGTCTTTCCCGTAGCAGCAGCCGTTTACGGCTTGTATTATCAGGCCCGACCGGCTTGTGCGGAGAGTCTTCTTTGCTGTGATGAAGTCTGATTTCATTTTGGCTATCTGGCTGCTATTGCCCCAGCTCGGCCCCGACTTTATTGCAACTATATAACGCATATTATCATTGTCGAACTCCAGGTCGATGCCGGTAATCCCCGACTTCCAACCGCCATAAACCTTATGATTGATGAATATCGCCAAACCCTCAAGCCAGTCGCCGAATACAGTCTCTTCGTTCGACGAGATAAAAGCGTCGGTAATGCCCCTTATTATTTGCTCGGCGGTTAATAGCTGCTTGGTTTTAAACAGGTATGGATTCTTCTTCCTGAGAACGGTTCGGAGCTGCAGCCGCTCCAGCGCGTCGATTCGCTTTTGGTGGAAGGCTCCTATGTTGTCTTCAACGTACCTGGTAACATCCGTAGCTTTCAGCCGGTTCATATTCTTTTCCTGATTCGGGTAACGGTAATCTTACAGGCTCTATTCTCGCTTTAGCCTTGGCATAGTATTCGGGGAGAATTTCTATTCCGATAGAGTTGCGGTTCATTTTGCCGGCAACAATATTAGTTGTTCCCGAGCCCATGAAAGGATCAAGTACGGTATCGCCTTCTTGCGTGAACAGCTTGATGAACCATTCGGGCAAGCCTTCGGGAAAGGCGGCGCTGTGGTTTTTGTTTGCGCACTCGGTTGCAAGATGCAGCACATTGGTGGGATAAGCTTTCTCTCTGTCAACCCAGTTGGATATGTTCTTCCCGAAGCCGCTCCCTACCCGCGATTCGTCTCTTGTGCGGTCAACGCTGCTAAGGTTTTTCAGCCGCGTCTTTGCCCAGTCGCCTACCGGAACCATCACGGCGTCCTGATACATATTGAACCGCTTCTCCTTATTGAACTGGAGCAGCCGCTCCCATGAATCGCGGAACCGGTTAGGCCATTTGCCCGGATAGCAGTTTTTCTTGTGCCATATATACTCCTCGGTCCATAGCCAGCCCTGTTTCCTCATCTCTATGATAAGTTCGAGCACATAGGTGCTGCGCTCTCCGTCAACCACCTTCTCCTTAATGTTGAGCACAAACGTGCCCGATGGCTTCAAAACTCTAAGCAGTTGGGATGCCGCCGGCAAAAACCACTCTACGTACTCTTCCGGCTTGATGCCGCCGTAGGTATTCTTCCTCTGGTCGGCATAGGGAGGCGAGGTAAAGATCAAATCAACCGAGTTGTCGGGGATATCTTTCAGCTCTTCGCGGCAATCGCCCAGGAGCATGTTTGTTACTATCTTCATATATGTGCGTAATTATTTTGCGCTGCAAATTAACAAATCTTTGTCGAATCAGGTAGCGGCAGGATCCGTAGAGCCCCGTTGGGCCCCCATCCCCCAAAAAACAGCTCCGGCAGGATAAGACTTGTCGAATCAAGTTATCCTGCCGGTAGCGCCAAGTCAAAATCAATCACAGTCAAAACAATATCTTTTGCCGGGCGCGGCTTGGCTGTTTTATTACCGTTCGCCTACCGCCGGAGGGTTAAGCTCGTCGGGGTCGATGGGAGGCGGGGTGATGTTGGGAGTTTGGGGCGGCGTGTCGGGCGCGGCGGGTTTGGTGTTGTCGGGCTTTTGCTTGTCGCCGCCCTTGCTTGGATCTTTCTTCTTTTTGCTTGCCACTATGCCGGCATGACGGTGATAGGTGGCGGTAAACTGTTCGATGTT
Source organism: Tannerellaceae bacterium (assembly GCA_031280645.1). The sequence continues at coordinate 113,768 of JAITGL010000025.1, read as the reverse complement.
GGCGTTTATCACCGTTACCGTCGAGGCTATGGCAGTGCGAACGGCGTCGGTGATCGGCATCAGCGACAGTCCGGCAAGGGCTTGGCACACATCGCCGAATGCCGCGTTTGCTTCCTTACGGAGGAGGCGCATGTTGCCGGCTTCCTTAAGGCTGTGCATTATAAGGGTGCGGTCGTTGTACAGCGTCTCGAAGTCGTTGTTTAACTGTTCGAGGTGGTCGATCATCTCAACGAGGTTGAACTTTGCTATCAGGGCGGCGTTCTTGCGCAGTTCGGCCATGAAGCGGCGAAGGAGGGTGGTTTCCGCCTCGTAATCCTTGCGGTCGGCATTCTTGTAGGTATCATAAATGATGGAAAGCCGGTTTATCTCCTCCTTCTCGGCGTCTGACTGGGGGTACTTCTCAAAGAAGTGGATCTTACCTGCTATGGAGCGGGTTACATAGTCGCGCTCGTTGTCTTTTGTTGAAAGCACTTCGGTTTCGTATCTCTTGCGGAGCTTGGCAAAGTAGGCGTCCATCGCTGCGAATCTCGCCTGGTATTCGGCGCACACGTCGGCAAGCTGCTGCACTGTAAGGATGGTGGGCACAGCGTCGTCGATAATGTTTTTATGAAACTGTATGGTTTGCCCGTGGGAAAGCTGGTTGTTTAAAAGATTTTGAAACTTTTGTAATTGTACTGACATGGGTTTATATTATTAAGTGTTAAGTATTTCATCTTACATTCCGGCGACCGGCCGGGATCCTTCGGCGCCCCAAACATACTTGCGGGCGACCGGACGGTATGCCTGAGCGCTCCAAACACAGTTGCGGGCGACCAGACGGTATGCCTGAGCGCTCCAAACATACTTGCGGGCGACCAGACGATATGCCTGAGCGCTCCAAACATACTTTCCGGCGACCAGACGATATGCCTGAGCGCTCCAAACATACTTTCCGGCGACCAGACGGAGTGTTCCGGCGCCTCCATCATACTTGCGGGCGACCAGACGGAGTGTTTCAGCGCCTCCATCATACTTTCGGGCGACCAGACGGAGTGTTTCAGCGCCTCCCTCATACTTTCGGGCGACCGGACGGAGTGTTCCGGCGCCTCCCTCATACTTTCGGGCGACCAGACGGTATGTTTGAGCGCCTCCCTCATACTTTCGGGCGACCAGACGGAGTGTTCCGGCGCCTCCCTCATACTTTCGGGCGACCGGACGGAGTGTTTCAGCGCCTCCATCATACTTTCCGGCGACCGGACGGTATCCCCGGCGGCTCGTGCAAAATTGCGGGCGACCCGACAGTATCCTTGCGGATCCGATCATGTTTTCGGGCCGCCCGGCAGCCCCGTTAAGGGCCTTTATCTTTGTATCCGGTATAATTTCAATATCCTTAGAGTCTTTTGCAACGACCATTGGCGACCGGCCGGTATCCTTGCAGGCATCTCTAAAGCAATGTATATATATAGCAGTATTGTTGTGGCTCCTTCGGCTAAAAAAACTGTAACCCCACCGGCCAGGCCGGAATGGGGTTACATCCGCAAAATCGTCTGAGTAAAGATGTTTGCGACTTATCCGCGCATTAATCAAGTTCAAACTGCTTGAATTGGATGCAGGAAACCTTCCCGGATTGCCGTGAGTGCGGCCTGCATGTGTATGTTGATTTAATGAACGAATCATGGTGATTGTTTATAATAACGCCGCAAAGATATCAAACTTTTTAAAACTGCAAGCTTTTTTGACTTTCGGCATAAAAAAATTTCAACAGCCAGCTCGCCCGCTGTTGATCATACATTAGTATCTTTGCCCGAAATTTATACCCAGCATATCATGGATAACGTAAGTATTTATTGCAAGAATAATGAGGCCTTTGTCGACGTCCCGATGGGATCCTCCCTCCTTGAAATATACCTTTCGCTTAAAACGCGGCTCGCCCGGCGCCCTCTTGCAGCCTTTGTAGATAACCGTTCGCAGAGCCTCAACTATCGTTGCTATGGTCCGAAAACGATAGAATTTGTGGGATACGATTCGCCGGCCGGCCGGCGCACATACGTTCGGTCCCTTTGCCATATCCTTTCAAAGGCCGTGAACGACGTTTTGCCGGGAGTTGCGCTGCGCATAGAGCATCCGGTATCCAAAGGCTACTACTGCGCGCTCGACGGGAAAACCAAGGTCAAGGCATTTACAGCCGGCAGGATACTGCGGCGGATGCGCAGGATCGTTGCCGACGATTTACCCTTTGTCGAGCGGCGCGCGCTTACCGAAATGGCGGTAGAACTCTTCCTCAGCCGCGGGATGGACGACAAGGCGCGGCTTGCCCGGACTGCCGGGCGCCTCTACACATCCTATCACGAGCTCGACGGATATATCAACAGCTTTTACGGAAGCCTTGCGCCCTCCACCGGCTATATCTCCACCTTTGGCCTCGAACCGTATTTCGACGGGCTGCTGTTGCGCGTGCCCTCCGGCGCCGACCCCTCCAGGCTCGAGCCCGTTGTGAAGCAAGACAAGATATACGGCGCCTACAAGGAAAGCCTCAAGCTGCTCAAGGCCCTTGGCGTACAGAATGCAGGCGACCTCAACGCAGCCATAGCCGAAGGCCGCAGTCGCGAAATTATTATGGTGGCCGAGGCCATGCAGGAAAAACAAATAGCAAGGATAGCATCCAAGATAGCCGCCGGATATAAAAACGGGCTAAGGATAGTATTAATATCCGGCCCGTCGTCGTCGGGCAAGACCACGTTTGCCAAGCGGCTGGGCATACAGCTTATTACCAATCTGTACCACCCCAGGTCGCTATCGCTCGACGATTACTTCCTGCCGCGCTCCGCCACTCCCCGCGACCTCTCCGGCGACTACGATTACGAATCCCTGTACGCCCTCGACCTCGAGTATTTCCGGTCCGACCTCGGCCGCCTTCTCCGGGGCGAAGAGATATCGCTGCCGTCTTACAATTTCGCAACCGGCCTGCGCGAATACAAGCCCGGCAACAAGCTGCAAATATCTCCGGGCTCGCTGCTGATAATAGAGGGCATCCACGCCCTTAACCCCGATCTTACCGCGAACGTTGCCGCCAGGCAAAAGTTTGGCGTATACGTATCGGCGCTAACGGCCATCTCGCTCGACAATCACAACTGGATCCCCACGGCCGACAACCGCCTGCTGCGCCGTATAGTTCGCGACTACCGCTTCCGCAACTGTTCCCCGGCGGCAACCATAGCCCGCTGGCCGAGCGTGCGCCGCGGCGAGGAGCGCTGGATCTACCCCTGCCAGGAGTCGGCCGACGCCATGTTTAACAGCGCCATGCTGTACGAGCTTGCCGCCCTGCGGCGATTTGCCGACCCCATCCTCGCCGAGGTTCGCGAAGACCAGCCCGAGAACGCCGAGGCGCGCCGCCTGATCCGCTTCCTGCGGTACTTCAACCATATATCCGACGCCGAGCTACCCGGCGCCTCCCTCCTCCGCGAATTTCTTGGCGGCGGATCATTTAAATACTGACCCCCTGCGGTATTCCCCGATGCGCGGCACGTTCGTCAAGCTCCACCTTTCGATAATCCTGGCCGGCTTTACCGGCATACTCGGCAAGCTGATTTCGCTCAACGAGGCGTTACTGGTATGGTATCGCATACTGTTTGCCCTCCCGCTGCTGTGGCTTCTTGCCGGCCGGCCCAGGATTCCCGTGCCCTGCGCTTTGCGGATGATGGGCGTGGGAGCGTTGCTGGCCCTCCACTGGGTATTTTTTTTCGGCAGCATAAAAGCCTCCAATGTGTCGATCAGCGTGGCAACCTTTTCGATGACGGGTTTCTTTACGGCGATATTCGAGCCGGTGGTAAACCGCCGCCGCGTTAACATCCGCGAGCTGATGTTCGGTATGATCGCGGTAGCCGGCATTTTCCTCATATTCCATTTCGACTTCAGGTACAGGGCCGGCATCCTTCTGGGCGTAGTTTCCTCATGGCTTGCGGCCATGTTTTCGATAACCAACAAGCTTGTGGGCAAGTCGTACCCGGTGCGCGGCATATTACTGTGCGAGATGGCCGGAGGCTTCGCGATAACAAGCCTTATCCTGCCGCCGTACCTGCATATATTCCCCTCGGCCTCTATCCTCCCCTCGCGCCCCGACCTTATGTGGCTCCTTGTATTCTCGATAGTATGCACGGTGGCGCTATACCTGCTTCAGATCGACGTATTAAAGAAGATCTCCGCCTTTACGCTGAATTTGAGCTACAACCTTGAGCCCGTATACAGCATAATACTGGCCATGATAATATTCGGCGAGAGCCGCCAGCTCGGCTGGGTCTTCTACGCCGGAGTGGGCCTGATTGCAGCGTCGGTATTAGCCCAGGGCTTCACGGAGTGGAAGCGCGCGGGCGGCGGCAAGCGTAGCCGGTAAGCGGCCGTTATCCTCGCGGGCTTTCCGGTTTCCCTGTACATTATATATATATGAAGCCGACGCCGCTTGGGGATATCGTCCGGCGGGCGGATGGCAGGGATGATATCTTTAGGGATAGGGAATTTAATAAATACGGTAATCTGCGTTTTTGCCGGGATACGGGCTTGCAATCATTACGATATCATTCGCGCCTGCCCGGTTCGCTATACATTATATATATATGAAGCCGGCGCCGCTCCGGGATAACGGCTTGCGGGAAGACGGGAGCCTGCGGGCCCTGCGTGATAAAAGATTTAATAAATACGTTAAACGGACAGGGCGCCGGCTTGGTTAACAGGCTTAGGTACAATATTTAGCGCCGGGTAAGCCATTGTAGATTTAATCGTCCGTTTAAAGTGACAATCCGGGAGAGTTGGCGGCTGGAAGGCAAACGGGATGTGCGAGTAGTTAAAAAATGATACCTAACAGCATATTAATGAGCCATGGAGAAGAATATTTTGCGATTTAACTAAAAAATAATTTTTTCATTCCAAAAAAGGTATATATTTGCGCACTTTAAAGGGACGATTAAAGTCACCCTGATAATAACGCACAATTGAATAACGTAGTTAAACCTGTTAAATGTAATGCCTATGGATGATAAGACTTTTGGCTTTTAATATGAATTGAATCGGATGGCCGCGGCTCCCGAACCTTTGTTAATCACAATTAAACGTATTATTTAAAGAATAGAAAGTATGATAAACTCATTTTTCACAAAACGACAGAATTTCATAAAGTACCTGGCAAGCATGATAGCGATGTTTATCCTGTCGGCCTCCAGTACGGTATTCGCCCAAACCGGATCGGTATCGGGCGCTGTTACTAACGCAGCCGGCGAACCCATGCCCGGCGTAATCGTATTAATAAAAGGCAGCTCCGCAGGAGTAGTTACCGACATGGACGGCAAGTACTCGCTCCGGCAGGTTCCGGCCTCGGCTACGTTAACCTTCTCCTACGTAGACCATATTACTCAAGAGGTTGCAGTCGGCGATCAGAGCGCCGTTAACGTTAAGCTTCTTAAAGACGGCCGGAGTCAGGAAGAGGTAGCGGCGGCAGGATCAGGAACCCGGCAGACAAGCGACATCGTAAGCGTGATGGAAATCGGCGGCGCAGATGCAAATAACAACAACGTCCCGCTTTATATAATCGACGGCGTTTCAGTATCCAACCAAGACGCAAGCTCGCTGAAGGCAGGCGACATCGCGACCCTGGAAGTGCTCAAGGACGCCTCCGCCACAGCTATCTACGGATCCAAGGGCGCCAACGGAGTTGTTATTATCACCACCAAGAAGCGCTCAAGCGTTCAGGAACAGTAACCCGCAATCAGTTTATTTAGTTTAACCGATAAAGACAAAGCCTATGGATGAGGACTTTTCAGCATTTGATATGAATGGAATCCGATGGCTCGCAGCCCGCGGATCTTTGTTAATCACAATTAAACGTATTATTTAAATAACAGAAAGTATGAGAAAATCTTTTTTTACAAAACGACAGAATTTAATGAAGAGCCTGACAGGCATGATAGCGATGTTTCTCCTGTCGGCCTCCTGTCCGGCATTCGGCCAAACCGGATCGGTATCGGGAACTGTTACCGACGTTGCCGGCGAACCCCTAATCGGAGTTAACGTATTAGTAAAAGGCACCACCAACGGAGTAATTACCGACATAGACGGTAAGTACAGCCTCCAGCAGGTTCCGGCCTCGGCTACGTTAACCTTCTCCTACGTAGGCTACATTGCCCAAGAGGTTGTAGTAGGCTCTCAGCGCACAATCAACATACAGTTGCGCGACGACACCCAGCGTCTGGAAGAAGTGGTCGTAGTGGGATACGGCACCCAGCAAAAGCGCGACATCACCGGCTCGGTAGCCGTGGTCGACACGAAAGAGCTGTTGAAGTCGACCGGATCGTCGGCCGCCCAGCAGTTGCAAGGCAAGGCCGCCGGCGTATACATCGGAACATCCGGAGCGCCGGGAGCGGCCACCATGGTGAGAATCCGCGGCGTAAATACGATTAACGACAATGGTCCGCTTTATGTAATCGACGGCGTTTCATCCCGCAACCAGGACTTGAGCTCCCTGAACCCGAGCGATATCGAGAGCCTCCAGGTGCTGAAAGACGCTTCGGCGGCAGCTATCTACGGAGCCCAGGCCGCCAACGGAGTTATCCTTATCACAACCAAGAAAGGCACGAACTCCGGCCAGCCCGTACTTACATACGACGTATATTTCGGAGTACAGCAACCGGGCAAGCGTTACGACGTTCTCAGTTCCGAAGACCGCATGAAACTCGAGTGGGTAGGCAAAGCCAATGCCCTCAAGCTTTCGGGAGCGTGGGAAGAAGGCGTTCGGCCTGACCACGACATCTTCAAGAGCGGAGCCGACGGCTTCTCGCCCTACAAATACCTCTCGAACGCCGGCGGCGGGCTCGACAATATCAACATGGACGCTTACAGCTATCCGGGCAATATCTACGCCGAATATTCCGACACCAACTGGTGGGACGAAGTGACCAACGAATACGCTCCGATGCAGAACCACCAACTCGGCCTGAGCGGCGGAACGGATAAGGGGCAGTACAACATCAGCCTGGGTTACTTCGATCAGAGCAGCGTTCACCTGCACCGCTACTACACCCGCTACTCCACCCGTATGAACAGCTCGTTCAACATCCGCCCCTGGCTGCGTATGGGCGAAAACATATCGTTTGCACGATGGAAAGATCTCGGCCGCGTAAATGACACCTCCGAAGCGTCAATATACTCATGGACATATCGCGCATCCCCATGGATCCCGGTATACGACTTGGCCAACAACTTTGCAGGCTCCATCATTCCCGGAACCGGCAACTGGCAGAACCCGGTATCGTTACTGGTTCGCGACAAAGACAATTACTACACGAACACCCGCCTGTTCGGCAACATATGGGCGGAGGCCGACCTGATGAAGAACCTCTCGTTCCGCACCAGCTTCGGTTTGGACTATACCAACAGGTACAGCTACCGCATGGCAAAGAAGAATCTTGAATTCTCCGAATCGAGCAAGCAGAACAACCTTGAGGAGCAAGCCGGGTTCAATTACCGCTGGGTATGGTCGAACACAATAACGTACAATGCCGTATTGAACGACGTTCACCGCATAAAGGTTCTTTTGGGAACCGAAGCCATCCGCGACGGAATGGGTCGCTCAATGACGGCGCAGCGTTACAACTACACCGACATCCTGGAGCAATTCCCCAACACATGGGTGCTCAACCTCGGCGAGAACAACGACCAGAGGATAGCCAACTCGTCGTACAATGCCGAGTTTGCCCTCTTCGGAGTATTCGGCAGGGTTGACTACTCGTTCCAGGACAAATACCTTATCACGGTTAATGTACGCCGCGACGGAGTATCCCGCTTTTCATCCTCCAACCGTTACGGAACCTTCCCGTCTCTGTCGCTCGGCTGGCGCCTTTCCGAAGAAGCCTTCATGGCTGCCACGCGCGACTGGCTCACCGATCTGAAGCTCCGCGCAGGATACGGCCAGGTAGGAAACGCCGAGCTACCCCGCTCAACCAACTTCGCATACGAGTACATCCTTGAGCCCACCCGGAGCAACTACGATATAGCCGGCAGCAACGGCGGTACCACGGGCTTCCGCCTGAATCGCTTCGGCAATGAAGATACGAAGTGGGAAGCCGTTGAGACTTACAACTTAGGTATCGACGCAACCATCCTCAACAAGTTCACCGTAGGCGTAGAGGCATACAGCAAGAAAACAACCAACATGTTGCTTCCCGCCGCGTATTCCGGCATGTCGGGCGAGGCATCCGCCCCGTTCATCAACTTCGGAGACATGAAGAACACCGGTTTCGACGCTAACATCAGCTATCACGACTCAAAAGGCGATCTCTCGTGGGATGTAGCCCTTAACCTGTCGCACTATAAAAACGAAGTGTTGAAGATATCGAACGCCGACGACTACGCAATCTGGCGCGGCGGAGCTCGCCTCAACGGCGACATAACCCGCACAATCAAAGGCCACGCGATATCCGAGTTCTACGGCTACCAGGTTGACGGCTTCTATGAGAGCACAGCCGAAGTAAACAGCCGTTTACCCCTCGGCGTAAGCGCCAAGTTGAGCGAGAAAGACGCTGCAAAGTGGGTAGGCAAGTTTAAGTTTGCCGACCTCAACGGCGACGGCAAGCTCAACTCGAGCGACCGCACCGTGATAGGCAGTCCGCATCCCGATCTGATCGCCGGCTTGAATCTCGGCCTGAATTATAAGAATTGGGACTTCACGATGTTCTGGTATTCCACCATCGGCAATGACCTGTTCAACAACACTCTTGCCTTTACCGACTTCCAGCTTTTCAGAGGCAACCGCTCAAGCCGTATGCGCGACCTCTCGTGGGAGCCCGGCAAATCAAGCGCTATCCTGCCGATCATCGACGCTGACGACAGCTATTCGCTCAATACAAATTCATACTTCGTTGAAGACGCATCATTCCTCCGGCTGAAGAACCTCGTAGTAGGTTACTCATTCCCGAAGCCATTGCTTAAAAAGGCCACGATATCCAACCTCCGCCTGTACTTCCAGATGGAAAACACACTCACCATAACAGGATACAGGGGCCTTGATCCGGAACTGACCAACGCCGACGTGAACGAAGGCAATAATGCCGACCTCCGCAGAGGACTTGATATGGGAGCATGGCCTAACATCATGCGATTCACCCTCGGCGTGAACTTTGCATTCTAAATAATTAGTAACCATTAAAAACGTACAATATGAAATTGAAATATACGGGAGCGCTGATATGCGCCATGTCTTTCATGTTATGTTCATGTGGAGAAGATTTCCTCTATAAAGCCCCTCAAGGCAGCGTCGACAAAGACATGTTGTCAACCCCCGAAGGCGCGGAAATGTTTACCACCACGGCATACGCCACCCTCACCGCCCCCGACTGGGGAGCAAGCATCTTCAACTGGGCGCTTAGCGGAATGTATGGAGGCGACGCCAACAAAGGTAGCGACTCCAACGACCAGGCCGTGCTCAACAGCATGGAGACCTATACCCTTATTAACACCAACGGGTATATCAACGAGAAATGGAGATGGGTTTATAAAGGATCAAAGCGCGTAGCTTACGCTCTCCAGATGATTGATGCGGTGTCGATGGACGAAAGCCTGAAGAATACCAGACGCGCCGAGCTTTACTTCCTGCGTGCGCTATTTTATTTTGAAGGAGTAAAGGTGTTCGGCCCATTCATGCCCTATGTAGACGAAGCCAATCTGGATAACAATCCACTTGTTCATAACGACAAAGATATATACCCGAATATCCTTGCCGACGTCGACAAAGCCATTGCCGGCCTGCCGGCGAAACCCGGCGATCCCGGCCGTGCCTATGTATGGGGCGCCAAGATGCTCAAGGCGAAGATCCTTATGCAACAAGGCAAACTCAGCGAAGCTAAGCCAATTTTGGCAGATGTTCTTACTAATGGAAGCACATCATCCGGCAAGAAGTTCGGCCTGGCCGAGAATCAAACCGACAACTGGAGCACGTTTATGGACAACACCAGCCCGGAGTCGATTTTTGAAGTGCAATTTTCTAACGACGGAAATGACCATGGTAACATGGGTATGTCGCTATGCTATCCGCATAATAGCGGTCCCGGCGGCTGCTGCGGCTTTTACCAGCCCTCGTTTGAGCTTGTCAACTCCTACCAGGTTGATGAAAACGGACTTCCCTACCTCAACGGCGAATATCGTGCAAAGAAAAGCGTAACCGTAAGAAACCCTGACGACGCCACCAACAAAGAGATACTCTCAATCAACGACGACGAAATTGCAGTTGATCCTCGCTTAGACTTCGCAGTAGGCCGCTATGGCATCCCCTACAAGGACTACGGCCCCGCCAAGCATTGGGTACGCGACCCAACCAACGGCGGAATATTTATGCCCAAGAAGCACGTATATAGCCAGGCGGAAGCCGATGCCGGTCTTGGACGCTCCGGTATGAACGCAGGTTGGGCTCCGGGATCAGCCATGAACATCCAGTACCTTAGCGTACGCGACGCCATGCTCCTATACGCTGAGTGTCTGGCCAACGACGGCGACTTTACCGGCGCAATGGATCTCGTAAACCAGATCCGTACCCGTGCAAGTAAAGAAGTAAACATCATCAAAAATGCCGATGGAACTCCAGCCGCCAACTACAAGATATCCACCTATCCCGCGTCGCACGCAGCATTCGGAAGCAAAGACATTTGCATCAAAGCCATTCGCATGGAACGCAAGTTGGAGCTTGCCATGGAAGGCCAGCGTTGGTTTGACCTCACCCGCTGGGGAGGCGACTACATGGCCGCCGAGATTGCCGCCTATCTGAACTATGAGAAAGAGTACATAGCCAAGTTCAACGGCGTAACACCGCTATCAGCATCAAAAACAATGTTCCCCGTACCGCTCAACCAGGTACAAGAAATGGGCAACGACGAGAGCGGCCAGCCCTACCTCGTACAGCCAGGGCCATGGAAGTAATAGTCGGAAGTACTGTGAGGTTTTAAAGCAATCACATGTTTAATATTGAGGAGAGGGTATTCCGTGAGCGGAGTATCCTCTCTCTTCAGTTTCGGAACAGATATATATGAATAGAAGCAAACCGCATAATTAATGAAAGCAATATCCGTAATCATCCTCCTATCGTTCCTCCTCATAGGATGCAGCACACCCCCCACCGACTACACTCTCGTCTTCACCCTCGAAAGCGTATCCAACTACAAGTTGACGATCGAGATCGATAGCCGGCGCAACTATACCCTCCGTCGTCAGAATCTTTACTTCGACGCCCACTCTAACAGCGAGAACGTATATACGGCAACTGGTAGCCTCACTTCATCCGACGCCTCCACTATAGAACAACTCATCGCGTCAGCTCACATCTTTCGTCTCAACGACTCCTACGGTTTTGACGAAGACGCCAGTTCCAATAACCCCTTCGACGACATCCTCTACCAAATAATCTACACCGAGCGAAGGCGAACCAAAAATATCACTGCCCGTTTTGACCCCAACTTGCAGTATCCAAAGCAACTTACGGCACTGATAACATTTCTCAGTCTTTATGCTTCGGAGGCAGGGAGGCAGTAATCGTGCGAACTCGGCCGCTTCTTATCAAAGAAAATCAATAGGTTAGGCGGTCAACTCGGAAGGAGAAGAAATAGTTACGGAGGCTATTCGACAGTTAAGAATAATTAAAAAGACTTGAAGGGTTATGAGTTAATAGTTGTTGATAAGCTACAAACAACTATCTTTGCGCCGTTTTGACAGTAAATGTTTACAAATAAAGAACATGAGATTTATTCGGTAGTACGATAACAATATCAACTTTTTGTAGACTGCTTTTTAAGACGGATTAATAACAAACAAGATATTTCAAAAACGAAGAAATTAAAATAATAAGATGCCTACAATTCAGCAATTAGTTAGAAAAGGAAGAGCAACTTTGCCTGTTAAAGGGAAATCACCCGCCCTTGACGGATGCCCTCAAAGGCGAGGCGTATGCGTGAGAGTATATACTACGACGCCTAAGAAACCGAATTCGGCCATGCGTAAGGTCGCGAGAGTTCGTTTAACAAATACTAAGGAAGTTAATGCTTACATACCTGGCGAAGGTCACAACCTTCAGGAGCATTCCATCGTATTGGTACGTGGAGGCCGTGTAAAAGACCTTCCCGGCGTTCGTTATCATATTGTACGGGGAACATTAGACACCGCCGGTGTGAACGGCCGTACTCAGCGTCGTTCTAAATACGGAGCGAAACGTCCAAAACCTGGAGTAGCTGCCGCTACTACTCTTAAGAAGAAGAAATGATTATCCTAATGTAAGTAGTAGAGGAATTTTATAATAAATAATTAAGCTGGTTTGAGTTATTAAGGGGCACTAGGTTGAGTAAACGCTTCAGAGGAGCGGTTGAAGACATATCAGGCAACCAAAAGACAAGAACGGAAATTTTGAGAAGAAAATGAGAAAAACAAAACCCAAGAAAAGACAGGTATTACCGGACCCGGTTTTTGGAGATGTAAGAGTTACGAAGTTCGTAAATCAATTGATGTACGACGGCAAGAAGAATATTGCATACGATATTTTCTATACAGCACTAGAGAAAGTGAAAACTAAATTGTCGAACGAAGAAAAAACCTCTATTGAGATTTGGAAATCGGCACTTAACAATATAACGCCGCAAGTGGAAGTCAAATCTCGACGTGTAGGAGGAGCCACTTTTCAAGTTCCAACAGAAATACGTCCCGAACGCAAAGAATCTATTTCAATGAAAAATCTGATATTATATGCCCGTAAAAGAGGAGGTAAAACCATGTCTGATAAATTGTCGGCTGAAATTGTGGATGCCTTTAATAATCAAGGAGGTGCCTTCAAAAGAAAAGAAGATATGCACCGTATGGCAGAGGCAAACCGAGCATTTGCCCATTTCAGATTCTAACAGGCATTAGAAGAATTATAGAACAGAATGACAAAAAACGACAACCTTTTAAAATTTACGCGAAATATTGGTATTATGGCCCATATTGATGCAGGAAAGACTACCACATCTGAACGTATTCTTTTTTACACAGGGCGCACTCATAAAATCGGAGAAGTACACGATGGTGCCGCAACCATGGACTGGATGGAACAGGAACAGGAGCGAGGTATAACGATTACTTCTGCGGCAACGACTACTTTTTGGCAATACGAACAAAACAAATATAAAATTAATCTTATAGATACTCCGGGACATGTTGACTTCACTGTTGAAGTAGAGCGCTCATTACGCGTCCTTGATGGTGCGGTAGCAACATTTTGTGCTGTAGGAGGAGTAGAACCACAGTCTGAAACAGTTTGGCGTCAAGCCGACAAATACAATGTTCCTAGGATCTGTTATGTGAATAAAATGGATCGTTCTGGAGCCAATTATTTTGAAGTGGCTCGTCAGCTACAAGAAATGCTAGGCGGTAAGCCATGCCCAATACAAATTCCCATCGGATCGGAAGAACATTTTAAAGGAATAGTCGATTTGATTCGCATGAAAGCAATCTATTGGCATGATGAAACGATGGGTGCAGAATATGCAGTGGATGAAATTCCAGCTGCTTTGCGAGCTGAAGCCGAAGAGTGGCGGGAAAAAATGCTGGAAGTGATAGCCGAATGTGATGATAGGCTTATGGAAAAGTATCTGGAAGATCAATCCTTAATCATTGAGGAAGAAATTCATGCAGCTATCCGTAAAGGAACATTAGCCATGCAAATCAATCCAATGATTTGCGGATCTTCCTTTAAAAATAAAGGAGTACAAACTTTGCTTGATGTCGTTTGCGCATATCTGCCAAGCCCGATTGATACTCCATCTATTACTGGTACAGATCTATCTTGTCCAGATAGACAAATCGTTCGTAAGCCGCATCCTGACGAGCCGCTCACTGCATTGGCGTTCAAGATTGCGACAGATCCGTATGTAGGTCGCCTCTGTTTCTTTAGAGTATATGCAGGCGAATTGAAGGCGGGTTCATATGTATTTAACACTCGATCGAATAAAAAGGAACGTATTTCTCGTTTGTTTCAAATGCACTCAAATAAGCAGAATCCGATGGAAGTGATAGGATGTGGTGATATAGGAGCGGGGGTTGGCTTTAAGGACATACGCACCGGCGATACGCTTTGTGATGAAAATCATCCTATCGTCCTAGAATCAATGGAATTCCCGGAGCCTGTTATCGGTATAGCCGTAGAACCAAAGACGCAGAAAGATATAGACAAGTTGAGCATGGGATTATCCAAGCTTGCGGAAGAAGATCCTACATTCCGCGTTCAAATGAACGAAGAAACCGGTCAAACAGTTATCAGCGGAATGGGAGAACTTCATCTTGAAATTATTATTGATCGTTTACGTCGTGAATTTAAGGTAGAATGTAACCAGGGAAGACCACAGGTGTCTTATAAGGAAACTATTACTAAGTTTGTTCAACAGAGAGAAGTTTATAAAAAACAAACAGGCGGAAGAGGGAAGTTTGCTGATATTATAGTACGAGTAGGGCCAGTTGATATTGGATTTGAAGAAGACCTCCAGTTTGTCGATGAAGTCAAGGGTGGTAATATTCCTAAAGAATTTATTCCTTCAGTCCAGAAGGGTTTCTTTAAAGCAATGAAAAATGGTGTATTGGCCGGCTTCCCGTTAGATCAGTTGAAGGTAACTTTAATAGATGGCTCTTATCATACGGTAGATTCAGACCAACTGTCTTTTGAAATATGTGCTATGCAAGCGTTTAAGAATGCGGCGGTAAAAGCTAGTCCTGCATTGATGGAGCCAATTATGAAAATTGAAGTAGTGACTCCGGAAGAAAGTATGGGTGATGTAATAGGCGATTTAAATAAGCGCCGAGGGCAGGTTGAAGGCATGGAAACAAGTCGTACAGGAGCACGAATAGTAAAAGCAAAGGTTCCTTTGGCCGAAACATTTGGATATGTAACAGCCTTACGGACCATAACTTCGGGGAGGGCAACTTCTTCAATGCAGTTTTCACATTATGCTGCAGTGTCAAGTTCAATAGCCAAGCAAGTATTAACCGAAGTTCAAGGTTGCGTTGATTTGATCAAATAATTAGAAACATATAATAAGATGAGCCAAAAAATCAGAATTAAATTGAAATCTTACGATTATTCGTTGGTTGATAAGTCTGCAGATAAGATCGTAAAGACTGTAAAGACTACGGGAGCTGTAGTTAGTGGCCCCATACCTCTTCCAACGCATAGGCGCATTTATACTGTGAATCGCTCTACGTTTGTAAATAAAAAATCACGCGAACAGTTTGAACTTTCATCCTATAAACGGTTGATTGATATTTATAGTTCAACGGCAAAAACGGTTGATGCCTTGATGAAGTTGGAATTACCCAGTGGTGTTGAAGTGGAAATCAAAGTTTAATATATTATAATAAATGTAAGTGAAATGCCAGGATTATTAGGAAAAAAAATCGGAATGACATCCGTATTCAGTGCCGAGGGAAAAAAAATGCCATGCACTGTTATCGAAGTAGGTCCTTGCGTGGTTACACAGGTGAAAACCATTGAGAAAGATGGCTATGATGCTTTGCAGTTAGGTTTTGAAGATAAGAAAGAGAAACATACTACAAAAGCAGAATTGGGTCACTTTACAAAGTCCGGTATAACCTCAAAGAGGCACTTGGCTGAGTTCAAAAAAAATGAAACTGCATATAAAGCAGGAGATGTGCTTACCGTAGATTATTTGAACGATGCGATGTTTGTAGATGTTATTGGGATATCAAAAGGTAAGGGATTCCAAGGCGTTGTACGTCGGCACAGCTTTGGTGGTGTAGGACAAAGCACACATGGACAGCATAATCGTTTGCGTGCTCCTGGTAGTATAGGTGCATGTTCCTATCCAGCCAAAGTTTTCAAAGGAACTCGTATGGCGGGCCAAATGGGAAATGAACGCGTGACAGTTCAGAATTTGGAGGTACTTAAAATAATGTCTGAATACAACCTATTATTAGTTAAAGGTTCAGTACCGGGATGTAAAGGTTCAATCTTGCTAATTGAAAAGTAATGAAACTGAGTATATTAAATATTAAAGGTGAAGACACCGGAAGAAAGATAACCTTGGATGATGCTATTTTTGGTATAGAGCCGAATGATCATGCAATTTACTTAGATGTGAAACAGTATATGGCAAATAAGCGTCAAGGAACCCATAAGGCCAAAGAGAGAAGCGAGGTGTCAGGTAGTACACGAAAGCTCATCCGTCAGAAAGGTGGAGGGGGCGCGCGCAGAGGAGATATTAAATCCCCCGTTTTAATTGGAGGAGGTCGTGTTTTTGGGCCTAAGCCGAGGAATTATAGTTTTAAGCTAAATAAAAAAGTGAAAAGTTTGGCTCGCAAATCGGCTCTATCTTATAAAGCAAAAAACGATTCTATTATAGTGATTGAAGATATTAAAATGGCAAATCCGAAAACAAAGGAGTTTGTCGCTATTGCTGAGCGATTGCAGATAGAAAATAAAAAAATGCTCTTGGTATTGCCAGAATACAATAAGTTCATTTATCTGTCAGCTCGAAATCTTCAGAAAGCAAACGTGATAGCTGCAACCGATCTTAATACTTATACAGTGCTTAATGCTGTAAAGTTGGTGTTGACAGAAAGTTCTGTCGCGATCATTGAACAAAAAATCAACAATAGAGGTAGAGAAAATGAGCATAATTGTTAAACCGCTAATTACCGAAAAGTTGACTGTGATGAATGAGCAAAGAGGGAACTGTTATGGTTTTTGTGTTGCTCCTAGTGCGAATAAGCCAACTATTAAAAAGGCTATTGAAGAGATATATAAAGTTACTGTTGAAGCAGTCTATACGATAAATTATAGAGGCAAGCAGAGAAAACGTTATACGAAATCAGGCATAATCAGTGGTCGACAAACCTCTTTTAAGAAAGCCATTGTAATATTGAAAAAAGGCGAAAGAATTGATTTCTTTAGTAATATTTAAATCATGGGTATACGAAAATTTAAGCCCACAACTCCAGGGCAAAGGCATAAGGTTATAGGTGCATTTGACAAAATAACAGCAAGTACGCCAGAGAAATCTCTTGTAGTTGGTTTGAAAAGAACCGGAGGGCGTAATAATACCGGCAAGATGACGATGCGTTATATTGGTGGAGGTCATAAACGCAGATACCGACTCATTGATTTCAATAGGAATAAAGATGGTGTTCCGGCAATAGTTAAATCTATTGAATATGACCCCAATCGTACATCACGAATCGCATTATTGTATTATGCAGATGGCACTAAGAGCTATATCATTGCTCCTAATGGATTGGAAAGCGGACAAACTGTAATTTCAGGTACAAATGTTGCACCTGAAGTTGGAAACACATTGCCAATGGCTAATATTCCTGTCGGTACCATTATTCATAATATTGAGTTACGCCCAAGCCAGGGAGCTAAGTTTGTTCGTTCAGCTGGTGGATTTGCTCAGTTGACTTCTCGTGAAGGTAATTATGTGATTTTACGAATGCCTTCTGGAGAATCGCGGAAAATTCTTGCTATTTGTAGGGCCACAATTGGCAGCGTCGGTAACTCAGATCATGGGTTGGAAAAATCAGGTAAAGCGGGTCGTTCAAGGTGGCTGGGCCGTCGCTCTCGTAATCGTGGAGTTGTAATGAATCCGGTTGATCACCCAATGGGTGGAGGCGAAGGGCGTGCATCAGGAGGT
Source organism: Tannerellaceae bacterium (assembly GCA_031280645.1). The sequence continues at coordinate 96,093 of JAITGL010000025.1, read as the reverse complement.
CATCCTCGATCGCGCAAGGGATTGTATTCCAAGGGTTTGAAGACAAGGGCTTTTAAAAAGCACTCTTCAAAGTATATTATTGAAAGAAGCAAATAGTAATTATGATCTAATAGTGAAGTGCAATGAGTCGTTCTTTAAAAAAAGGCCCATATATTAATATAAAATTAGAAAAAAAGATTTTGGCTATGAATGAATCTGGAAAGAAGGTTGTGGTTAAGACTTGGGCTAGAGCTTCAATGATATCACCAGATTTTGTTAATCATACAATAGCGGTGTATAATGGAAATAAATTTATTCCTGTTTTCATCACTGAGAATATGGTAGGGCATAAATTGGGTGAATTTTCTCCTACACGAACGTTCCGCGGTCATGCAGGTAATAAAAAGAAATGAAAAAATAACAATAATCAATCAAATGAGTGTTAGAAAAAAGATATCAGCAGATCTAAGAAAAAATGCTCTGAAGGACATAAGTTTTGCTAAGTTACGAAACATTCCCTCTTCTCCGCGTAAGATGCGGTTAGTTGTGAATCTGATTCGTGGTATGGAGGTTTTTCGTGCGTTAGGAGTTTTGAAGTTTTCAAATAAAGGAGGAGCTTTTAAAGTCGAAAAGTTGCTTCGTTCTGCAATATCAAATTGGGAACAGAAGAATGAAAAAAAAGCAGAGGCAGGAGCGTTATTTGTATCTTCTATTAATGTAGATTGTGGCAAGACACTAAAAAGAATGCGCCCAGCTCCACAAGGAAGGGGACATAAGATTAGGAAACGTTCGAATCATATAACTCTGCATGTTGATTCACATATAACTAACGAAAATCATAAGTAATATTTATGGGACAGAAAGTGAATCCGATAAGTAATCGTTTGGGAATTATTCGTGGATGGGATTCCAATTGGTACGGAGGTAAAAATCATGGAGAAACTTTATTGGAAGACAGTAAAATTCGTAAGTACTTGAATGTTCGTCTTGCAAAAGCCAGCGTTGCACGTATTATAATAGAGCGAACGCTAAAGTTAATTACTATCACTATATGTACATCTCGTCCAGGAGTTATTATTGGAAAGGGCGGTCAAGAGGTTGATAAATTGAAGGAAGAATTGAAAAAAATAACAGATAAGGATGTTCAAATCAATATATATGAAATTAAAAGACCGGAGCTTGATGCTGTTATTGTCGCAAATAATATTGCTCATCAATTAGAAGGTAAGATTGCTTATCGTCGTGCTGTAAAAATGGCGATTGCTTCGACTATGAGAATGGGTGCTGAAGGTATTAAAATACAAGTTTCAGGACGATTAAATGGTGCAGAGATGGCTCGTTCTGAAATGTACAAAGAAGGTAGAACTCCTCTTCATACATTTAGGGTTGATATTGATTATGCGTTAAGTGAAGCTTTAACAAAGGTTGGTTTGCTGGGCATTAAAGTGTGGATTTGTAGAGGTGAAATATATGGTAAAAGAGATTTAGCACCATCATTCGCTTCGGTTAAAGATTCTGGATATCGAAATGAGAATTGGAGAGGTAGTCGGGATCGTGACAGAGATAGAGGAGATAGAAACTTTAAGAAAAAGAGAAATCATTAAATAATAGAATGTCTATAAAATGTTACAACCCAAGAAAAGTAAATTTAGAAGACAACAGAAAGGTTGCATGAAAGGGGAAGCTCAACGAGGCAATAGCCTTTCATTTGGTTCCTTTGGAATCAAATCACTGCAGTACAAATGGATCACAGGTCGTCAAATTGAAGCAGCTCGTATTGCTGTAACACGATATATGCAACGTCAAGGTCAAGTTTGGGTACGAATATTTCCAGATAAGCCTATTACTAAAAAGCCTGCAGAAGTGCGCATGGGTAAAGGTAAAGGTTCACCTGAGGGTTTTGTAGCGCCGATTACCCCTGGGCGTCTTATTTTTGAAATAGAGGGTGTACCATTTGATATTGCAAAGGAAGCTTTGCGGCTAGCTGCACAAAAATTACCTGTTACTACAAAATTTGTAGTAAGGCGGGATTATGATTTCCAAAATGAAATGAGTTAGTATGAAAATAGCAGAAGTTAGAGAATTAAGTACAAGAGAATTGATGGAGAGAATTGATGCAGAAAAAAAATATCTTTCTCAAAAAAAAATAAACCATAGTATATCTCCGATTGATAATACTGCGCAATTGAAAAAGATGCGCAAAACGATTGCACGTATGAAGACAGAATTGCATTGGCGCGAACTTAATAATACATAAATCTACAAATGGGAGATAGAAATTTAAGAAAAGAGCAAACCGGAGTGGTTTTTAGCAATAAAATGCATAAAAGTATTACGGTTGCAATAGAATGGAAAGAGAAGCATCCAATTTATGGTAAATTCGTGAACAAAACAAAAAAGTTTCATGTTCATGATGAGAATAATGAGTGTAATATTGGTGATACCGTGAGAATTATGGAGACACGTCCTTTGAGTAAAACAAAGAGATGGAGGTTGGTTCAAATAATTGAGAAAGTGAAATAATAATGATACAGCAAGAATCTATATTGATAGTAGCTGATAATAGTGGAGCAAAAGAAGTTTTGTGTATTCGTGTTTTAGGAGGCACAAAGAGACGTTATGCGAGCGTTGGCGATATAATTGTAGTTGCAATTAAAAGTGTAATCCCTTCAAGTGATGTGAAGAAAGGTTCTGTATCAAAAGCGATTATTGTTAGAACGAGAAAAGAAGTACGTCGTCAGGATGGTTCATATATACGTTTTGACGATAATGCATGTGTTTTATTGAATGCCGCAGGAGATATTCGTGGAAGCCGCATATTTGGCCCGGTAGCTCGGGAATTGCGTACTTCTAATATGAAAATAGTATCACTTGCACCAGAGGTGCTTTAATTTAATTCTAAGGCAATGAGCAAATTACACGTAAAAAAGGGTGACATGGTCTGTGTTAACACAGGAGAGTACAAAGGAAAAATAGGACGTATTTTGCACGTATTGGTAAACGAAAATCGGGCAATTGTAGAAGGTGTTAATATCGTTTACAAGCATACAAAACCCAGCACCAAACATCCTCAAGGTGGAATAGAAAAAAAGGAGGCTTCTATCCATATATCTAATTTGAATGTAGCAGACCCAAAGACGGGTAAGTCTACGCGTATTTTTAGAAAAAAAAATTCGAAAGGCATGTTAGTCCGTTTTTCAAAAAAAACAGGGGAGGAAATTAAATGATAGATTATGCTGCCAATTTAAAAAGAGAATATCAGGAGAGGATTGTTCCCTTGTTGTCAGAAAAATTTGGATATAAATCCTTAATGCAAGTTCCTGTTCTAAAAAAAATAGTTATCAATCAGGGCTTGGGATTTGCAACAGCAGATAAAAAAATTATTGATATTGCAATAAATGAACTGACTGCTATTACAGGGCAAAAAGCAATTTCAACTGTATCAAAAAAAGATATATCTAATTTTAAGCTGCGTAGAAAAATGCCGATTGGCGTTATGGTTACTTTACGTCGTGAACAAATGTATGAATTTTTAGAACGGTTAATTCGAGTAGCACTTCCGCGTATTCGTGACTTTAAAGGAATTGGAAGTAAAATGGATGGCAAAGGTAATTATACATTAGGCATACAAGAGCAAATTATTTTTCCAGAGATTAACATAGATAATATAACTAAACTTTTAGGTATGAATATTACCTTTGTTACTTCTGCGATGACTGATGAGGAAGGATATGCTCTTTTGAAAGAGTTTGGACTCCCTTTTGTAAATAATAAAAAAGAATAGTACAGTAGTGTAATGGCAAAGGAATCAATGAAAGCCCGTGAAGTGAAAAGGGCAAGGTTAGTAAAGAAATATGCAGAGAAAAGAGCAAAATTAAAGGCCGAAGGTAATTATGATGCTTTACAGAATCTGCCAAAAAATGCATCTCCTGTACGTTTGCATAATCGTTGCAGCATTACAGGACGCCCGAAAGGCTATGTGCGGCAGTTTGGAATATCTCGTATTCAGTTACGAGAATTAGCTTCCAATGCCTTGATACCAGGTGTTAAGAAGGCTAGTTGGTAGTATTAGTTAAAATGGCCAATTAGGTGAGATCATTAAATTTATTCAGATATGACAGATCCGATAGCAGATTATTTGACACGATTGCGTAATGCGATTAAAGCAAAGCACAGAATAGTGGAAATTCCATCATCTAATCTAAAAAAAGAAATTACTAAGATCCTTTTTGATAAAGGTTACATACTTAATTTTAAATTTGTAGATGATAGTGTTCAGGGAACTATTAAGATTGCACTTAAATGTGATTTAGTAAATAAGGTTTATGCAATTAAAAAAATAGAAAGAATTTCTTCTCCAGGTTTGAGACAGTATGTTGGCTATAAAAAAATGCCTAGAGTATTGAATGGCTTGGGAGTGGCAATTCTTTCTACATCTAAAGGAGTGATGACTGATAAAGAAGCAAATGAATTGAGAATAGGAGGAGAAGTGCTATGTTATGTTTATTGAAAAAGGAGAAACTATAATGTCGCGAATCGGAAAATTACCCATTTATCTTCCAGCTGGTGTAACAGTGACTGTTAAAGATAATATCGTAACGGCGAAAGGCCCCAAAGCTGAACTTACTCAACAAATAAGTTGTGATATTAGTGTGATATTAGATAATGGCTATATTGCATTGTCGCGTACTTCTGATGAGAAAAGGTGTAAGGCCGTGCATGGATTGTATCGTGCATTAATTAATAATATGATAATAGGTGTTTCAAGTGGTTTCAAAAAAGAATTAGAATTGGTAGGAGTCGGATATCGTGTTAATAATGTAGGACAAGTATTAGATCTGTCTTTGGGATATACACATAATATTTATTTGCAATTACCCGATGAAGTCAAGGTTGAAACAAAAACAGAACGAAATAAAAATCCATTAATTATTCTTGAGTCGGCAGATAAGCAATTGATCGGTCAGATTTGTGCAAAAATACGTTCATTCCGGATGTCAGAGCCATATAAAGGCAAGGGCATAAAATTTGTTGGTGAGTTAATTCGTAGGAAGTCAGGCAAATCTGCAGGTAAGTAATTTATATTAATGAGAATATGACAACAAAAGACGAACGACGATTAAAAATAAAGAAAAACATAAGACGTAAAATTTCAGGAACTTTGGAATGTCCGCGTTTAAGTGTTTTCAGAAGTAATAAACAAATTTATGCTCAGGTAATAGATGATACTACAGGTATAGTCTTGACAGCAGCTTCATCTTTGAAGTTGCAAGAAAAAGTTCCTAAGAAAATAATCGCTTCTAAGGTGGGCGAATTAGTCGCTCGAAATGCTCGCGAAGCGGGCATTCTTAGTGTTGTTTTTGACAGAAATGGCTATTTGTATCATGGAAGGGTGAAAGAGTTAGCAGAAGCAGCACGTAATTGCGGTCTAAATTTTTAATTAAAGAGCAGATAATGAATAATAAAATTAAATCAACTAATGATTTAGAACTTAAAGACAGATTAGTGGCAATTAATCGTGTAACTAAAGTGACAAAAGGGGGACGTACATTTAGTTTTGCAGCTATTGTAGTTGTTGGTAATGAAAATGGCATAGTTGGCTGGGGACTAGGAAAAGCCGGAGAAGTAACAACTGCTATATCTAAAGCTATAGAAGCTGCAAAAAAAAACCTAATTAAGGTACCAGTTTATAAAGGAACAATTCCTCATGAACAAGTTGCAAAATTTGGAGGAGCTCATGTATTAATTAGGCCGGCATCACATGGAACTGGCGTGAAAGCAGGAGGTTCGATGCGTGCTGTATTAGAGAGTGTAGGAATTACTGATGTATTAGCTAAGTCAAAGGGTTCCTCAAATCCTCATAACTTAGTTAAAGCAACTATTGCTGCTTTGAGTGAGTTAAGAAGTCCGTTTATGGTAGCTCTAAACAGAGGAATATCGGTAGAAAGAGTTTTTAACGGTTAATGAGATAAGGTGTAGTATATGGCGATTATTAAGATAAAACAAGTACGTAGTAGAATTAGGTGTCCAAAATATCAGAAAAGAACACTTGATGCATTAGGATTGAGAAGGATAGGATGTATTGTGGAACATGAAGATACTCCTACTATTTTAGGAATGATCAAAAAAGTGCAACATTTAATTTTGCTTGTATAAAATAAAGAATTGACAATAAATTACGAAATAATGAATTTATCTAATTTAAAACCGGCTATAGGTTCCACTAAAACACGAAAAAGAATTGGACGTGGCCCGGGTTCTGGTTTAGGAGGAACCTCAACTAGAGGTCATAAAGGAGCCAAATCAAGATCTGGTTATTCTAAGAAGATTGGCTTTGAAGGTGGACAGATGCCTATTCAGCGACGATTGCCTAAGTTTGGCTTTAAGAATATTAACCGTATAGAATATAAAGCAATTAATATTGAAGTATTACAATTGTTGGCGGACTCGCAACATTTGACGAAAATAGATATTTGTGAATTGATAAAAGCAGGTTTCATTTCCAACTTTCAATTAGTTAAAATTTTAGGCAATGGTATTTTGACTGCTAAATTAGAAGTAGAAGCCCATGCTTTTTCTAAAAGTGCTGAGGCTGCAATTCAAGCTGTAGGCGGTACTATAATTAAACTCTAATTTGAGATGAGAGCTTTTGACACAATTAGAAATATTTGGAAAATTGAGGATTTGAAGAATCGAATCCTCACTACACTTTTATTGGTGGCTGTATATCGTTTTGGAACATATATAGTGCTTCCAAGTATTGATCCCCAGTCGTTAACGGCATTGCAACAGCAAACTAGTACTGGATTGCTTGCATTGTTAGATATGTTTTCTGGGGGAGCATTTTCTAATGCTTCGATTTTTGCATTAGGTATCATGCCCTACATCTCAGCATCCATTGTAATGCAATTGCTAACTATTGCTATTCCTTCTTTTCAAAAGTTGCAAAGAGAAGGAGATAGTGGGCGAAAAAAAATCAATCAGTGGACACGTTACTTAACCGTAGGTATTCTTATTCTACAAGCACCAACATATCTTATGAATTTGAATGTACAGTTAAGATACGCAGGTTCTACCTTACCGGAAGGTTTGTGGTTTACCCTCTCTTCTACTTTGATAATGACATCAGGAAGTATGTTTGTGCTATGGCTTGGTGAAAGAATTAAGGATAAGGGTGTCGGTAATGGTATTTCATTTATTATTTTGGTAGGTATTATTGCTAGATTACCTCATGCTTTGGTCCAAGAGTTTATTTCTCGCACAACAGAGAAAACAGGGGGATTAGTCATGTTCTTATTTGAAATGTTAGTTTTGCTACTTGTTATTGCTGGTGCAATTTTGTTAGTGCAGGGAACTCGTAGAGTTCCAGTCCAATATGCAAAGCGCATTGTGGGTAACAAGCAATATGGAGGAGCACGGCAATATATTCCCTTAAAAGTTAATGCAGCAAATGTTATGCCAATAATTTTTGCTCAAGCAATTATGTTTATTCCGATCTCATTGGTGGGTTTCTCTAAGGCAGGGGATTCAAGTGGCTTTTGGACTCCATTTTTGAATAATACCGGTTTTTGGTATAATTTTGTTTTTGCTGTACTTATTATAGCATTTACGTATTTTTATACAGCAATCACTATTAATCCTACCCAAATGGCGGATGATCTTAAGCGGAATAATGGTTTTGTTCCTGGCGTCAAGCCTGGTCGACATACTAAAGATTACTTGGATGCCATTATGGATCGGATAACATTACCTGGTGCTTTTTTTTTAGCTCTGGTTGCGATCATGCCCTCGTTTGCTAGATTAGCAGGAGTTAGTCAGCAATTTGCTCAATTTTTTGGAGGAACTTCTTTATTGATTTTGGTTGGTGTCGTCTTGGATACTTTACAACAAATTGAAAGTCACTTATTGATGCGTCATTATGATGGTTTATTGAAATCGGGAAGAATTAAAGGACGTTCTATGTAAATGGCATGATATATTTGAAGACAGATGAAGAAATAGAGTTAATCCGTTTAGCTAATTTGCTAGTTGCTAAAACACATGCAGAGCTGGCTAAATATATGAAACCGGGAATTTCGACTCTTCAATTGGATGTAATTGCAGAAGCATATATCAGAGATAATGGCGCATATCCAGCTTTTTTAGGATATAATGGTTTCCCATATTCTATTTGTACTTCAGTAAATGAACAAGTAGTACATGGAATTCCTTCTGCAAAAACAATCTTAAGAAACGGAGATATTATTTCAATTGATTGTGGTACTATCCTAAATGGATTTGTCGGCGATTCAGCATATACATTTTGTGTCGGGGAAGTAACATTCGAGGTCAGGCAATTATTAAAAGTTACGAAAGAAGCACTTGGTATTGGCATTCAACACGCAATTGAAGGGAAGAGAGTTGGAGATATCAGCCATTCGATTCAGTCTCATTGTGAATCAAATGGCTATTCAGTTGTTAGGGAACTTGTAGGGCATGGTATTGGCCGTCAAATGCATGAGCCTCCAGAAATTCCTAATTATGGCAAACGTGGGCAAGGGCCTTTGTTAAGAAACGGAATGTGTATTTGCATTGAGCCTATGATCAATTTGGGCAGCAAGAATGTAGTATTCGAACGGGATGGTTGGACTGTAAGAACAAAGGACAGAAAGTGTTCCGCTCATTTTGAACATTGTGTAGCAATACGCCCACAAGGCCCGGAAATATTATCTTCGTTTGATTTGCTAGAAGAAGTGTTAGGGGCTGTAAATTAATTAATATGGCGAAACAAGCAGCAATAGAACAAGACGGCGTTATAATCGAAGCATTATCTAATGCGATGTTTCGGGTAGAATTAGAAAATGGACATGAAATCACAGCTCATATCTCAGGTAAAATGCGCATGCATTATATAAAGATATTACCAGGCGATAAAGTAAAAGTGGAAATGTCACCGTATGACCTTTCAAAAGGTAGAATTGCTTTTAGATATAAATAATAAATACTAGAATATGAAAGTAAGAGCATCTTTAAAAAAACGAACTCCTGACTGTAAGATCGTGAGAAGGAAAGGGCGTTTGTATATAATCAACAAAAAGAATCCTAAGTTTAAACAACGGCAGGGATAAGTTTTATTTTGTATATAAATTGACAATAAATACATTATGGCAATAAGAATAGTTGGCGTTGATTTGCCGCAGAATAAAAGAGGAGAAATCGCTTTAACTTATATTTATGGCATCGGTCGTAGCTCGGCGAATGCTATACTGAGAGATGCAGGCGTGGATCGAGATATTAAAGTGAAAGATTGGACAGATGATCAAGCATCAAAAATACGCGAGGTTATAGGTGCAAGCTATAAAGTAGAAGGCGATCTACGCTCTGAGGTGCAGCTTAACATTAAGCGTTTGATGGATATTGGTTGCTATAGGGGGATACGTCATCGTATCGGTTTACCTTTAAGAGGGCAGAGCACTAAAAATAATGCTCGCACTCGTAAGGGTAAAAAGAAAACGGTTGCGAATAAGAAAAAAGCAACTAAATAATTGAGTAATAGATATGGCAAAGAAAACAGTTGCAATTAAGAAAAGGAATGTAAAGGTCGATGCTCAAGGACAAGCTCATATTCATTCTTCTTTCAATAATATTATTATCTCGCTTTCTAATAGCGAAGGGCAAGTGATCAGTTGGTCATCTGCAGGTAAGATGGGATTTAGAAGTTCCAAGAAGAATACTCCTTATGCTGCACAAATGGCGGCTCAGGACTGTGCGAAAGTTGCCTACGACTTAGGCTTACGGAAAGTGAAAGTATTTGTAAAAGGGCCGGGCAATGGTCGAGAATCTGCTATTCGTACGATTCATGGTACTGGAATTGAAGTCACAGAGATAATAGATGTAACCCCTCTTCCTCATAACGGGTGTCGTCCTCCTAAGAAGCGTAGAGTATAAGTGAAATAATATAATTAAAATGGCAAGATATACTGGACCAAGAACAAAAATCGCCAGAAAGTTTGGTGAACCTATTTTCGGACCCGATAAAGTCCTTTCCAGAAAAGGTTATCCTCCGGGGCAGCATGGCAATGCTCGCAAGAGAAAAACTTCTGAGTATGGAATACAACTTCGTGAAAAACAAAAAGCCAAACACACTTACGGCGTATTGGAAAAACAATTCAGAAATCTGTTTGAGAAATCCTCACGGTCGAAGGGCATTACGGGTGAAGTGTTGTTACAATTGCTCGAAAGACGCTTAGACAATGTCGTATTCCGTTTAGGTATTGCTCCAACTCGCGCTGCTGCGAGGCAGTTGGTTTCCCACCGACACATAACCATCGACGGCAAAGTTGTGAACATTCCTTCTTACTCTGTAAAGACTGGACAAATGGTAGGGGTGAGAGAAAAATCTAAGTCAATGGAGGTTGTTGAAAATTCTCTTGCCGGGTTTAATCACAGCAAGTATCCTTGGATTGAATGGGATTCCTCTACTTTGAGCGGCAAACTGTTGCATTTTCCGGAAAGAACAGATATTCCAGAAAACATTAAAGAACAGTTAATTGTTGAATTGTATTCCAAATAAAAAATGATCTTCCATGGCGCTATTAGCATTTCAAAAACCCGATAAAGTATTAATGTTGGAGGCGGACGCTGTTTTCGGAAAGTTTGAATTTCGTCCGCTGGAACCTGGTTATGGGATTACTATTGGTAATGCCCTGCGCCGTATTCTTCTGTCATCGCTCGAAGGTTTTGCTATTGCATCTATAAAAATCAGCGGAGTTGAACATGAATTTGGATCAATACCGGGAGTGATAGAAGATGTAACTAACATAATTCTGAATTTAAAGCAAGTAAGATTCAAGCACTTGGTGGAAGATATTGAAGATGAGAAAATCAATATAACGGTTTCTAATTCGGAAGTTTTCAAAGCTGGCGATATTAATAAGCAGCTAATCGGGTTTGAAGTGCTGAATCCCAACTTAGTGATTTGCCGTTTGGATCCTAATGCAAATTTCCAAATGGAGCTTACTATCAATAAGGGCCGTGGATACATTCCCGCTGAAGAAAACAGAGTGTTAGAAGCGGATCCGCAAGTAATAGCCATTGATTCCATTTACACGCCGATTAGAAATGTAAAGTATTCGGTAGAACCTTTGCGCGTTGAACAGAAAACCGACTATGAAAAGCTGATCATTGAAATCTCTACCGACGGTTCCATTCATCCGAAAGACGCATTGAAAGAAGCTGCTAAAATATTGATTCATCACTTCATGCTCTTTTCAGATGAAAAAATTGCATTTGAAATTGTAAATATGGATATCGACGAAGAGTTTGATGAGGAAGTTCTTCACATGCGGCAATTGCTTAAAAGCAAACTGTCGGATATGGATCTTTCCGTTAGAGCTTTGAACTGCCTGAAAGCCGCTGATGTGGAGACTTTGGGAGAATTGGTTAGATTTAATAAAAATGATTTGTTGAAATTCCGGAATTTCGGTAAGAAATCTCTGAACGAACTTGATGTGCTTCTGGAAAATCTCAACCTCTCCTTCGGGATGGATATTGCGAAATATAAATTAGATAAAGATTAATATAATGAGACACAATAAAAAAATAAATCATTTAAGCCGTACAAGCTCACATCGCGCCGCCATGCTCTCCAATATGGCTACGTCGCTGATAATGCACAAAAGAATTGTTACAACAACGGCTAAAGCAAAAGCTCTTCGTAAATACGTAGAACCGCTGCTATCCAAATCCAAAGACGACAACACACACTCAAGGCGTTTAGTATTTGGTAAGCTGCAAAACAAATACGCCGTTACCGAACTATTCAAGGAAGTCGCCGGAAAAATAGGAACACGTCCGGGAGGATATACCCGAATTATCAAAACAGGAAATCGAATTGGCGACAACGCCGCCATGTGCTTCATAGAGTTAGTTGACTACAACGAGAACATGTTAAAAACCGTTGCTAAAAAAGGAGCAAAAACAAGACGTTCTCGCAAAAAAACAACTGTACAAGCTGCTCTCGCCATCGAACCTGCTACCATTAATGCAGCAATAGAGGAAAGCGTGAAAGCAGAGGACGCTAAAAAAGAATAAACATCACTGTTATATATAAAGTCATTAATCAGCGCCCAACAAGGACAACTAATATAAGTCCTTGTTGGACTTTCTTTTAAGCCAAACAAGTCGCGTATAGGCAAAGGCAGAACTAAGTTCAATTATCACATCACTTGATAAGGTGCAAAATGTTATTTAGGATTAGAAGTTAATTCCGGGCAATTAACAATCAATCCGTTTACGGGTCTTAATTGTTCGGAAAAGCAGGAAACGATCGCCTGTTTCAGGGATTCAGAAACAAATGCAACTTTTTTGTTTCTCATCGCTCAATAATAAAATGACAAGTATTACAAGGAAATACGGAACATGAAAGAAAACAAAAAACTGAATATGAGAATCAATGCAACAGTCGAACGGAAAACACTTGCGAAAGACGGCTATTCTGTTCATTACTTTGTGAGCGGAAATAAAAACGGTGAAGCAATAGCCTTTCTTCACCCTGCATTTAGCTGCCATAGATGCTTCGATAAACAGGTAGATGATTTTTCAAAACAATACCGTGTTATCACTATTGATATGCTGGGGCATGGCTCGACCGGAGTCGGGAAATCAAAAGATAAAATCGCCTCCACATCAATTCATTTAGCTGAAATTATAGCGCAAGAGAATATCAAGAGAGTACATGTTGTCGGCGTTTCTTTAGGTTCATTGCTTGCTCAAGATTTCGCATTGAAATATCCTAACAAAACACACTCTCTAACAGTATTGGGTGGTTACAATATACACAGAGAGCAGAAAGCGATTGCAAAGTTGCAGCAACGCGAGATGTTTAAATGGCTATTAAAAATAATCTTTTCAATGGATGCGTTTAGAAGGTATACCGCCTCTAAAGCAGTGATAGACAAATTGGAGCAAGTGCATTTTTACGAAAGCGCAAAACAGTTTACCCGTAAGTCGTTTACTGTTATGTCTGGATTAGACAAGCTAACGGCAGACAAACCGCATATTCAATCCAGCTACCCATTATTGATTCTATCGGGCGACAATGATGTGGAATTATCCATAACTTTAGCCAAACAATGGCATGAAGATATTCCCGGCAGTGAAATCCATATAATCGAAAATGCAGGGCATTGTGCCAACATGGATAATCCGGAAAGATTCAATGAGATATTAATGGAGTTTATCTCAAGAATAAGATCTTAAAAGATCTCCAAGCAACGACAATAACCAAAGCAGTCATTATTGATTCTATATTTGAACTCCTCTCCCAGGAAGAGTGCCCAATCCCTCTCGGCTCGAAATATATCGAATACAAAAGATAACCGCCGTGTATGGAATAAGCACGGCGGTTTGCGAAGGAGGAGTGGAAAGAACATCCCGTTGCTCCTCCCGATTTATTTAATCTAAACAATCTAACTTTCCACAATCAATTAACTAATCCGACCCAGGGCCTGCTCTATATCCGCCTTGATATCCTCAATATGCTCAATGCCCACTGAAATACGCAGCAAGCCCGGCTCTACGCCGCTGGCGCGCTGATCTTCCGGCGAAAGTTGCTCATGAGTGGTGGCTGAGGGATGGATAATCAGAGATTTGGCATCGCCCACGTTGGCGAGATGGCTCAGCAGTTTAACCTCGTCGATAACTTTGTCGGCTAATGCTGGATCGCCTTTTACCTTGAAGGTTAGCACAGCACCTGGCCCCTTGGAGAAGTACTTCTTCGCCGGAGCATAATACTTGCTGCTTTTTAGTCCCGGATAGTTTACATACTCCACCTTGGGGTGCGTTTCAAGCCACTCGGCAAGAGCAAGAGTATTGCTAACGTGACGATCTATTCGCAGCGACAAAGTTTCAAGACCCTGAACCAGAAGGAAAGAATTAAACGGGCTAAGCGTATTCCCCCAATCCCTTAAGCCCTCAACGCGAGCGCGAATGTTGAACGCAATATTGCCGAAAGGCCCTCCTGCTCCAAACACATCCCAAAATACAAGCCCGTGATAACTGTCGGATGGCTCGGTGAAAGCCGGGAATTTACCGTTGCCCCAATTGAACGTCCCGCTGTCGACAATTATGCCGCCGAGCGAAGTTCCGTGTCCGCCGATCCACTTTGTTGCCGATTCTACAACCACCGACGCTCCATGCTCGAACGGGCGGAACAGATAGCCGGCTGCGCCGAACGTGTTGTCAACAATCAGCGGGATATCGTTGGCGTGAGCTACGGCGGCAACGGCGTCGAAGTCGGGCACGTTAAGTTCCGGGTTGCCGATGCTTTCTAAGTATATGGCCTTGGTGTTCTTGTCGATTCGCTTGGCAAACTCCTCCGGATTGTCGGATGGGGTGAAGCGTACTTCAACGCCCAAGCGCTTGAATTGCGACTTGAATTGATTGTACGTGCCTCCGTAAAGATGTGAAGTGGTAATGAAGTTGTCGCCAACTTCGAGGATATTGTTGAGCGCAATAAACTGTGCCGACTGCCCCGACGATGTTGCCAGCGCCGTAACTCCACCCTCAAGAGCGGCAACGCGTTTTTCAAACACATCGGTTGTGGGATTCATCAGCCGTGTGTAAATGTTGCCGAACTTCCTCAAGCCAAACAAGTCGGCCCCCTCTTTTGCATCCTTGAAAACATAGGAGGTTGTTTGATAAATCGGCAATGCTCTTGCCTGCGTTGTAGGATCTGCATCCTGCCCTGCGTGAACTTGCAGGGTCTCAAATCTTAAATCATTTGTAGCCATTGAGTATATTCTGTTTAAATGTTTAAAGTATTTTTCAGAGTTACAAAGATGATTGCTTTTTTCAACAAGCCCAATACCCTTTGCAGGGTAAATTATCAGCGCTTGCGGCATCAAGCCCAGAACTGGACAGATTCGCCGCAATTTTGCTTCGTTCTTATCCGGATCTTGGATAGCTTGCCGATCTATACAAATAAGGCAAGGCATCGTAAAAGCCTTAAACAACATTGCGCCGAATCTTGATTGCGCGAACAATATTATAATCGTCGCGTCGGGGTATAAGAAAAAACAAGAGGGCCTATCAAAATTATATTGCCTTTGCTCCCCTATCATGTGTTAATTATTTTGCAGTAAAAATAAAATCTTTATTTTTGCAGCCTGAGGCAACACTTTGCTTGCCGGCTCAATGTATAAATAGAATAATGCTACTAAATTGTATATGATTTTTGAAGGTGTTACTAATTCTTATTATCTCTCTACGCTGTTTGGCAGAATGAAATATTTTGTTAAACACACACACACACACACACACACACACACACAGCGCCTCGTGCGTTAGTCCTAAAATTTACTCGCCCTACCTTAACTTTTATTTTCCGGGAGCAACCGCATCCCGCGGTTTCGTCGTGCGGTTTCCCGATGTACGGCGGATTGCTGCGGCTGTTCGCATGGGAAGGTTTTTGCTGTGTCCGAACTCAGGCGGAAAGAGTGGGATTGGGAAGTTTGTGGGTATGTTCCGCTAAACAATTCAGAACAATATATGCGAACAAGTAAGTTTTTTAATTATTTATTTTAATGGAGTATTTATGAAAAAAAGATTGATTTATCTGTTATCATGCTTTTTACTAAGCATTGGATTTGCAGCGGCTCAAACTACGCGAGTGACCGGCACGGTCATTTCCGGCGAAGACAACGAGCCAATCATAGGTGCGTCTGTTGTGGTTAAAGGTACCTTCATAGGTAACATAACCGACGTTGACGGACGCTTTACGCTCGAAGCTCCTGCCGGCTCAACAACCCTGCAGGTTTCGTTCGTAGGAATGGTAACACAAGAAGTGGCTATCAAACCTAATTTAAGAATCGTAATGACGTCGGGAACGCACCGGCTCGACGAAGTGGTTGTAACCGCCCTCGGTATCTCGCGCGAAAAAAAGTCGCTGGGATACGCCATGCAGGAAGTTAAGTCGGAAGAAATTACCGGAGGCGGGCAAAAAGACGTCATCACAGCCCTTTCGGGCAAAATAGCCGGCGTGCAGGTAACCGCTCAGGGCGGACAAATCGGCGCCTCGCAGAATATCGTTATCCGCGGCAACTCGTCGTTCGGCAACAACCAGCCGCTTATCGTTATCGACGGTATCCCGGTGTCGAACGACAATAGTACTGGAGCGACTATAAACCTCGGATCGGGGCTGAACGATATCAATCCCAACGACATCGAGTCGATATCCGTGCTCAAGGGAGGATCGGCTGCGCTCTACGGTATGCGCGCCGGTAACGGCGTTGTGCTCATCACAACCAAGACGGGAACCAAAGGACGCGGCGTTACGATTTCATACGACGGCGACTATACTGTCGATCAGGTGTACGGCCTCCCCTCCTTCCAGAATAAATACGGCGCCGGATACTACGGATCGGAATACGACTGGAAAGAAGCCCAAGCAGGCGGATTCACCGGTAGCTACCAGGACTTCGCCCTCCTGCACGGCTACGCCTACCTCGACGGATACGGCAACGGCGTTAACGACAACGCCGACGAATCATGGGGTCCGCGCCTCGACATCGGCTTGCAGCTCCCGCAGTTCAACAGCCCCGTTGAAAACGGAGTAAGAAAAGCCACGCCATGGGTTTCGCATCCCAACAACGTGAAAGACTTCTTTGTGCTCGGAGCCTCAAACTCGCATACCATCTCGCTCTCCTCAGCCTCCGAACATTCCGTTACCCGCGCATCCATATCATATCGCGGACAAACCGGCACAAGCCCCAATACCGACCTGCAACGCTATGCCGCCTCTATCAACAACAAATACATGTTCAACAAATATATCGACTTCGATATATCGGCCAATTACGTTCGCACCACAAGCGGCAACCTCCCCGGAACCGGATACAATGCCACCAACCCCGCCCAGTCGCTCCTGCAATGGTTCGGGCGCCAAGTCGACATGAAAGCCCTTAAGGATAACTGGGACGAGAAAGACGCCGCCGGAAACTATACCCTGTATAACTGGCAGCAGGAATATCACTCAAACCCCTACTACGTAGCCTATCGAAACACCAACACCTACAAGCGCGACCGCACCTTCGGCAAAGCATCCCTATGGTACAAGCCCACAAGCTGGCTCAAGTTTGAAGGACGCCTCGGTATGGATTACTTTGGCTCCGACCAGCTCTCCCGACGCGAAGCCGACCCCGATTATCCCGACGGATATTTCCGCGACTACAACCGCCATACAATGGAAGTGAACGCCGACTTCATCGCTTACCTCAACAAGCAATTCGGCGACATAAACGTTAACGCCCTCGCCGGAGCCAACTATCGCGACTACGACTACGCGGTCAAAACCATCGGAGGCAACAAGCTCACCGTGCCAGGCCTTTATACCCCGGCCAACGTAGCGGGAAGCCCAATCGCCGAGGCCGACCACTCGCTGCGACGCTCAAACTCAGTGTACGCAAACGTATCCCTCGGATGGAAAAACCAGCTATATCTCGACCTCAGCGCGCGCAACGACTGGGATTCAACCATCGACGACCCCTTCTTCTACCCCTCCGCAAGCGGTAGCTGGATTATTACCGAAACCCTCCCCTCGTTAGCCGAAACAAGCTTGATCGACTATATCAAGCTACGCGGCGGATGGGCCAAGATCGGCTCGGCAACATCGCCCTACCGCAACGGAGCATACTACCGCTCCGAAACCGTAGGCATGAAAGGCGTAACCCTCTTCAGCAACCCATTCACATTCCCCCCGCTCGGACTGCGCCCCGAAATGGTTAAAACATGGGAAATAGGCGTTGAAGCCAACCTGCTCAACAACCGCCTGCACCTCGACGCCGCCTATTACAGCAAAATAACCACCGACCAGATCATGACCGCCAACGTTGCCAACAGCTCCGGATACGAAAACATGGTAATCAACGCCGGTAAAATCAGCAACTCCGGAATCGAAGTCCAAATAAGCGCCGACATCGTTAAAAACCCCCAAGGACTCAACTGGACAGCCACCCTCAACTGGGCAAAAGACAAAAGCATAGTTGAAGAACTCTACCCCGGACTCGCATCCTACCAGATCGGATCAAGCTGGAGCGTGCGCAACTACGCCTACGCGCCCCGCACCGACGAAAACGGCAAAGTAACCAAGTTCACCTGGGGAACACTGTCGGGAACAGGATTCGTTTACAACGACGACGGATCAATACTGGTTGAAGACGGATTCATCGTATCCAAGTCAAGCCAGGACATCGGCGACGTAACCCCCGACTGGATAGGAGGCCTCAGCAACGAATTCTCCTACAAAAACTGGGGATTCGGATTCCTGCTCGACTTCCGCAAGGGAGGCGACATCTACTCCCTGTCGGAAGCCTTCGGAGGATACACCGGCATATACGACTTTACCGCCTCGGGCGACATCCGCGAAAACGGCGTTATAGCCGGCAAGAACGTAATGACCGACAAAGTATTCAAAACAGCCGACGGCAAGGTTAACGACGTAGCCGTAAACGCAGAAGACTTCTTCGGGCAATTCTACTCCATCTGCCAGCTCGCCATAGTCGACGGATCCTACCTCAAGCTACGCGAAGCCCACGTAACGTACAACTTCCCCAAAGCCCTCCTGGCAAAAACCAAATACATAAGCGGAGCCAAAATATCCCTTATCGGCAATAACCTAGCCCTGCTTTGGACGCACAAATCAAACCTCATAGGCCTCGATCCCGAATCAACCAATGCGTCCGACAACGGAGGCGTAGGATTTGAAACCAACGTTTTCCCGCCCTCGCGCAGCATAGGAATCAAGCTGGGGATAACTTTCTAAATTTATTTCATCATATAAGTAAAAAAGAATATGAAAAAATATATCTACCGCGCAACCTGCGCCATATTAGTAGGCTTAATGCTCGCAACTGCCGGATGCGCCGACAAGTTCGACGAAATTAATACCGACCCCGACAACCCAACCGCCGTGCCGGTTAACAACCTCCTCGCATGGTCGATATGGCAAACCAGCCTCCGCCTTTACGACCGCTGGTTCATGCTCGACGAACCCGCCGGATTTGCCGGATACGTAGCAAAAATGAGCTACATCGACGAAGCCAAGTACCAGTTCCGCCCCGGAGTGCAAGACACCAACTGGAGGTACATCTACCGCATACTGCTCAACCTCCGCGAAATCCAGGCCAGAGCCAAAGAAGCCGGACAGAAAAACATGGAGCTCGCAGCCAAAACAATGGAGATCGAAATAATACGCACCGCAACCGACCGCTGGCGCGACGTACCATACTCCGACGCGGCCAAAATGACCGAAGGATCCCTCACCCCCAAGTATGACAAGCAGGAAGACATATACCCCGCCCTCATCGCATTAGCCAAGGAAATAGGCGACAGCTTCGCCGCAGGCGAAGGCGACGACGACATCAGCGCTGGCGACCTCCTCTTCTTTGGCGACATGGACAAATGGCGCCGCCTTGCCAACTCCTACCGCCTCCGCCTTGCCATACGCATCTCCGAAGTAAACCCAACCCTGGCCAAGCAGCACGTTGAAGAACTGCTGGGCAACCAAACCAAGTACCCCCTGATCGACGACAACGAGCACAACGCATACTTCTGGTGGGACGGATCCGACGTTAGCCGCTACGAACCCATCGCCGACGCCTACCGCACCCGCAAAACCGAGTTCTGCGCCGCCGACCTCATCGTCGACCACATGCTCGAACGCAGCGACCCGCGCATCGGAGTATACTTCACCCCCACCCCAAGCAGCCAGATAGCCGGCGACCCCGACTATAACGACGGCAAGCCCCTCTACCGCGGATACATAATCGGCGCAGGCAGCAACCCCCAGGCCAAGAACTATTCCGTATGGGGAACCCGCTTCGGCATCGACCTCGGAGGATTCTCGCCCTACTATCGCGCCTCCGAAGTATACTTCCACATCGCCGAGGCCGCCCTCCTGGGATACAACACCGGAGGCATCGCAGCCGAAACGGCCTACGCCGCCGGAGTAATAACCTCGATGGAAGAAAACGGAGTGTCCGAAGACGGGATCGCAGCCTACCTTGAAGGAGCCGGCAAATTCAACGGCGGCAAAAAACAACTGTGGTACGAAGAATGGATAGCCCTCTTCAAGCACGGAATGGAAGGATGGTCGCTATACCGCCGCACCGGAATCCCCGAAAACCACTACATCGCCCCCGGACGCGCCAACAAGTACGCCGACCACAACGTGCCCCCCTTCCGCTCGCCCTATCCAACCACCGAGCGCGACCTCAACAGCGCCAACAACGCCCCCTTCGACGCCGAAGTTACCGACGACTTCTGGGGCAAGCAGCTATGGTGGGATACCCGCAAAGGAGTGCATTAACCAAACGCATAATTCACAAACAATCTACGACAATATTTTTTTAACAGGGAAGGGGGAGCTCGCGAGAGTTCCCCCTTTTGCATTGCCCGGATATCAGGCCGGGTAGCGCCGGGCGGAGCCGTCCCCAGGGTTTCCGGAGCCGTCCCCGAGGTTTCCGGTGCCGTCCCCCGAATCCCCGGTGCCGTCCCCCGAATCTCCGGTGCCGTCCCCCGAATCTCCGGAGCCGTCCCCGAGGGGCGGGCTGCCGTCGCCTAAAATATTGCAGTACATTGAGATGGGGGCTCTGGAGCCGTTCCTGGCCGCAAAAATAGTAGTATCTTTGCAGCATGGAGATTCAGATGAAACAACAATCATTCTACTTTGAAGACTGGGGCCTCATAGCTTACGGCGAGGCGCTGCAAAAGCAAGCCGCAGCCTTCGAGGCGTTGCTTGAAGCCAGGCAAAGCGGCGGGGAAGGGCGCTCATGCCTGTTTTTTTGCATCCATCGGCCCGTAATAACCATGGGGCGCAATGCAAATCCCAATAATTTACTCCTCTCGGAGGAGGCCCTGGCCCGTCGCGGCGTGGAGCTCTTCGCCGTTGGTCGCGGCGGCGACGCCACCTACCACGGCCCCGGCCAGCTTACCGTTTACCCGGTGTTTAACCTTGAGCGGTGGGGGATGGGGCTGCGGCGGTATGTTGATACGCTTGAAGAAATCGTTATCGCCTTCCTCCGCTACTATAATCTTGAGGGCCGGAGGATGGCTGGCGCCGCCGGGGTATGGCTTGGCGTTGAGGACAGGCCGCGCAAGATTTGCGCGATCGGGATAAAGTGCAGCCGCTTTGTTACCATGCACGGGCTTGCGCTCAATATAAATACCGATCTGGGGGGCTTCGCGATGATTAATCCTTGCGGCTTTGCAGACCGCGGCGTAACCTCGCTTGCGGCCGAGCTGGGCTGCGCGCAGGATATGGGCTTGGCTTCGGCGCGGCTCCTTAGTTTGTTTGAGGAGCGGTTTGCCCCGCCCGCGGTACGGTGAGGGGGCGCGGGCGTCGGGCGAAGAGCTCGGACAGCGATGAGAAGTCTTTTTTGTACATAAACCCGAAGCCTTGGGTTGTGAGGCTTTGCTTCAGGTAGCGGTACATGTCGTTGGCGTGGTTGTAGGCTTTGAGGCGGAACTCGCCGGTGGGGGTGAGCAGGTATTCGAGGTCGAATTCGCCCACAAATACGTTTTTCACGGTGGGGTTGCTGCGGTACCCGAAGTTGCCGTTAAAGAGCAGGCGGTTGTCGAACATCTGGCTGGACAGCAGCATCTCAACCTCGGTATCGTTAAACCCGTCCTGGCTGGTGCGAATGTTGGTTCCGATTCGCACCTTGTCGGTTATCGAGTTGAGCAGCCCGGATATCTGCGACGACAGGGCGGCCGAGGTGAGGGCGTTGAACTCGCTCGGCAGCGTGGTTTGCGCAAATCCGGAGGGGTGGAAGGTATTGAGCACAAGCAGGTAGATTATCTGCCGGGTGAGCATGTCTTCCGTCTTTACGTAGCTTCTTACGATTTGTTCGAGCTCGCTGTTTGATCCGGGGAGCTCGAGGTCGAAGGCGATGGCGGGGTGTGCAAACGGGCCCTGGATGAGCATTACGCAGTTTACGGGAACGTTCGTCCGGGGGCTTTCGCTAAGCAGTACGGGGTCGAGGTCGCCCAGGTTGGCCGTCAGGCTGTGGGCGGCGTTGATGTTGAGGCTGGCGGTTGCCGGGTCGCCGCTGAAGGTTACGGAGCTGCCTTCGCGTATCGCAAAGTTCTTCCTGATTAGTTGCTGGAGGCTAAAGTTATACTCTCCCTTTACTATGTGCATTGTCCCGTAGATTTTCAGGTCGGTTTTGGAGCCGTAGGATATCTGGAGGCTGGCGTTGCCCGATCCGGTTATCTTGTCGCCGGCTGTCGCGTCCATCATAAAGTCGATTGAGGCGTCGGGAGCGAGGTCGAGCTGGAAGCCGGCGCGTATTTCGGGGCCTTGGTCGGCAGGCGGCGCGGCGGGCTTGGGCTGTGTTGCGCCGGCAGATGGCGCATTGCGGTTTGCAAATGCGATAAAGTCGTAGGCGGTAGCGGTTGGATTATCCATGAAGTTGATGCCTATCGACGTGCGCGGACCGTTGCGCAGCCTCACGTCGACGTTTATTATCTGCTCGTTGCCGTGGAGCTCAACTCCGCCGGAGGCGAACACGCGGCCGTAGAGGTTGGGGTTTTGCCGTTCGTCGGCGTTATACACAAGCAGGTTGTCGATGTTGTCGAGCTCGATGTCGAACTCCACATCGTGCAGGAAGCGGTGTCGCAGCTCGGCCGACTTTATCCTCCCCCTGTTGCCGTAAGCGTCGCTTATTGAAACGTTGTTCATGAATATGCGGCAGCTCTCCAGGCTAACGGTATCGGCAAAGGCGTAGTACGTGTTGAGGAAGTCGATGCCCAGCCCTCCGTCGCGAATAGCAACCCGTCCCTCAAGGTCAACGTCGTCGAACGATCCGAACAGCCGAACATGCCCTGTCGCCCGTCCGCGGAAGCCGGCTACCACGCCGTCCATGTATTCCTGGAGGAAGCCGGCGTTAAGGTTATTGGCGTCGAACCGCAAGTCGAGGCCGTCGGAGGGCCCTATCGGGTAGATGTACCCGTTAACCGCCGTCGACGACGTATCGCCGTCGGATATAACGCCGTTAAGCAGGATGCCCTGTCGCCCTTCGTCCCAGCGGCTCGACAGAGCCAGGCTGCCGAGATGCGCGCCGTTGAACGAGAAGCCGTCGACCCTGGCCCCGCTGGCGCCTATCATACGGCTGCGGTAGAGGTCGGCTGCGGTAAACCGCCCGCTCATCTCCCCTCCGAACTTCAATACCGGGATGTCGACCAGGTCAAACACATACTTGAGCTCTATCCTGTTGAGCTCGATTGCGAGGGTATCGGCCGGGTTGTCCGACACCGCCCCGTCTACGCTGAGGAAGCGGTCGTTATGAGAGATGCGGAAGCCGGATACGTTAACCTTCTTGCCGGCCGCGCTAACCAAAGCCTCGTCAACGCTCCATACGCTGTCGTTAAGCGCAAACTGCGAAGGGTGGAGGCGGAAGTCGGCCCTCAGGCCACGGCCCTCCTCGTCGTCGTTGACGAATACGGCCGAGGCCGCAAGGCGCGTCTCAAACAGCCGCGCGTTACCGTTGGCCAGGTGCAGCATGGCCTCCATCCGGTTATCCTTAAGGGTTGCCGTCAGTTCAACCTTGTTGCGCCCCTCGCCAACGGCGCCTTCCGCATCGAGGCGAAAGGCTATATGATCGCCCGGATTCTCGCACGTAACGCGGCAGTTCTCTACCATCGCCTTGCCGGCCGACAGCAGGGGCGCGTCAACGTCGAAGCGAAACTTGTCGAACATGTTGTTGTAATGCCCCGTAACCCGCGCCGTTCCGGCAACGCTTACCGGCAGCATGAGGGTGGAAGATAGCGCCTCGGTATCGCTTATCTCAAGCCAGAACGAAAAGTTGTTCTCCTTCTCGGCCGAGTATGCCGGCGCAGCCTTGGCCAAGGCCGGAGCGTAACTCTCAAGCGTGTTTACAAAGCCCGGAAGGATGGTGGCAAAGGAGTAAACGCCGTTAACCTCGCCGCGCGCAATGTCCGACTCGAGCGCAAGCTTCTTGTCGGGCGGGGATGCGCCGTCGCTAACGGAAAGCGTTATATTGCGCATGAAGAACGCGCTTGGCGCCGTGCGGATCGTAAGACTGTCGACCGAGATGCCGCCCTCCATATCGTCGAGGTGCGAACCCCTGAAGTCGGCCCTTACCGAGGCCGATATGTCGGGCGATTCAAGCCTGTCCCAAAGGTTAAGATGGTCGGGACGGAAATGGTCGAGCCGGGCTGCGAAGTCAAACGCGTATCCACCGCCGGCGTTGCGGGCAAACATTCCCTCCGCAACGAGCGATCCGTTAGGATCGTCGAGCTCCATACGGCCCGAGAAGCCGCCGGGAACAAACCGGCCGGCGAGTTGCAGGTTATCGTAGCGATAGTTCCTGAAGTCGAACTCCCGTATGCCGGCCGCAACGTCTACGGTAAACGGACGGCCGGATGGCATCACGGCATTGATGGTAGCGTCGAAGCGAGCCGAGCCAAACGGGTTGCCGTTGCCGAACAGCTCGCTTATCAAAAGCTCCGACGACCATATCCGGCCGCGAACGTAGCTGTCTGCGCCCTTCTCGCGGTTGCTCCCTATCAGTATATCGGTACGTATCGACCCGATTGCGGTGTTCGCCCTGCCGTAGGCAACCATATTGTCGAAAAATCCCGATATGCTACCCTCGAAAGTAACCGTACCCAGCCGCCGTACAACCTCGGGCAGCTCGGCGGAGCCGTTGCCCGCGGCGGCCGACAGGAGGCGAGCGCCCTCCGGGGTTACGAACATGCGGTTCACCTTGCCGTACAGATAGGCCTCGTTCGGGCGGTCGACGCCCTTGAGCGACATTTGCCCGTCGAACAGGAAGTCCTGGTCCATCGCAACATTGAGGCTCCGCAGGTTAAAGCTGTTCATATCGCCATCCGCCTCGGCCGATACCCGGGCGGCGCCCGGCATATTCCGCAAAGAAGGAGCGAAAGCCGCGAAGTCGCGAAGCGCAACCGTCGACGGAGCAAGCTCAAAGGCTATTGGAACCCCGCCGGTATTATCGCTCCGCGAGAGCTTTACCCCCGCGCGAGGTATGGATAAACGCGAGCCGGGCATACTGACTTCGCACCCGGTAACCGTTACGCTGTCGGCATTTACGGCCAGCGACATGGCCAGCCTGCTTAACTCGGCCCCCGACTTCTCCTTTAGCGCCAGCCCCGAAAGCCTCGCGTTAAAGCCGCCGGCCCCCGTTACCTCAAGGGATACGTTACCCTTCAGGCTATAAACCGCAACATGCCCGGCGTTAAACCTCCCCGGCGTTTGCGGCTCGCTCGCCACGTCGTAGCTGATACTGCCGTTGCGCAGCAGGGCCGCCCGTATATCAACCTCAACCTTCGAGGGCGGCCTGGCGGTATCCCTTCTTGCCAGCGCTTCTAAGGCCCGCCCGATGTTGAGAGGGCTATCCCCGTCGCTTCGCCTTATCGAGATCGAGAAGTCGAACAGTCGCAAGGTGGTAAACACAACCCTCCGGTTAACGAGCGCGGCCGGGTCGATATCGGCCATTATCCTGCCCGCCTCCAGCATAGCCCTTCCGGAGGCCCCGCGCTCCATCACCCTCACGTTGGCAAGCGCCAGCCTGTTGGGCCAGCCTATGCTAACCCGGCCTATCTCGACCGGCGAGTCAAGCCGCTTCGACAATAAGTCTGCCGCCCATTCCTTAATACTTCTCTGTAAAGAAGGAATCAGCAAAGCCGCCGGCGGCGCTACGAATACGAGGCAGCCGGCGGCGAGCAGGAGTAGCAGTATGTATTTTATTGTTTTGATAGCAGTACGAATTTATTGCAAAAATAAAAGGATTTTGGAGAAGACAAAGAGGGTAGGGGATAGATTATGCAATACGCCGGCCCCCGGCAATCCCGATCCCGCTTGCCGCCTCACGCCCTCGCGCCCCCCTCTTTTCCAGCCCGGCTTGCCCCCTCCCGCCCCATGCGCCGCCCATCCCTCCTGCAACTTCCCGCCGGCGCCGCCCCCGGCAACACTCGCCCCGGAGACGATTATCCCAAGCGCCGGAAGCCGGCCCCCTCTTCCGAATCGCAGCAGAGGTTTCCAATGACGGCGGGAACCCTCCGCCCCAAGCCGGCGCCCCCTTTCCCGGGCATGGGGAAACCTCCCCCCGCCGCCGGATAGCCAATATACGCAGCGTAGAGACCATGCTTTAGCGCCAACATGCCCAATATACGCGACGTAGAGACCATGCTTTATCGCTGATACATCAAATCTACGCAGCGTAGAGACCATGCCTTAGCGCCAACATGCCAAATATACGCGCCGTAGAGACCATGTTCAGGACTGATATACCCAATCTACGCAACGTAGAGACCGTAAATTCATCCTCGCACACCCAATATACGCAGCGTAGAGACTGCAAATTCACTCTGACATGCCCAATATACGCAGCGTAGAGACTGCAAATCCACTCTTACATACATAATCTACGCAGCGTAGAGACTATACTTTAGCATGAAAGTACATAATATACGCAGCGTAGAGACCATGTTCAGAGCTGAAATACCAAATATACGCACCGTAGAGACTATGCCTTAGAGCTTAAATACCAAATCTACGCAGCGTAGAGACCACACTTTAGCATGAAAGTACATAATCTACGTACCGTAGAGACCATGCTCAGAGCTTAAATACCAAATCTATGCAGCGTAGAGACCATACTTTAGCATGAAAATACATAATCTACGCACCGTAGAGACCATGTTCAGAGCTGAAATGCCAAATCTACGCAGCGTAGAGACTGTGTTTAGAGCCTATACATCCAATCTACGCATCGTAGAGACCATGCTTTAGCTATGACACACCCAATCTACGTAGCGTAGAGACTATACTTAAGTGTCGGCACGCCAAATATACGCACCGTAGAGACCGTGTTTAGGACTGATACATCCAATATACGCACCGTAGAGACCATATTTTAGTACCTGCACACCCAATATACGCACCGTAGAGACTGTACTTTAGCTCTTACACGCCCAATCTACGTACCGTAGAGACCATATTTTAGTACCTGTACGCCCAATCTACGCACCGTAGAGACCGTACTTTAGTATTGGCGCGCCCAATCTACGCGCCGTAGAGACCATGCTTTAGCTCTGACACACCCAATCTACGCGCCGTAGAAACCGCGCCTTGCGGCGGATACGCACAGTCCCCTATGGCGGGAAACCCCGGCCGGATTGGCGGTTGGCGCAGCGCGGCAGGGAGGCTGGCGGGGTTGATTGTCCGAGATTATCAAATCCGATCATGTTTCATATATTTGCGGGTACTAAAAAGTAGCAAACATCATATAGCATGCTGAATAAACTGATAGAATATTTCCTTAACAACAGAATAATCGCCCTGCTGCTGCTCGCGGCAGTGGCGGCCTGGGGCGTGTCGGTGGCTCCCTTCGGATGGAAAGGGCAGGGGGCGCTCGACAGTCCGGTGCCTGTCGACGCCATTCCCGACATTGGCGACAACCAGCAGATAGTGGCTACCGAATGGATGGGGCGCTCGCCTGCCGATATGCAGGAGCAGGTAACCTATCCGCTCACTGCCGCGCTGCTGGGTATCCCCGGAGTAAAAACGGTCAGGAGTACCTCGATGTTCGGCATGTCGTTCATATATGTTATTTTCGACGACAACGTGGAGTTTTACTGGAGCCGCTCCCGCATCCTGGAGAAGCTCAACGCCCTGCCTCCCGGAATCCTGCCAGAGGGAGTGCAGCCCGCCCTCGGGCCCGACGCAACCGCCCTCGGGCAGGTGTTTTGGTACACCCTTGAAGGGCGCGACCCGGCAACCGGCAAGCCTTCCGGGGGGTGGGGCCCCGACGAGCTGCGCACGGTTCAGGACTTCTACGTTAAGTACGCCCTGTCGTCGGCGGCAGGCGTGGCGGAGGCGGCCTCGGTGGGAGGCTTCGCCAGGGAGTATCAGGTAGAGATCAACCCCGACGCTATGAGGGCCTGGAACGTATCTGTAATGGATGTGATGAATGCGGTGAGCAAGTCGAACCTCGACGTGGGGGCCGGCACGGTTGAGATCAACATGGCCGAATATCTGGTGAGGGGGCTGGGCTATGTAAAGTCAACGGCCGACCTCGAGGAATCGGTGGTTACCATGCGCGAAGGCCTCCCCGTAAGGATAAAAGACGTTGCGCAGGTAACGACAGGCCCGTCCGACCGTCGCGGAGGCCTCGACAAGGAGGGCGTGGAGGCCGTGGGCGGAGTGGTAACGGCCCGGTACGGCTCCAATCCCATGGAGGTTATCGGCAACATTAAGGAAAAGATCAAGGAGATAGAGGCCGGGCTGCCGCAGAAGATCCTGGCCGACGGGTCGGCGTCGAAGGTAACCATTGTTCCGTTTTACGATCGCTCCGGCCTGATCCGCGAAACGATAGGCACGCTGGGCTCTGCCCTTACGCACGAGATACTGATCTGCATTATAGTTGTGATCGTACTGGTGTTTAACCTCCGCGCCTCGTTTATCATTTCGGGCTTGCTGCCGGCTGCGGTACTCTCGGCGTTTATCATGATGAGGTATACGGGGATCAATGCCAACATAATGGCGCTGTCGGGCATTGCGATTGCGATAGGGGTAATGGTCGACGTGGGCGTGGTTATCGTTGAGAGCGTTCTGCTGAGGATGAAAGAGGAAGGCGGGCCCATGAAGCGGGGCAAGGAGCTTGCGCAGCTGATTGCTTCGGGGGTGAAGGAAGTGTCGGGGGCTTTGTCAACTGGGATGCTCACAACGGTAATCAGCTTCCTGCCCGTGTTTGTAATGCAGGCGCAGGAGGGAAAGCTGTTCAAGCCCCTGGCCTATACCAAAACGTTTGCCCTGGCCTCGGCCTTTATCATTGGCTTTGCGCTGCTGCCCACGGCGGCTTACTATGTGATGTCGCTGCGCGTATATATAATAGGAAGGAAGTGGAGGACAGGGTTACGGGCGTCGGTACTTGCGGCGGCGGTTATCTACCTTGCGTCGGAGTGGCTCCCGGCCGGAACCGAGGCTGGGTTCGGGGCCAACATAGCATTTGTGGTTGGGGCCGCGGGCGGCATACTCGGCGTACTTTGGGCCCTGGTGGTTTTTTATGAGAAGATACTGCGCTGGTGCCTTGCCAACCGCTGGAAGTTTATGCTGGTTCCGCTCCTGACGGTAGCCGCCGGGGTCTGGATTTGGCGTGGGATGGGTCAGGAGTTCATGCCGTCGCTGGGCGAGGGCTCCTTCCTGCTGATGCCCACAAGCATGCCCCACACCGGGGTGGAGCAAAACCTGCGCCTTATCGAAACGATCGACAAGCGCGTGTCGGCCATCCCGGAGGTGGCAACCGCCGTGGGCAAGTGGGGGCGGGTTAACTCGGCCCTCGACCCGGCCCCGGTTCAGATGTTTGAGAACACTGTCAACTACCGGCCGGAGTATATCCTGAACGACGACGGGCAAAGGATGCGGTTTAAAACCAACTCCTCCGGGGCCTTTATCCTTGTCGACGGGTCGGTATACGATCCGTTGTCGTCGGGCTTTCGCATTATTCCACGCGACAGCCTGGTACCGAGCCGGCGGGGCGAGTACTTCAGGGCCTGGAGGCCCCATATACGCAGCGCCGACGATATATGGCGGGAGATAGTAAACGTATCCCATCTTCCGGGCCTGACCTCCTCCCCCAAGCTGCAACCGATAGAGGCCCGCCTGGTAATGCTCTCAACGGGGATGAGGGCCCCTATGGGGCTGAAAGTTTACGGCCCCAGCCTCGAGAGCATCGAGCAAGCCGGCAAGGCGATAGAGGCGGCCCTGAAGGAAGTTCCCTCCATCCTCCCCTCCACGGTGTTTTACGACCGCGCGGTAGGGGCTCCCTACATCGAGATACGCCTCAACCGGGTGGAGATGGCCCGATACGGGATGACGGTGGCCGACGTTCAGGCAACGATAGAGTCGGCCATAGGCGGGATGGCGCTGTCTACCACCGTTGAGGGCCGCGAGCGATACCCGATACGCCTCCGCTATCCCCGCGAGCTGCGCAACGACCCGGAGGCTTTGGCCGGGATCATGGTGCAGTCGGCCCAGGGAGCGCTGATTCCCCTCGGCTCCGTGGCCGACATCGAGTACGCCCGCGGAGCGCAGATGATCCAAAGCGAGAACACCTTCCTTACCGGATACGTTATATTCGATAAAGTGGGCGGGAAGGCCGAAGTCGACGTTGTAAACGAGGCCGACCGCCACCTGCGGTCCCAAATCGGCGGCGGAGCGATAGAGCTCCCGGCGGGAGTGCACTATAAGTTTGCCGGCAATTACGAGCAGCAGCAAAGGGCAGCCCGGCGATTGATGATTGTGATTCCGCTATGCCTGCTGGCGATATTGCTCATACTGTACTTCAGGTTCCGGACGGTTACGGCGTCGCTCATCCATTTCTCCGGAGTGTTTGTGGCCTTTGCCGGCGGGTTTATCATGCTTTGGCTTTACGGAGAGCCATGGTTTATGAACTTTGAGGTTGGAGGCGCAAGCGTTCGCGAGATGTTCGGTATGCACCCCGTCAATCTCAGCATAGCGGTATGGGTTGGCTTCATCGCCCTTTTCGGTATCGCGACCGACGACGGCGTTCTGATGGGAACCTACATCCACGAATCGTTCGTAACATACGACCCCAAGACTCGGAGCGAGATACGCGAAACGGTAGTGAAGGCCGGTTTGCGGCGCGTGCGTCCTGCGGCCATGACCACGGCGTCGACGCTCATCGCCCTGCTTCCGGTATTGACCTCTACCGGCAAGGGGGCCGACATTATGATACCTATGGCCATCCCAACGTTCGGAGGCATGCTGATCCAGAGCATGACGATGTTCGTAGTACCCGTGCTCCAATGCTGGTGGCGCGAGTCGGCTATCGGGAAAGGAGGCGGCGAAAGATGATAGCCGAAGTAACCGTAACCGTTCTCAACTTATCGTGCGCCGGATGCGCCTCGGCCGTAGCCCAGGCCCTGCGGAAGCAACCCGGCGTATCGTGGGCCGAAGTCAGGCTGGCCGACAAGACTGCCCGCGTGAAGTACGACCCAACCGTAACCACTCCCTCGCTCTGGCAGGAGGCTGTTCGCCGCGCCGGGTACGACATCGTCGTAGCCCACGACCACGACCATCTCCTCCGCCTCCGCGACGAGGCCGAGCGCCGTTCGTTCACCATTCTTGGACGGCGGGCGGCAACGGCCCTCGTATGCGCGGCCGCCCTGGTAGCGATCGGGATGACCCCTCTGATGCGCGAAGCTTGGGCTGGATACGCGTCGGCCGCGCTCTCCGCCTTTGTTCTTCTCATCTGCGGACGCGCGTTTTTCAGCGACGCCTTCAGGCAGGCGCGGAACGGGCGGGTTAATATGAACACCCTCGTGACCGTAAGCGCAACCGTTGCCTGGGCGTATAGCCTCCGGTCGCTTGCAATAGGGTCGCATGCCGATATGTATTTTGAGACTTCGGGCGTGATCGTAGCCTTTATCCTTGCCGGCCGGTGGCTCGAAGGAAGAGCGGGGCGCAAAACGTCGGCCTCCATACGCAGTCTCATCGCCCTTAGCCCCCGGACGGCGTCGGTTATACTCCCCAACGGGTCGGTGGTAGAGAAGCCCATAGCCGAGCTATCCCCGTCAGACGTTGCGTGGGTAGCCGCCGGAAGCAGGATCCCGGCCGACGGCGAGGTGATAAGCGGCCATTCGTTTGTCGACGAGAGCGCCGTTACCGGCGAGTCGCTACCGGCCGAGAAGCTTCAAGGCTCGACCGTTTACGCCGGAACCATTAACGCCTCCGGCAGCTTCCGGATGAGCATAACGCGACTGGGAGGCGACACCTTCCTTGCCCAAATGATCAGGCTGGTAGACGAAGCCCGCAACTCGGCTCCGGTATTGAAAACGGTCGACAAGGTTGTAGCCGTTTTTGTTCCGGCGGTGATAGCAATAGCCTTTACCTCGGCCGGGCTCTGGCTCGCCTTCGGAGGCGAGGCGGCAATCGAAAGAGCCATCTCGGCTTTCGTTGCAACGCTCGTGATAGCCTGCCCCTGCGCCCTGGGTCTGGCCGCCCCGATGGCGGTGATGGTAGGGATCGGGAAAGGAGCCGAGCAGGGCATCTTGATAAAGAACGTTGACTGCCTCGAAACCCTGCGCAAAGTCGACGCGGTAATCCTCGACAAAACCGGAACCATCACCTCCGGACGTCCGGCCGTTGCCCGCAGCCGCTGGATAGCGAGCAATACAGCCCCGCTCCGCAGCATACTCTACACCATGGAACGATCGGCGTCGCATCCGCTCGGCGAAGCCGTTGCCCGGTTTATATCGCAGTCGGAAGGCGGGGCGGAGATATCCGGCGAGCCGATGTCGGTTCAGCTTGTTCCGGGCAAAGGAGTGAAAGCCGAGCGCGGCAAGTCGACATGGTACGCAGGCAGCGCCTCCCTCTTCCCTCCCCAATTAATAAGCGACGAGATTGCCCGGTGGATAGCCGAGAGCGAAGCCGAGGGGCAAACCGTTGTGATATTCGGGTCAGACGCCCTGATTGCCGCCCTTTTCGCCATAGCCGACGCCGTTAAGCCCAGCTCGCAACGAGCCGTAGCCGCCCTTCGCAAAGCGGGCGTCGAAACGATTATGTCAACGGGCGACAATAAGGCGGCAGCCCGCGCCGTTGCCCTTAGCGTAGGTATCGACGAGTATTATTGGCAGGTTGCCCCCTCCGGCAAGCTCGACCTCGTGATGAAAAAGCGAGGCGAAGGCCGCATCGTGGCCATGGCGGGCGACGGCGTGAACGACAGCGCAGCCTTGGCCGCGGCCAACGTTGGGATAGCGATGGGCAAAGGCAGCGAAGCAGCCGTAGAAACGGCGTCGCTCACCATCGTATCGGGCGATTTGGAAAAGATCGGGGCCGCCTTGAAGCTCTCGGCCGACACGGCGGCAGTGATCCGCCAGAACCTTTTCTGGGCGTTTTTGTACAACGCTCTTGCCATCCCCATCGCGGCCGGAGCCCTTTACCCTCTGTGCGGCTTTATGCTCAACCCGATGATAGCCGGCGGGGCCATGGCTCTAAGCAGCTTGAGCGTTGCGCTGAACAGCCTGCGGTTCAATAAGCTTAAACCAACGGTATAAAAGAAATCAAGTATGAGATTATCTATCAATACAACCCCTACCGCCCAAAGATTTCGCCTCCCGCTCAACCTTTGCTTCCCGGTCGGGCGATTTGCCAAGCCGCTCTCAAGCTCAGGCTTGGTCTGGAAATTTCCCGGGAACCATCCGAGGACGACATTTCCTTGCCGGAGATTCCGTGAAGCTTTCCGAGAACCAATATTCCTTCCCGGAATTTCCGGGAAGCTTTCCGAGGACTAAGATTCCTTGCCGGAATTTCTGTGAAGCTTTCCGAGGTCTAAGATTCCTTGCCGGAGATTCCTTGAAGCTTTCCGAGGATCAAGATTCTTTCCCGAGATTTCCGGGAAGCTTTCCGAGGTCTAAGATTCCTTCCCGAAAAATCCGTGAAGCTTTCCGAGGTCTACATTTCCTTCCCGGAAAAAAAATGGGGTTTTCCGAGGTTGGCACCGGGTTGAAAGCGCCGGCTTCCGGATGGCTGAAGGCTGCTGTTAGCCTGCTGTGCTTTACGGCGGTATCGCTATCGCCTGTTAAGGCGCAAAATGATTCCTTACCCCTTTATCTTAAGATAGCGGCGGCGCAGAACCCCGGCGTGCAGTCGGCTTTC
This sequence comes from Tannerellaceae bacterium, assembly GCA_031280645.1. The sequence continues at coordinate 62,414 of JAITGL010000025.1, read as the reverse complement.
GCCCTTTGGCAGGCGAGCGTTTTGAAGGCGCCGCAGGCCGGGGCCTTAGACGATCCGCAGCTTGAGATGGGCTTCTTTGTCCAGCCTATGACGCTTGTGGAGGGCCGGCAGGCGGCGGAGCTTAAGCTTATGCAGATGTTCCCGTGGTTTGGCGTAAGGAAGGCGGCCCGCACCGAGGCTCAACACATGGCCCGGATGAGCTACGAGGAGTTTCGCGAAGCGCGCAACAGGCTGTGGCTCGATGTTTATACGCAATGGTGCAAGCTTTGCCGCCTTAGCGAGACCTTGAAGTACAACCGCCGCCGTATGGATTTGCTGCTAAGGCTCGAAGCTTTGGCTATCCGTAAAATGGAGGCTCCGTCAGGCCCGGCGCTGGGTTCGGGCTCTATGCAGGGGGGCGGGATGCAGCCGGCTGCGGCCTCGCAGGGCAATTCGCCTGTGGGCGGAGCCATGAGCGGCATGGGGGCTATGGGAGGATCGGCAGCCGCTCCGGCTCCGGCTCCGCAGGGGGCGCAACCATCTGCCGGAGGCATGAAAGCAATGAGCAATGCGGCGGGCGAGGGGATGGCCGAGGCTCTTAATATCCGTATCGAACTTGCCGAAGCGGAGTTTAATATAGAAAGTATCGAATCGGAGCTAAGGGCTGAGAAGGCCGGCTTTAACGCCTTGCTTAACCGTCATCCCGACAGCGAAGTGGCCTTGCCCGACTCGCTCGTAGAGCTCCCTTTCTCGTGGAATGAAGACGAGGCTTCGGCTATGATAAGGCTTAACAACCCTATGCCGGCCATGGCCGCCAGCGAAGCCGAAGCGTATAAGGCAAAGGAGGAAATGGACAGGCTGATGGGCTATCCCATGTTTGGCGTAGGGCTCCAGTACATGCTGATAGGCCGCCTTCCTGCCGCCGATCCGATGGATATGGAAGCAGGAACGGTAATGAGCTCTATGAACGGGCGGGATATGATTATGCCGATGATATCGGTTACAATCCCTCTTTACCGCAATAAGTACAACGCCCGCCGGCGCGAGAGCCTTTTCATGCGGCGCGCCGCCCTCGACAAATACGATAACGCCGTTAACCTCCTTGCCGCCGAGCTCCGCCTCGCAAAGCATAAGCTCGACGACGCTCGCAGGCGCATCAACCTTTACCGCCGCCAGTCCGACATGGCTCAAACGGCCGGCAACCTTGCCGCCCAAAGCTTTGCCTCCGGCTCAGGAAGCCTTGCCGACGCTATCCGGCTTCAGCAGCGGCTGCTCGACTACGAGCTTAAATCGGCCGAGGCCGTGGCCGACTATAATACAATGGTTGCCAACATTCATAAACTTATATCATCAGATGAAGAAGAATAACAAACTGCCAAGGTACGCAGCCTGTGTACTTGCCGGAGCCGCCTGCGTTATTGCCGCGCAGCTTGCCGGCCGGTCGTGTTCCGGCGATCATGCCGGTCATGATCATCATGCCGCCTCGGCCTCGGAGCCCCAGGTTTGGACATGCTCCATGCACCCCCAGATCCGCCAGGAAAACCCGGGCAAATGCCCCATCTGCGCGATGGATCTGATCCCGCTGAAATCAACCGCCGGAGCCGCCTCGGTTGACGACCCCGACGCCATTCCATGGTCGGACGAAGCCGCCGCCTTGGCCAACGTCAGGATTGCAACCGTTGAGCGCGCCGTTCCGAGCCGCGAGCTGCGGATGTATGGCTCTATAAGGCCCGACGAGCGGCGGCTGCAATCGCAAACGTCGCACGTAAGCGGGCGGATCGAGGCCTTGTCGGTAAGGTTTGCCGGGGAGACGGTTGAGGCCGGGCAGGTAATAGCCGTGATTTATTCGCCCGACTTGCTCAACGCCCAGCAAGAGCTGCTCGAGGCCCTGAAATGGGCCGACGCTCAGCCGGCCCTCCTCGAAGCCGCCCGCGAGAAGCTCCGCTTGTGGAAAATAACCGACAGCCGCATAGCCGAGATAGAGCGTACCGGCAAAGCGTCGCCAACCGTAGAGATAACGGCCAACGCCGGCGGAGTGGTAATGACCAAGCGCGTAGAGCAGGGCGATTACGTTGAGCGAGGCAGCGTATTGTTCGACTTGGCCGACCTTTCGTCGGTATGGGCCGTATTCGAGGCTTACGAGGCCGACTTGCCCTACCTCGGCATAGGTACGCGGGTGGAGTACGCCCTGCCGTCGCTTCCGGGAGAGACCTTTGCCGGCTCGATATCGTTCATTGATCCGGCGTTCGACCAATCGTCGCGAACGCTGAAGGTGCGGGTTGAAACATCCAATCCCCGCCTGCGGCTCAAGCCGGGGATGTACGCCCGGGGCGTAGCTAAGTCGCCGCTAAGGCAACCGGCCGACGCGCTGGTTATTCCGCGCTCGGCTGTGTTGTGGACGGGCAAGCGGTCAATTGTTTACGTAAAGCTGCCTCACGAGAGCATGCCTGTGTTCAAGCTTCGCGAAGTAGAGCTGGGAGCCTCGGCGGGCGAAACCTTCACGGTGTTGTCGGGCCTTGCCGAAGGCGAAGAAATTGCAGTTAACGGCGCCTTCATGATCGACGCCTCGGCCCAGCTCGAGGGCAAGCCCAGCATGATGAACCGCGAGGAGTCGGAGCCTGCCGAGCTTATCGTAGAGGGCTTGTGCGAGATGTGCAAGGAGCGGATAGAGTTGGCGTCGCGCAGTATTCGCGGCGTAGTTGCCGCCTTGTGGAACGCTTCCACCAGGAAGCTCGAACTAAAGCTGTCGCCCGGCTCCGTATCGCTCGATGCGGTTGCCCAAGCCATTGCCGCCGCCGGGCATGATAATAGCCTCGGCAAAGCCCCCGACTCGGTGTATAGCGCCTTGCCGGAATGTTGTCTTTACAGGGGGATGTAGGGCCATGAAAATTGATCATGTAGCTATTTGGGCCGACGACATAGAGCTTCTGCGCCGGTTTTACGTGAAATATTTCGGGGCTGCCGCCAGCGCGCGCTACGAAAATCCGTCAAAACACTATTCCTCCTATTTCCTGGCATTCCCCGACAGCTCAACGCGGCTCGAACTGATGCAAAAGCCTGGCATCGACAACCCGCCTTCGCCTCGCGGACTTCCCAAGGGACTTACGCACATCGCCTTCAGCCTCGACTCGCCGCAGATGGTAGACGAGCTTACCGGCGCTCTAAAACGTGACGGTTATGCCATTGTGAGCGAGCCGCGGCTTACAGGCGACGGATGTTATGAGAGCGTTGTGGAAGATACTGAGGGCAATTGGGTTGAAATTGTCGCTGAAAGGAGGTCGGATGATGAAAACTAAAGTTACGAGCGAAAGATTCTTCTTGCGATCGCCCAATATCAATGTGTGTTTTAGGATTCAAATTGATAGAGAATTTAATCCTGAAAACTTCGCGGCGGCTATGAATATAGTTTGCAAGTGCCATCCTTTATTGCAATGCTCCATAGAGAAAGATGAGAAGAATGAAGCCTGGTTTGTGCCAAACATTAAGCCAATTGAAGTAGAATATTTCAGGCGAGAAGAGATGCCGGATTGGAAAGTTTGGTACAACGAAAAAGACAGTATCCCCTTTGATTTTCCCCATGAAAATTTGCTGAGAATATCAGCAATAGTCGGAGATAATCAAACCGAAATAATCATACTGGGACATCATATTATAGGCGACGGGATGGGTTATTTTACCTTATCCAAAGACCTTCTTTTAGCCCTGGACAATCGCCTCGAAGCAACTCCGCAAATACTTCCCCCCAATGACACTTTTATCAAAGGGAAACAACTCTCTTTCCTGGCAAGATTATATATCGGAAGTCTTAATAAAAAATGGAGAAAGGACAGGAGATTTTTTTCGGAGAATGAATACCGGGATTTCTTCCACGAATATCGCCGCAGCTTTAGTCCTCAAATATATACAGCCTCAATCCCCGCGGAAGATCTTCAGAGGATAACAACCCTTTGCCGGTCGAACGGACTAAGCGTAAATGAACTGATAACAGCCGCATTTGCCTTCGCATTTGCCGCGGATAAGAAACTTCGTATAGGAATTGCAATCAACGCGCGAAACGAATTAACAACCGATCCGCACAGCTGTATGGGGAACTATGTTACAGGAGTATCCTTCAAAGCAAATTGCCGTTCAGGAGATAATTTTATCGCAAGCGCAAAGAACATAATAGAGAAGTTAAGGCGACAATTAACCAACCCCAACAAGCGTCACGCTATCGTTAATTTCCTGCGCCTGCTCGACGGCGATTTAATCGAGTCTATAATGTTCGCATCTTACGGCAATTACCAATTGCCCATACCTGAACAAATAGGAAAAATGATTTTGGAAGGATTGACGAATCGAGGCCTGGGCATATCAAATCTGGGCCGGTATGAAATGAATAATTACAATACTTTTTGCGTCTCCGATCTGGAATTTATAGGCGCCGCATTCCCGGCAAACATCGTATCGGTTGGAATTATTACCGTCAACAATAAGCTTAATATTTGCCTGAGATATAATGAGGCGGATATGGATGAGGATGCTGCAAAAAATATTTGTACGGAGGCGATGAAGCTGATGCTGGGTTGAGCAATTAATGCCCCATTGGCTGCCGGGCATCATCTCTCTATCCGGACGCCGCAATACTTATTAAAAAAAAATAATTCCTTTGCCGAACAAACCATAATATATTAATGTAAAAATCATGAACAGACACATGCGTTATTTAGCGGGAATTGCAATGCTAATTCTCGGATCTCAATTATCAGTATACTCGTCGGTGCGGATTAATCCTCCGACTTATGTGTGCTATAAGCTGCCGGCCCCTGTTACCATTGATGGGATTATCTCCGACGAAGAATGGGGAGCGATTCCTGTTGTGGGCGATTTCAGGGATATCTACGATGATGGGCCGGCTCCATGGCTGCGTACCGAGGCGCGGATAGCTCACGACGACGCAGGCATCTACTTCGCCGCCAAGATGGAGGAGCCTAACCTCTGGGCAACCTTTACCGAGCATGACGCTCCGCTTTACCAGGAAAATGCCTTCGAGTTCTTTATCGACCCGTCCAACACTACTCACAATTACTTGGAGTATGAGGTGAACGTGCTTGGAACCGAGTGGGATTTATTCCTTTCAAAGCCTTACCGCGATGCGCCCATGCTTGTGCTCAGCAATTGGGAATTCCTGGGGATGAAGTCGAAAGTTTTTGCCGACGGAACCCCCAACGATCCCTCCGACCGCGACCGATTTTGGAGCGTAGAGATATTCATTCCGTGGAAGGCCATATATCAGGTGGCCGAGACCAGGAAAAGGAAGCCGGCGGAAGGCGACCAGATGCGGATTAATATGCAGCGGGTGGAATGGGCGCTGGATATAATTGATGGGAAGTACGTCAAGTCGGTTGCGAAAGGCGAAAGCCGGCCGAGGCCCAACTATTGGCTATGGGCTTCGCAGGGACAAACCGGCACCTCGCATGCTCCGGAGTTCTGGGGATATGTGCAGTTTACCGAAACGCTTGCCGGAAAGACAAACGCAGTTCCCTTTGTTATGAACCCCGACGAGGAGGCGCGCTCCATGCTCCGCAACCTTTATTATCGCCAGAAGGAGATCTTTTCAAAGCGGAAACAATATGCCGCCGCTCTTGCCGAGCTGCGTCCGGAAGAGATATTCGGCGCTGCCGGGGTCGGGAAGCTGAAGCTGTACAATACTGCCTCGTTCTACGAGATCACTTACGAGGATGGCGGCAAGCTTTGGCGGTTAAGCTGGGACGGGATGATTGGAGTGAAGGATAAGGACAGGGATTAGCTTTTCGCCGTTCCGCCTCGGAGGGGGCTTGCGGGTTTCATCTGCTTATTGTAACTTTGTTGCAATAAACAAAACATCAAAATTTATAAGATTATGGATAAGCAAAGAAGAAACACCCGCACAAAGCAATTAATCCTCGACATTCTGATCAAAGCCAACTCCGCACTCAGCCGCGAAGAAATCGACAGGCGATTGCCGGAAAAGATGGACCGCGTTACGCTTTACCGCATATTGCAAAGCTTCTGCGACGAAGGAAAGCTACACCGGATTGTCAACGCCGAAGGCGAAACCTATTATGCCCTTTGCAGCGGATGCACCGCCGGGAATCACCACGACGGGCATCCGCATTTTCATTGCATATCATGCAACGATATTATATGTATAAACGAGCCTGTGGCCAAGCAGGAATTGCCGGCAGGATACGTCGCGGCCTCGTTCGCGTCCTATATTTCGGGGTTTTGCAGCAAGTGCAACGCGCTTAATAAACTGATTGCCCTGTTCATCCTCCTTACCGCGGCGGATATTACCGCCGATGCGCAAACAAAAGTAACGGTTATGGATGCGGAGAGCGGCCAGGCCATCGAATACGCCGCCGTATACTTCCCCGATATGAAAACCGGCGGCGTAACCGATTCGCTCGGCCGGTTTACGGTCGACCTTGCCGCGCCGCAAGTCCCGGCGCAGATATCGGCCGTGGGATATCAAACATATACGGGTAATATACGGCTCAAGCAAGGCGGCGTAACGGTTTATCTCCATCCAGCCGTTCATGAGTTGCAGGAAATTGTCGCGATTGAGAACAGCTCGCGGCTGCAGGGAGAGAATGTAATGAACGTAGAGAAGCTAAACCTGGCCGATATAACCATTCCAGGACTTTCGCTCGCACGGAAACTTGCGTCGGTTCCCGGTCTTGACAATCTGAGCAGCGGAACCGGAATCGGAAAGCCCGTTATACGCGGATTGAGCGGTAACCGTATAGCCGTTTTCTCGCAGGGACTAAGAATCGAAAACCAGCAGTGGGGCGACGAACACGGCCTCGGACTCGATGAGAACGGATACGAGCAGGTTGAAATCATCAAAGGCCCCGCATCGCTTCTCTACGGCAGCGACGCCCTCGGAGGCGTTTTATATTTCGTCGACGAACGGTACGCCGCCGAGGGAACCCTGGAAGCAAGAGCCGCCTCGGAGTTTGCCGGCAATACTAACGGGTGGAACAATAACGCCGCCCTCAAGATCTCGAAAAATAAACTGCATCTCAACATCTTCGGAGGATATAACACGCAGGCCGACTATGCAGACGGCAACAACCTCCGCGTGCGCAACTCGCGTTTCAATACAGGCAACCTCAAAGCCGTAGCAGGATATACCGGCCGACGCTTCACTTCATCTCTCAAATATGGATTCCTGGGCGAACGATACGGACTGAGCGAACCCGACGAGCACGACGAACCCGACGACCATGAAGAACATGAAGAACCCGGCGACCACGAAACCCCCAACCCCGGACAACGCACCCCCGCCCTCCCATACCAACACATGAACACCCACTACCTTAGCTCCGAAAACACATGGTTCTTCCCCAACGGGTCAAAACTCAAGATCGACGCCGGATACATTGCAAACAGCCGCCGTGAATTTGAAGCCGAACACGAACACGACCACGACCACGAAGCCGAACACGATCATGACCACGACCACGAAGCCGCCCTCCACATGCAACTCCAAACCCTGTCGTGGAACCTTAAATGGTACTCCGCCATAATCGGCGAACGGTTAACCCTGACCGCCGGCAACCAGGGAATGGCGCAAAGCAATACCAACCGGGGCGAAGAAATACTCGTTCCGAACGCCAAAACATTCGACCTCGGAGCATTCGCCCTCGCAAGCCTCCGCTACGCGGATAACGCAATGCTGCAAACAGGCGTCAGGCTCGACCGCCGGAGCGTAAGCGCGCAGGAAATGCAAGACAAACCGTCTTTGCAGCGCGACTATTTAGCCTTCAACTTCTCCGCAGGCCTCCAGCAACCCGTTAACGAAGCTATCAACCTGCGCATTGCGCTATCCTCCGGATTCCGGGCCCCCAACATGTACGAATTGCTGAGCGACGGGATCCACCACGGAACAAACCGCCACGAAACCGGCAACCCCAACCTTAAAACCGAAAACAACTTCCAGGCCGACCTGGCCCTCGGTTACTCCGCCAAACACATAAGCCTCTTCATCAACCCCTACTTTAATTATATACGCAACTACATACACTTAAGGCCAACAGGCGAAACGATAAACAACGCCCCCGCCTATGGCTATGTACAGGAACACGCCCGCCTTTACGGAGGCGAAGCCGGCATTCACCTCCACCCCCATCCGCTCGACTGGCTCCACGCCGAAAGCTCGTTCGGCAGCGTTTACGGGCAAGAGCGCAACGGCAATTACCTGGCCCTTATGCCCTCGCAGAAGATACGCACCACGATAAGCGCCAACTTCCGCCCCGCAGCCGGCCAACCGCTCCGCGCCATCTCCATCTACATGCAGCACATTGCATCGCTTGCCCAGAACAGGGTTGCCGCCGGCGAAGCGCCCACCCCGGCATACAGCCTGCTCAACTCCGGCGTAGCCGTCGAGATCCGCATTAAAAAGCAAGCCGCACGGCTAAGCCTGTCGGTAAACAACCTGCTCAACAAAACCTGTTACGACCACCTTTCCCGCTATAAAGTAAACGGCATATACGACGTTGGGCGAAGCCTGCATATCAAGCTCTCGATACCAGTGTATCAAAAGATATAAGCCCTCCCCAATTTATCGGTTAAAGCCGTTGCGGCAAGCCTTAGGGAGCCCTTCGGCGGCGGCCGGCAACATCCCCGCCGTTTCCGGGAAACATTCTGCCGTATCCGGAAGGCCCCCTCCGCCCGGTATGAACCATTCCGTCATGCCAGACAGCTTCCCCGCTGTTTGATCGGAATATTCTGACATGCAGGAAAGCTTCCCAGTTGTTTGATCGGAATATTCTGACATGCTGGAAAGCTTCCCAGTTGTTTGACTGAAACATTCTAACATGCCGGAAAGCTTCCAAGTAGTTTAATTGGAATATTATGGCATGTTATAACGCTTCTCCGCTGTTTAACCGGATCATTCTGACATGCTTGAAAGCTTTCCAGTGGTTTGACCGGATCATTCTGACATGCTGGAAAGCTTTCCAGTGGTTTGACCGGAACATTCTGACATGTTGGAACGCTTCTACGCTGTTTAACCGGATCGTTATGACATGCTGGAAAGCTTTCCAGTGGTTTGATTGGAATATTCTGACATGTCGGAATGCTTCTCCGCTGTTTGACCGGATCATTATGACATGCTTGAAAGCTTTCCAGTGGTTTGATTGGAATATTATGGCATGTCGGAACGCTTCTCCGCTGTTTAACCGGATCATTCTGACATGCTGGAAAGCTTTCCAGTGGTTTGATTGGAATATTATGGCATGTTGGAACGCTTCTCCGCTGTTTGACCGGAACATTCTGACATGCTGGAAAGCTTTCCAGTGGTTTGACCGGAACATTCTGACATGTTGGAACGCTTCTCCGCTGTTTAACCGGATCATTCTGACATGCTGGAAAGCTTTCCAGTGGTTTGACCGGAACATTCTGACATGTCAGAACGCTTCTCCGCTGTTTGACCGGATCGTTCTGACATGCTGGAAAGCTTTTAAGTGGTTTGACCGGAATATTATGGCATGTCGGAAAACTTCCACGCGGTTTGATCGAACCATTCCGACATGCTGGAACGCTCGCCCACGGTTTGGTCGGGGCATCCCGACATTCCCGTATGCTTGTCTGGGAGTTGCGGGAACCATTCTGACATGTCAGAAAACTCGCCCGAAGTTGTGGGGAAGCTTTCTGACATGTCAGAAAACTCGCCCGAAGTTGTGGGGAAGCTTTCTGACATGTCAGAATGCTCGCCTGAGAGTTGCGGGAAGCTTTCTGACATGTCAGAAAACGTGCCTGGGAGTTGCGGGAAGCTTTCTGACATGTCAGAATGGTCGCCTGAAAGTTGCGGGAAGCATTCTGACATGTCAGAATGGTCGCCCGCGCGGCGTTATCTCCCGTAAAAACCGCTTTTTTGGCCTGTTCAAGGTTAACCGGAGGCTTCCGGCGGGTTAAACCGGGGGGATTGGGGCGGGGGGATGCAATAGAAAGGAAAACCGCCGGTCGTTGCTCCGGCGGCCTTACGGATGTAGCCTTACGGCTGGAACCGGCGCGCCGTTAAGGATTAATATGCGGGGTTTTGCCGCAACTCCGGGTTACGCTGCATCTCGCTGGCCGGAAGCGGCCGCATGAGGCGGTTTTCCCGGAAGGTTTGCCACAGGGGATTAACGGCGCCCGCGGGGTTACCCATGTTACGTTGCCGGGTTGCGCGGCCCCTGCGCAGTTATTGGCCCGCAAACGGCGCCGGCTCGTCAGGAGGTAAGCGTGCGCGGCGCTGTTTGGGCTGCAAACCGGCTTATCCGGCGCGAGTTGTTGCAGGATGCTTCGGCAGGCGGTTCCGGAACGGCGTCGGCGAGGTCTTTTACAGCCTTGGCGCATACCTCCTGCTCCGACGCCGGCGCAACGTACCTGTTATCGAGCGATTCGCCGGCTTCGAGGATGAGCGGTGCGCCGCCAGAGCATCCGGCGAGGCAGGAGCGGTTAAAGGCTCTGGAAAACTTTGCTCCGGCAAGGGCCGGCGGCGCCCGTTGCGGATGGATTCTGCACAGGCTAACGATTCGAGTGTTAAGCATAAAGTATAGTCGGCGTCGTTGTCTGTTTACAGTAACGGTTAAACCGGTAAAATACGATTGTGTTTCCGTTGCTTAAGCCGGCCTTATTTCCAGTTTAATTGATACCCGGTCGGGAACAATTGTTATTGGATGAAGATGAAAAAAAGATTGCTGTTTTCTCTTCACAAGTATTTGCATATATTTGCGCCCGTAGTTGTCGGTTTAAACGTCCTGTATTCCGGCAATGTAATTAGAGACTTATTATTATTAGAACATTAACTTTAAATTGATTCCTGTTAGATGGAAAATGAAGTCTTTGCGCGAGTTAAATCTCGTAAATCCATTATGCTTAAAGCATTTTTTCTTGTTACGGTAGCCCTCGTCTTTTGTTACGGATTCCCGTCGGAAGCGTCGGCTCAGCAAACCATTACTGTTCGCGGGAAAGTTACCGATGCCGCCGGAGCTGAAATTATCGGCGCCAGCGTTCTTGAAAAAGGCACGGTTAACGGAGCTATTACCGACGCTAACGGCGAGTTCTCGCTCAACGTGGCCGGCGGCCGAACGCTGCAAATCTCCTACGTGGGATATGTTACAAAAGAGGTAGCGGCTACGGCTCGCCTGGATATAACGCTCGACGAGGATATGCTTGCGCTTGGCGAAGTGGTTGTTGTAGGTTATGGCGTGCAGCGAAAGTCTGACGTTACCGGAGCCGTAAGCTCCGTTAAGACCGAGGAGCTTGCCAAGCGTCCTATCACCCGCTTTGAACAAGCCCTCCAGGGTACGACGCCCGGAGTGCAGGTTGTAAGCAACAGCGGACAGCCCGGCAAAGGGCTCAACGTAAAAATACGCGGAGCAAGTTCAATCACCGGCGGAACCAATCCGCTTTATGTTATCGACGGCAATATCGGAGGCGGCATCGACGCTCTTAACCCAAGCGATATAGCTTCGATAGAAATCCTGAAAGACGCTTCGTCGACGGCTATCTACGGTTCGAGGGGAACCAACGGCGTGGTGATGATAACCACAAAGTCGGGCGAGCAGGGCAAACCCAGGGTAAACTTTAACGCATGGTGGGCCAACGCAAGCGCTCCGAAAACGCTCGACATAATGAGCGCGGCCGAGTTTGCGCGTAACGTTAACGCTCACTACAAGGCCGGCGCCTTTTCAGACCAGAACATAGCCGAACTTGAACGTACCGGCGGCTCCAACTGGATATCGGAAATGACCCGCAGCCCCTGGATCCAAAACTACGACGTAAGCGTGTCGGGCGGATCCGAGGCGGTAAAGTATCGCGTTTCGTATAACCTGATGGATCAACCCGGGCTTGTTGTGAACCAATGGTACAAAAAAGCTAATCTTCGGGCCAACTTGGATACGAAGATCAACAGCCGGCTCGATCTGAAGTTTATCTTCTCCTACATCGAATCCAAAAATCGCAACGCGCAGTTTGAAGGAGATATTTACGATCCGTTTACCCAGGCTCATTACTACGATCCCACATTCCCCGTTTACGATGCCAACGGCAACTATACCACCGGCGAGGCTCCTTACGCCGCCTTGGGAGTTAATCCGCTCGGAAGCATAATGGATATGAAGGAAGACCGATCGGGAAAAGCAACCGAGGGAACCGGGATTCTTACCTACAAGCTATTCGACGGCCTGACCTTCACCTCTAACAACACCTACGCCTCCGGCTCATACTTCGACCAGGCCTGGCGCGGGAAATACTCGCAGGAAGCCAAAGAGCAGGGAACAAGGGCAGAGATCAACTCCGGCACATGGACGTCGTTCCGCAGCAGTAACTTCCTTACCTATAACAAACGCTTCGGCGATCATAACATTAACGCCACCCTGCTTTACGAACGCAGCGAATACGAACGCACCACCCAGCGCGGAATGGCTCGCCGGCTAAGCGCCGAAGCCCTTACCTACTACAACCTCAGCCTGGGATCAACCACCGTGGCCACCTCCGACTATTCGGGCGACGCAATGGAATCGTACATGGGCCGGATCAATTACTCCTATAAGGACAAATACCTTGTTACGGCCAGCTTCCGCCGCGACGGATCTTCGCACCTAACCGAAAAGTGGGACAACTTCCCGGCCATTGCCGCAGCATGGAACATTGCCAACGAAAGCTTCCTCGAAAATCATCCGGTAATACACGGTCTCAAGCTGCGCGCCAGCTACGGCGAAACCGGCAACCAGGCCGTCGACGCCTATGCAACCGTAGCCCAGGTTAAAACCGGAAGCGACTACTACTTCTTCGACGGAATAACCCGCATCGCCACCACGGGCCTCGGCGAAATAGTGTCAACCAAAGTAGGATGGGAACACGCCAGGCAAACCGACGTCGGCCTCGACGTAACCCTCTACAACGGACGCCTCACGCTCAACATCGACGCCTACAACAAAGACGTAACCGATCTCCTCTACAAATATCCGGCCCCGGCCTACATGGGAGGCGGAACCTACCTGCGCAACATGGGCAAGATTAACAACAAGGGATTGGAAATTATGATAGGAGGAATCCCTGTTAACGGAAAGAAGTTTACATGGAACAGCTATCTCACCCTCGGCTTCAACCGCAACAAGGTAATCGACCTCATGGGCGAAGACAATATCCCGTACAGCGGCATCGGAACCTTCGGAACCAACGTTTCGCGACTCCGCGTAGGCAGCGCCCTCGGAGATTTCTGGGGATGGAACTTCCTCGGCACATGGAAGTCGAGCGAAGCCGCCGAAGCCGCCAAAGTGGGAGCCCTGCCCGGCGACGCCAAGTTTGAAGACGTTAACGCCGACGGCATCATTAACGAAGACGACAAGAAAGTAATAGGCAACGGAACCCCCGACCTCGCCTTCGGCTTTGTTAACGACTTTAGCTACGGAAACCTCTCGCTCAACATAATGCTCCAGGGAATGTCGGGCAATGATATATTCTCGCAAACAATGGGACTGATGTGGGGCGGACACGGCATACAACGGCACGCTGTGATAAAAGACGCCATGAACCCATGGTCGGCCTCTAACGAAAACGATATCCCCACCCTTGCGCGATGGGACGGCAACCGCTTTGCAAGCAGCCGCTTTGTTTACGACGGAAGCTTTATCAAGCTCAAAAACGTTGCCCTTACATACAACGTTCCCAGGAGCCTGCTCGGAAAGATATACGTAAGCAGCCTCGAACTGTATGTGAGCGGGCAAAACCTCCTCACCTTCACAAAGTATCCCGGACTCGACCCCGAAACCAACAGCTCTACCAACGCAGCCACGCAAGGGCTTGAAATGGGAATGATCCCCAACCCGCGCATGTATACCTTCGGACTGCGGATCGGATTCTGATTCATCAATCACATTAATAACCTTCCTATAATAATATCAAGCATATGAAAGTAAAGAACATATTATATGCGGCAATGCTCGCCGCCACAGCCCTTCTCTACGGATGCCAGGATCTGACCGAGCATCCCAAGGCCAAGCTCACCCCCGACAGCTACTACTCAACGCCGCAGGAACTCGAAGGAACAATAGCCGCAATGTACCGCGTGCTCTGCCCCGACGACGCATGGGGATACGTATTCAACATGCCCTCGTACTTCGCAGCCGACGACCTCTCAACCCACCCGGCATCCAATAAAGGAGCCGTGCGGGAGTTCGACAAGCTCGAAGGAAGCGCAAACAACGTTAACCTTAAGAACTTCTGGAACGCAAGCTGGAAGTCGATCTACCAGGCAAACGCCGTCCTTAACGTTATCGACCGCGTTAACTTCACCTCCGAGGCCGAAAAAAACGGAGCCGCCGGGCAAGCCCACTTCATGAGGGCCCTCTGCTACTTCTACCTTGTTCGAACCTTTGGCGACCTGCCCATCGTAACCGAAAAAACCGACGTTAGCGAAGCCCCCAGCCGGCAGCCAGTTCCCGAAGTGTACAACCTGATAGTCGACGACCTCTCCCAGGCCGAAACCATGCTGCCCGAATCATGGCCGGGCCAACCCGGAAAAGCCCACCGGTATGCAGCCAAGTCGCTCCTTGCCGACGTTTACCTCAACATGGCCGGATGGCCGTTGCAAGACGCAAGCAAGTACGCCCTCTCCGCAGCCAAGTCGAACGAAGTGATATCCTCCAATAAATTTCAACTCGTGCCCAATTACGGCGACGTGTTTAAAACCAACAACAACGAGGAAGCAATCTTCAGCCTGCAATTCAATAAAGACAACGGCCTGCCGCGACGCACGCCCGGACAATTCGCCATCCCCGACGACGAATACTCCCTGGCCGGCGAGCAGGGATGGCACGACTTCTGCACCGAAGTAAACTTCTTCCGCAAAGCCCCCAAATGCGAGCGCACCGACGAAACATTCCTCACCACCCTGAAAATCCGGCAAAAAGACAACGACGGTAATTGGACCAACGACTTCAAGCTCGTTGCATGGGACGACCCCGGCACCAACACCCAGCACCCATGGTTTAAAAAGTTCCGCTACGGAGTAGCCGAGCGAGGCACAACCATGGGCGACGGATGCGAGGAAGACGAAACCGCCATATTCAGGATGCAACCCAGCGTAAACAAAACGCTCGACATAATTCGCTATGCAACCGTGCTGCTCAACTACGCCGAAGCCTCCGCCATGGCCGGCTCGCCAACCGGCGACAGCTACGCCGCCATCAACCGCGTTCGCAATCGGGCCGGCCTGCCCGACCTCGCCCCGGGCCTCTCTCAAGCGGCTTTCCGCGACTCGGTTGTGTTTGAGCGGGCCTACGAGTGCGCCGCCGAAGTAGGCATACGCTGGTTCGACATCGCCAGGCTGCAACTCCTCCCCAAAATAATATCCGAGCGCGTTGTGGGCGAATGGCAAAAAAACCAGTACTGGGAAAACTCCCTCAACCCGCAATTCACCTCCGGCGACCGCCTGCAAACCCGCTACCTTGCCCCCATCCCCCAGGACGAGATGGACCGGAACAAGCATTGGACGCAAAATCCGGGATATTAAACCACAGGATAATTTAAAGCGGGCCTGTTGCAAAAGCGTTGATTTGCCGGCCATAAACACCGCAAAAACGCGGCCCGCAATAAAAAGCAACTGATGCCGTACGACAAAAACCTCAAAAAAAATCCGGGAAGGACATGTTATCCAACAATTCCTTCCCGGAAATTCCAGGACGAAAATGTCAACCGACAATTCCTTCCCGGAAATTCCAGGACGAAAATGTCATTTGACAAAAGCTCCCCGGAAATTTCGGGAAGGAATTGTCATCCGACAAAAGCTCCCCGGAAATTTCGGGAAGGAATTGTCATCCGACAAAAGCTTCCCGGAAATTTTGGGAAGGAATTGTCATCCGACAAAAGCTCCCTGGAAATTTCGGGAAGGAATTGTCATCCGACAAAAGCTCCCCGGAAATTTCGGGAAGGAATTGTCATCCGACAAAAGCTCCCCGGAAATTTTGGGAAGGAATTGTCATCCGACAAAAACTCCCCGGAATTTTTGGGAAGGAATTGTCATCCGACAAAAACTCCCCGGAATTTTTGGGAAGGAATTGCGTTTTGTCGAAAGATAAAAGCCCGTTTTCATTATGTAAAAGCCGCTGCATTTGATTGCAAAAGATAGATGCCCGTAGCATCGCGTTTCAGCAGCAAGGCCAGGCGTAAAGCAAGCCGCTATCAACAGTCGAATACCTATTGCAGATCCTTAAATCCCGATTAATACAAATGAAGCCGATAAGAAAAACAAAGCGGGAAAAGCCCCGCCGCAGGCAGCTTGCCCTCAAGGCGGCGGCCGTGTTAACGCCTTTTGCGCTCGCGGCGCTGCTTGAGCTTGCGCTTAACCTCGGAGGCTACGGATACGGCTCCAATGTGATCGAAGAATATCCTTACGATAACAAGTACCTTGTTTTTAACCGCGAAGCCTCGGCCAAATACTTTAACGGGAAAGCCTCGGCAACGTCGGGCAATGCCGAATTATTCATGAAAGAGAAGCCCGCCGGCACAATACGCATCTTTGTACTTGGCGAATCAACCACCATCGGCTTCCCATATTTCCACAACGGATCGTTTCACCGCTGGCTGCAATACCGCCTTATGCTTTCCTTTCCCGACAAGGATTTTGAGGTAATAAACCTTTCGCTCACGGCCGTCAATTCATTCGCCATCGCCGGATTTGCCAAAGAGATATCAAGATACCGGCCCGACGCAGTACTTATTTACGCCGGGCAAAATGAATATTACGGCGCGATGGGAGCAGCCTCCACTTACGTTGGCAGCGCGCCGTTTATTAACATTCTCCTTAAAATGCGCGAGCTGAAAACCGTACAGTTGCTCGCAAGTTTGCCGGAGCTGTTCAACAAAAACGAAAGCTCCGGCCGCATGCGCACCCGCATGGAAATCATGGCCGGCAACCGCCTGATAGCCCGCAACTCCCGGCTCTACAAGCGAGGCGTTGAGCAATTTGCCTGCAATATGAACGCCGCCATACGCCGCCTCGGCAACAAGGGAATCCCCGTTCTGGTAAGCAATCTTGTGAGCAATGTAAAAGATTTGCCTCCCCTGTCGGGCGATGAAGCCGGCTCCAATGCCGATTCCCTTTTCAATTCGGCCGCCACTCATTACCGGGCAGGCAACTACCTCCTGGCGGGCGAATTGTACACAGCCGCAAAAGACGACGACCAACTCCGCTTCCGCGCTCCCGAAGAACTAAACGCCATAATAACCGAGCTTTGCGCCAGATATGACAACGCCCATCTCGTCGACGCCAAAGCGCTATTCGTGCAACATTCGCCCCACGGCATCCTCGGCAACGAGCTTTTTACCGACCACGTACACCCCAACCTCTTCGGATACTCCCTGTTGGCCTCCGCCTTTTATCAAAAGCTACTCGAAACCGGCGTTGCAGGCAAAGAAGCCCGGCATGTAACCGAGCGGGAGTGGCGCGCCGGAATGCCCGTTTCGCCCATCGACTCAATAGCCGGCGAGTTCAGGATCATGCAACTAAAGTCGCATTGGCCCTTCAACGACCCGGCCGCAAACCGCCCCATCCCCGAAAGCTCCATCGAAGAGCAGCTTGCCGCCAAGCTCTTCCGCCGCGAAGAAAACTGGCTCGATGTTCATAACGCCCTTTACCTCCATTATCAACGCAGCTTGCGTGCAGGCCAAGCAACCAAAATAAGCGAAGGAGCCGCCCTTGAATACGCCTCCGATCCCGCATTTCAAGAAAAAGCGGCCATGGATAATGCAGAATCGGGCAATCTGGAAACCGCCTCGATATACATGAGGAAATCATTCCGCTCATCGCCCGATTTCGAGAAGGCCCGCACTCTTTTTATTTTCACGCTAATGATGGATAAACCCTCCGAAGCCAAGTCGTATTTTGCCTCAATGGAGCAATATAATAGCGGGAAAATGAACCTTAACTCTCTGAAAGAACAATACTCCGAACTCTGCGCTTTATCCGACAGATATAACGGCGCCTATCCCGATTCCGTACAGATAGCGGTTGCAAAAATATACTTCCGGATGGGTAACGCAACGGCTGCGCTCAAATACGTTAATAAGATATTGGAAACCGATCCGGGTAATAGGGACGCTATGATGATGAAAGGGAAATTGGAATGAGAAATATTATCCGTAAAATAGCAACAGTATTCTCCGAGGTAACAAAGCAAGATAATATGGGATTTGGCTTGGTTGCGATACTCGTCGCTGCCATTTATGCCTCTATAAAAGGAGACGAGGGGCGGATAATTATTGCGATTGTAATCATAAGTTTCGTATCGCTGCTTTGCCCATCGCTGTTAACCCCGTTGTCGGTTTTATGGCATGCGCTTTCAAAGGCGCTCGGCAGGATAACAACGCCGGCGATACTCGGATTAACTTATCTTGTTGTCATAACTCCGATAGGGCTTATTCAGCGAATTTTGAAGAATGACAATATGCAGGCAAGGCAATTCGGGAAGAGCAAAGAGTCGACTCTTAAGGATCGCAATCATGAGTATACTGATGAAGATTTTATAAATACCTTCTAACGACAATGGACTTCATAAAGGAACTGATTAACTTCTTCCGGACGCGAAAAAAATACTGGTTAATTCCGGCAATCATCATTCTTTTGCTGCTCAGTTTGGTTGTAGTATTAACGATGAGTTCATCAATAGCCCCGTTAATTTATACGCTGTTTTAACGATGCAAGAAAGAGCCGTTCTGGGTATCTCCGCCTACTATCACGACAGCGCAGCCGCGCTGGTTATCGACGGCAAAATCATTGCAGCCGCCCAGGAAGAACGCTTCACAAGAAAGAAACACGATAACCGCTTTCCAAGCCATGCAACGGCATACGTTATGGAAGAAGCCGGACTATCGTTTGACGATCTTTCGGCGGTAGTATTTTACGACAAGCCCCTGCTCAAATTCGAGCGACTTTTAGAAACCTATCACGCCTTTGCTCCTTCTGGAATTAAGAGTTTCATTAAAGCAATGCCGGTATGGATAAAGGGGAAACTGTTTGCCAAAAACATGCTGCTTCGCGAGCTGAAAAGGATGGGCGCAACCAATCCTGCCATACTCTTTTCCGAGCATCATTTATCCCATGCGGCAAGCGCATTTTATCCGTCGCCCTTTGAAGAAGCCGCCATACTGACAATCGACGGAGCCGGCGAATGGGCTACGGCAACAATTGGGATCGGCAGGCGGGAGAAAATCAGGATATTGAAAGAAATGCACTTCCCTCACTCAGTCGGTTTGCTTTATTCTTCCTTTACATACTACCTCGGTTTTAAGGTAAACAGCGGCGAATATAAGCTAATGGGACTTGCGCCGTACGGCGATCGGGATTGCGCGCAAACCCAATTATTCAAAGCAAAAATATTCGAATCATTAGTTGATTTACGAGCCGACGGATCAATAATCCTCAACATGCAATACTTCAATTTCGCCGCCGGATTAAAGATGATCAACGAAAGGAAATGGCACAACTTATTCGGACTCCCCCGCCGCGAACCGGAATCGGAAATAACCTCCGTACACGCCAATTTAGCCTCCGCCATCCAGCAGGTTACAGAAGAAATAATACTCCGTCTTGCCGCAACAACTCGTCAACTAACCGGCAGCGACAATCTCGTATTGGCAGGCGGAGTAGCCCTCAACTGCGTTGCCAACGGCAAGATCGCAGCATCGGGATTATTCAACGGAATATGGATACAACCCGCAGCCGGCGACGCCGGCTGCGCATTAGGCGCAGCCCTTGCATGCTACCATATTTACTTCGGCCGGCGACGTTGTATAAACAAAGAAACCGACGGCATGGAATACGGTTTCCTTGGACCTTCTTATACGAATAAAATCATATCTAAGAAACTAAACCGATTGAATGCCGCTTATCATCGCTACGACGATTACGATCGCTTGGTATCCGCCGTAAGCAAAGAGCTTTCCGCCGGAAAAATAATCGGATGGTTTCAGGGTAGAATGGAGTTCGGCCCCCGCGCATTAGGCAACCGAAGCATACTTGCCGATCCGAGGAATCCCGACATTCAAAAAAGAATAAATATGGAGATAAAACAAAGGGAAGAATTTCGTCCGTTTGCTCCCGCCGTGCTCGAAGAAGATGCGGCGGAATATTTTTCCTTAAAGAACCCATCTCCTTACATGTTGTTTGTAACCCAACTCAACGACAAATGGAAAATCTCCTCTCAGGATAATTCGGATGCGGTGTATGAGAAACTCTATAATGTTCGATCTCCTTTTCCCGCCGTTACTCACGTTGATTATTCGGCAAGAGTTCAAACTGTAAGTAGAGAAAGTAATCCGAGGTTTTGGCGGCTGCTTTGTTCATTCAAGGAAATAAGCGGCGCAAGTATCTTGTTGAATACTTCCTTTAATGTAAGAGGAGAGCCAATGGTGTGTACCCCTGAAGAAGCATATTATGATTTCGTAAATGCGAGGATAGACTGCCTGGTTATCGGCGACTATCTTCTGTATTACGAAGAACAAAATATCGGCAACATAGAAAAACTGATTAGATTTGACCTTGATTAATAATTAAAAACACTAATGAATTATGAAGCATATTGCATTACTTGCATTACTTACCTTAATTGCCCTCGCATCCTTGAACGTTCCTTCCTGCGGCAAAACCGAGCCGGCCGATGCGTATTATTTTGATGAAAACGGGATTTCCCGCAACGTTCTGGAAAACTATCTGGATCGTTCAATCACCATGGTTTACTTCCTAATGCCCGAACTTCCGGGAGGTAAGCCAACTTACTCTTATCATGCCGACGATATACGAATGATTAAAAACATTGGAGCTAAATTTATCGGGCGAGCTATTTATCGCTGGGGAAATGAAAGCGCATTAAATGATCCTGCTTATTGGGATAATGCCCGGCAAATAATCAACGATCTTCATGCTTTCGACAAGGATATTGTATTCCAGGCATGCCTCTTTGAAATCGTTACCGAAGACGTGAATAATGTTCCCATTCCCGACTGGGTTTTCCGCGATTATAATCTCCCTGTTGAAAACAGAATGTTTTCGTATGAGGCAATGCTTAACGAAGATAGTATTATGGTTAATCATTGGCGAAAGGGCAGCAGCGTTCCGGATATTAGCAAAATAGAAACGCAGCTATGGTTCTATTTTCTTGCCGGGGCTTATATAAATATAGGCTGTGAAGCTTTTCATATAGGGCAGGTAGAACTTATCGGAATGAATGATCCGCATCGCGACCATTGGGCGAATACGCTTGCAAAAATCCGCGACTATGCCGGCAAACATGCCAGGAGAAAATGGACGCTTATTGATGCTCACGTTCCTTACGGAGGAATGGTAAAAGACGGCAAAAGCCTGATTGATTTTAATTCGTTTCCGATGCGGATAAAAGAGATTCCCGACAAGCCGTATGAGGCGATATTGGAAGTAAATTATCTTGATGGCATCTATAATAAAAGCAAAGGATGTATTTCGCCGAGCGGATGGAGTTGCGAGCATTTGCCATACTTAGTTGAGTTTGATAATTTCGGTCGCAGTAAAACGCCTGGAGAAGCTACTATCGAAGGATTCTTTATATGGGGATGGGATGAAATATCCTGGTTCGCTCAGCAGCCGGATAATTACCGCAATGAATGGCTCGAATATGCTTTCAAATGGATTCGAGAAACCGATCCGGACGGCCATCTCGAAATGCCCGGATGTCGTATGATAAGCTGCGCTAATGAAACGGAAGGTAATTATCGAGCTAATACTAAAAGCGAAGCTTGTCCGCTTGGTTATTCGCAAGAAGAAACGATAAAAACACTCTGGGAATCGGATCTGCCTTAACAGATATTGCGAATCAATATGAGGAAACTATCCCGGCGCATATCGCTAACGCATATTCTTATCACGGCCTTTGCCCTATACGCCCTTTGGCTATGGCTAATACTGAATCCCGAACTGTACCTGATGAGGCGTTATCCAACATTCTTTACCGGTGGATGGTTCCTGTCGAATTATCTGAAATTCCCAGGCTATCCGTCGGAATATGTTGCCCGATTTATTACGCAGTTGTATAGATTCCCTTTGTTATCGTCGGTTATTGTTGGCGTAATTTTATTTGCAATATACCGGTTGGGGATGGAGTTATTCGGAGGTAAGATATATCGTCATGCGGTTCCTTTTGCATCGGTTGTCGCTTTGATGGCGATGCGTAATGATTATGGGCATGACTTGCGATTTGATTTGCTCCTTTTGCTTCTCTTCTCCTCTATGTTTATACTCCTGATTGCATTGCGCAAACTGAATCGAATACAGTTGTGTACGGCGTATATCTTACTGTTGGGAACCGTTCTTTATTTGGGAGGAATATTAGTTGCCGCATTGTTTGTAATCATGGCTTTTATCATGCTTGCGGAGCGGCGTCAAACTGTTTGGGCGGGATGGATTGGGGCGACGTTAATTGTTGGAATTGCGTTCAGGCTTTTGTTTGCTATCTCCGTTCACGATCTGAAGCAGGAGGCGGTTGATATGATGCGTATTTATTCGTTTCCCTGGTTCCCGTTCGTACTTTACGGAACTCTAATTACCGCAGGAATAATTGCGCTTGCCGGACGAAGGATGGGAATAGGGGCGGGAATTGCCCTTAAGCCGGCATGGCTTCGGGCTTCCTCGCTTGCCGCAGTCCTGATCTTGCTTACGTGCATTTTCAACAGAGAGGAAAAGGAGGGATTATCCGTTCAGCATTATGCGCTTTCGTGCCGGTGGAATAATGCCCTGGAGGCGGCAAAGCGATGTAAATATCCCGACAGGAATACGGTTTTCTATACAAACGAAGCGCTATATCGTACAGGAAAAATACATACCGATTTATTCCTTTATAATCAAAGTTTCGGATCGGCCGGCCTGATGCTTCCCGAGGAAAATTCGATGGCCGAAATACTGCCGAATCAACATATTTTTCTTTATATGGGAGCAATATCGCTATCGGTTAAATGGGGGCGGGAGGCGGCCAATGTTTATGGAATGAATCCCTTCGTTATGCTTAATCTTATCAAAGCGTATTTGGCGGGAGAATATATACCGGAGGCGCGCAAAATCCTGAATCTTTTAGACCATTGCCCGTTTGAAAATAAGGCTGCCAATTATTACCGCCAGCTCGCCGAAGATACTTCGCTTATCAGCCATGATACGGAGCTTGCGGAGATTCGGAATGCAATTACGCCCATAACGGTTGTCGCCCGGCAGAATCCGGTTATGAATTTGCCTTTCCTGGCGCAGTTTCCCGGAATTAACCGGATGGCTTACGATTATTTATTGCTTGCCGCCTTGCTCGATCATCAAACGGAACGGTTTGCATATTACGTAACTAAACTGAAAGATTTCGGCTACGGGAATATTCCGAAAATATATCTCGAAGGATTGATTTATCTTAGCCTTTACCGCGATAATCCGCTCGATATGGATACCTATAACTTCGACATGAATACGGTGCAGCGCTTCTATAATTTCCAGAACGAATTGCTGGCCGTAGCCTCGCGTAATCCGTCGAGGGCAAGCAAGATATTGGAGGATAAATACGGAGATACGTATTGGTATTATATCCTCTTTCAAAGCCGGCTTGGCGACGAGGAAAAGAAAGAAGCGTTTTTCAGAATCACACAATAAATATTTGCAGGCATGAAGCGTTGTTTTACGATCGCAATAATTTTTCAGGCAGCCGCTGCCATCCCCCTCCTCCTCTGCCTTAGCGGATGCGCAAGGCCGGCGGAGAGTAGCGGCGATATCGGGAAAGAAAACCGGCTGCCGGAAATCTATCCCGACTTTACAAACATCGCTGTTCCCATAAACATTGCCCCTGTTAATTTCAGGATAAACGAGCCGGGCGATAGGTTTCGGGTTCGTATTTCGGGCGTCGCCGGGAGGGCGATTTCTATGATTAGCCGCCGGCCTGATGTTCGTATCGGGGCTAAAGCGTGGCGCAAGCTGCTGGAGGATAACGCCGGCGATACGATTACGATCAGTGTTGAAATAGGCGACGGCAACGGCTGGCGGAGGTTTGAAGGCATACGGAATTATGTATCGCCCGATTCGATCGACCCTTTCATGGTTTACCGCGATATCGCTCCCGCCGATGGGTTGTGGAACAGGATGGGGATGCAGCAGCGGAATCTGGAAACGTTTGAGGAAACGGAGATAATTAACAATTATCGTATCGAGCATAACTGTATGAACTGTCATACGTTCCACAAAAATAATCCCGCCCGTTTTCTTTTTCATGTAAGGGGCAGCCGCGGCGGAACCGTTTTCTACAATAACGGCAAGCTCGGTAAAAAAGCCTTTCCCGTGCCCGAAGTGCTGTCGCACGGGGCTTACTGTCAATGGAGCCCCAACGGGCGACTTGTTGCCTTTGCGGTTAACAACATCCGCCAGAACTACTATATCACCGGCCATGAGCGCAAGATGAAGGAGGTGTTCGATCTCGAATCGGATATAGTTTTGTATGATACGGATGCCGGCAATGTTTTTACATTCCCGCAAATTTCTACGGAGCAGCGGGAGAATCTTCCGGCATGGTCGGCCGGCGGCGAAACGCTGTACTTTGTTTCGGCTTGGCCTCATGCGCCGAATACTCCTAACGAGGAGGCGCTTTACAGTTTGATGCAAGCCGGGTTCGACGTTGGGGAGATGAAGCTCGGCGAGCCGTCGGTTTTGCTGGCGGCCGAGGAGGTTGGGGGCAGTATCTCGTTTCCTACCGTATCGCCCGACGGGCGGTTTATGCTTTTTTGCGTTACCGACTTCGGATATTTCCCGGTTACTAATAAAACGGCCGATATTTATATAATGGATTTAAAGACCAATGAATATCGCCGGCCTGCAATTAATAGCGACGAAAGCGAGAGTTATATGTCGTGGTCGAGCAGCGGCAGGTGGTTTGTTTTCAGCAGCCGGCGGCTCGACGGGATGAACAGCCGTCCTTTTGTTTGCCATGTCGACGAGCTTGGAAATATCTCAAAACCCTTTGTTGTTCCTCAAGAAAGTCCTGATTATTATGAAACCGATCATCGTAATTTTTCGCGGCCGGAATTGATTAAAGGCCCTATCCCGTTAAGGTTTAACGATCTGGCGGGGGCTATTTTTTCAGAGCCGGAGATGATTGGGGTTAAAAACTGAACTTTATTGCTTGTTCCCGGGAATAGATTGATTATTTCCGGGCATAGACTGCTTATTCCCGGACATGGATAGCTTATGTCCGGGAATAAGCAGTTTGTGCCTCGACATAAGGCGCGTATTTCAGGGAATATACTACGTATGCTCGGGAATATACTGCGTATGCCCGGGAATATGTTGCTTATGTTTGGGAATATACTGCGTATGTTCGGGAATACATTGCTTATGTTTGGGAATATGTTACGTATGCCCGGGAATATATTGCTTATGCTTGGGAATATGTTACGTATGCCCGGGAATACATTGCTTATGCTTGGGAATATGTTGCGTATGCCCGGGAATATGCTGCTTATTCCAGGGCATAAAGAGCTTATTCCCGGGAACAGAGCTATCGTTCCGGGGAGCTGTGCCGGGAAGCGTTGGGGAAGCGGCGTTGCCGGGGGAAAAGTTAAATACTATTGGGTGAGCGAGAGGCGGAGGCTGATGCCGTAATCGGAGTTGGAGGTGGGGAAGGATGCGCTGGAGATGAGGGGGGTGTTGATTTGCAGGTTGTAGTAGGCGCGGAGGGTGATGAGGCGGCTCATGCCGTAGTCGGCCGAAAATTGGAGGGTTTTGCCTACGTTGCCGCTGGTGGCTTGGGTTGAGGCGTCTTGTATTTTGCGTATCAGGGCTTGCTGCATGGCGTAGGAGTAGTCGAGGCGTATGGTAAGGTCGTTGCTGAAGTCTTGCGCGGGCTTCATTTTTAGTACTTTGTTAAATTCGGTTAGCGTGTATCCAAGTCCTACTGTAAATTTATCGGATGATGATTCTACGAGCTGGAAGGAGGATATGTTGAGGTTGAGGGTGCGGATTTTGTCGTATGCCAGGCGGAAGCTGAGGTTGTTGGGGAGGGTTCCGTCGGCTCCTATCAGAGGGGAGAATGATTCGCTGATTGCTACGGAGGCGATGCTGTATGGCGACGAGGGGGTTGGGTTGCCGCTTTGCGGGTCTTGTACGAATCCGTTGTCTCCTCCTGTTGATACCCAGTTGAGGAGCGAGGAGTAGGCGCCGATTTGGTATGTGCTTTGGTAGCGGTGGTTTAGTACCAGGGTTTTGAGGTATTGTTTGATGATGGGGATTCGCATCAGTCCGTCGTATGTTACGGTCCAGGCGGGTACGAGGGAGGATAGGGCCGGGAAGGCTGCGAGGCTGTTTTTGCCGGGGTTGCGGCCGGTGTATGCGGCTATGAAGGCGGGTATCAGTACGTCGGCTGAGTTGTGGTTTATGCGTCCGTTGGCGAGGTCGGAGTTGTATGGTTGTCCGGCTAAGGAGGTGTTGCGCAGGAATCCGGCGTTGGGGTAGCGGGTTGTGGAGTAGGCGTTTTCGAGTCGCTGGGCTATTACGGCGCGGTTGTCGAGGAAGGTTTGGAAGGTTTTGGAGGCGTAGTTGTCGGCGGCGGTTCCGATGCCGGCAAAGGCTGTGCTGATGGCTGATATGTGCATTGAGAATGATCCGTCGCGGAGTTCGGGCATTCCGTTGTACATGTATTGTATGGTGTTGCGTCGGGTTTCGTTGCGCATGGCGTTGAGGTTTATTTTGAGGCCTGGGAGCGGTTCGAGGCTGGCGTTTAGGGTTAGGTTCCGGGTGTTGTTTATGATTGCTGGGGTTATGTTGTTGGTGTTCATTACGAGCCAGTCTTTGTTGGCGAGTTCGGCGATGTAGTTGCGGCTAACGTTGCCGAAGGCGAATCCGATGCCGGGTGCGAGTCCGCTTGTCGATTGTCCTTGTCCGAACATTCCGCCTATTTCGGGTCGGTATCCGGGTATGTTCATGCCGCTTGAGGTTTGGTAGGCGATGCTTGCGGTTTTGAGCATCATGGTGAAGAATATGGCTTGCTCGGCGGCTTTTTTGAGTATGTTGTCGCCTTTGGGGGGTGCGAACGACAGGGTGAGGTTGAGTGTTGCGGTGTCGCGGTTTTCGATTCTGATTCGTGCGTAGTCAACGGGTTTGAATCGTATGCGGTAGGTTTTGCCGGCTGTGGTTTTGGCGTTTACGAGGATGTCTTTGGTTAGCATGCCGTGTTCGAGTATGGTTGCGCTGTCGGGGCTTAGGGTTATGGTGCGTTCGAGTTTTGTATCGTTGGGTTTTTTGATAATTGCGGCGCGGTTGGCGTTGGCGTATTTTTGGTGTATTCCGCTCAGGTATTTGGATTTGTTGTATAGTCCGGTAAAGTTTATGCTTGGCTGTATGTTGATCATGCTTTGGTTTTTGATGGTATTGCCTATTTCGATTCCTCCTTCCATGATTGCTCCTTTGTCCCAATTGTAGGTTGAGGTGTATGACAGTTGTGCGTTTATCCAGTTGAGGGCGGGTATTTGGATGAAGGGCATGGTGTAGCTTGCGCTGAATTCCTGGTCGTAGCGTAGCGGCCGTCCGAGTTCGGTTATGCTTTGCTGCACGGAGTCGCGCCAGAGTTGGTATTGGTCGGGGTTGAGTTTTTTGTTTACCTGTACGTGTGGTTCTTCTATTCGTGCGTTGGTGCCTGAGCGGAAGTTGGCTCGGAGGTTGTTGGTAAAGTTCCAGGCGAGGTTGAAGGCGCGGTCCCATAGGAAGTTTTGGCTGAAGGATAGGAGGTTTCGTTTTTCTTGCGGGCTTTGTCCGATATTGTTGAGGTTGCGCATTTGTATTTCGTAATAGTTGCGCATCATGGAGGTTTGGAATCCTATGCTTGCCGGCAGGTAGTTAATGCTTAGCTGTTTTATGTATTGTGTTGCGCCGTTGCTTTTTGATAGCTTGGCGAAGGGGCGGAATGGTGTGGCGTAGGGGTTGTAGTTATAGGTAAAGTTGCCTCGGTAGTCTTTGGTTGTTTCGTATTCAACGTCGGGCCGGAAGCGGTTGTTTTCGCTGAAGGCGTATCCGAGGCTGAAGTTTGCGGGGTCGTATGGCATTGGGTTTTTGCTTCGGATATCTACTTTCACGTTGTTTACCGAGATGCTTTTCACGATTACTTTTTCGCGTGCAAAGGCGAGTATGGAGTCGCGTTCGGCTTGCGTTTGCATGTCGGCCAGGGCGTCTTCGAGGGATATGTCCTGGTCGAGGGGGTTATATTTGGGGTCTACTATTTCTTTGGAGTAGGCGTAGTATAGCGGTATGCTCACTTTAGCTTTTTCGGGGAAGAATTTGCCGAGTTCAAAGTTGGCGGCAACGCTGTACTGTGTGTAGTCGTCGAGGCGGCGGTCGTTTACCGACTGTTCCAGTCCGCCGAAGCCTGCGGTTTCTACGCGTCCGGTAAGGTTAACGGTTCCGAGGTCGGAGAGGGCGATGCTCATATTGCCGTTGGCGGCCCATCCGCCTTCTTCGTGAAATTCGGTTAGCCTGAGTTCGTTTATCCACACTTCGGCGCTTCGGGCGTCGCGCGCATTGTTACGAACGCCCACCATGATGATTTTCACTTCGGACAGGGTGGGATTGCCCACAACGCTTATCTTATTGCGCGCATGGTCGGGGTCGAAGTCGGAGTAGGGGATATGGTAGGCTACTCCGCCGACGCCCATCCGTTTGTCGCGGTTGCGTTTGGTTTTAAGGTTGGTGAGCGCTTCGAGGCGGAAGTCGAGCATGTTGTCGATGGGCCATACCGCTTCCTGGTCGGCGCCAACGTAGGTGTTGTATGTATCCTTATGCGGAGTGAGGCGGAGCGGAACCTCGTATTCGTAGTAATTGTTCTTATAGTCTGATCCGAGACGGATGAATACCGAAAGCTCGTTATCGGCCGGGCGAGTTACATTATCGCCTATGAACGATTCGGCATGGGTAAACAATTGCATTCTTTTATATTGCCTCATATCGTAATAAGCGCTCTTGTAAACCGCCCGCGCGTCCTGCGATCCGAGGTTTGTAACCTTGAGCGACAAGGCCTGTTCGTTTTGCTGCACAAGCTGCGGCTGCCCCGGGTCAACCATTCGCGTCACTCCCGGCGGAAGCACGTAATTAACCGGTTTCCGGCTGTTGTTCTCCTCAATATTAACCGACGATACGTCGAGCGACGCGCCCGGCGAGGGAGCGGCCGAGGGGTTCGACAAATCTTGCGTATAGGTGCGCCATTCGCTTTTTACAAGTTCAAAGGAGCCGAAGCGCAGGAAGGTGGTATCTCTGAATCCGGTTAGGTACATGCGCATGAAGCGTATGGTTTTAAAGTCGCGGATGTTCCCCACGGCCTTTGAGTATTGCCTTACGGGGATTTTAAACTGGTACCAGGTTACGCTTTCCGGGGTTCCGTTTTCGAGCTTCACGGTTGTTTCGTGCGATCCTACTATATAGTTATGCCCAACCTGCATGTCTTCGGGGCGTAGCGAGATGCGGTATTGGAAGTATCGCTCGTTTTCGTTCATGGTATTGTCTTGGTTGAGGTCTTCAACGTCGGGACTTATGCGGGCGGCCATGTTGTAGGTTTGGCCTTCGGAGGCGGCGCTATTGCCTTCGGTTCCGTTGTAGTACTTGTATCGTTCGAGGATATTTACTTCGTCGCGGTCGAGATCGGCTCCGCGGTAGTGGCGGAAGTTATCGCCTGCGGGGTCGTCGAGAAAGGGTTGGAGGGCGTCGGGCGAGAGCTTTGACTGGAGCTTTACCAGGTAGTCGCGATAGGCCGGATACTCGGCTTCTTCCAACGAGGATAGGCCGTTGAAACCTACGTCTTGGATGCGTCGCGCTCCGGCGGCGTTGTCGAAGGCGTAGACGGTGCTTTGTTGGCGCGGTACTTTGCCCCATACGGTATAGTCGACCTTGGCGGTATCTCCGTCGATCGGCAGTCCGTTCTCAAAGAATTTCTTTTCGTCTTTCAGGATATCTTCCGATACTTCGCCGAGGTTGAAATAGAGGTCGCCACCGCTTGAGCCGGGTTTATAAATAAAGGGATTAAGCATCCAGAACTCTATGTACTCAATGTTGGCCTTTTCGAAGTCGCTCTGGTCTATTTTCCGCATCATGCCGCCCCAGCGTTTCTCCGGATCGGTAAGCGCGCCGTCGGGAGTTATGCCGTCGGCGTCTAAGTTATAGGGGCCGCGGGAGTTGGGGTAGAAGGTAACGTTAAGGGTTTGGAGGGTATTGGCTTCGTTCATTGTAAGGTTGCGGTTGGGGAATAGCTCGTCAACGCGGACAGCTCTGATGTAGTGATTCGAGAGCTGGTTTTTGTCGCGCTTTATGTGGGCGGGAGCTTGAGTGGAATTGGGCCGGGTAAAGAGTCCGTCGATGTGGTACCAGGCAAGTAGGGCTCGATTTTTGCCGTACTCTATGCTGTTTGTCATCGCGGCTTCGGGGAATCTCGGAGCAGAGCCGTCTTCAAAGGGTACGGCGGAGAGGTTCCAGGGATAGGGGTCGCGGAGGTCGAAGCCGCTTTGGGTGGTTTCAAAGTCGTCGAGGTAGGAGTATTTGCCGGTGTACTTGTTTTCGTAATGCCCTGCGATGAGATGGGCAAACTCGGCGTTGAACGATATTTGGCTGGGAGCCGTCAGCGATAGCAGGGGTATCTTGTCGAGCATATTGGTGAGCCACTGGCTCTCTGTTTTGAAAGATGTATTAAGCCCCCATAGAGTGTTCCGTACCGATTCTACGCCAAAGGATGTTTTTACCGTTACCGGCATCTCCGACAGGTGCATTATCGTGCCTCCAACGCTGAAATCCTTGCTGAACTGGTAGGCTAAGTCGAGCCCTACCATCGTTTTTCGCTGCCTGTTATAAAGGCTCCGGCTTTCAAGCTCGACATTGATGGGGGCTCCCGACGCCAGCACTCCTTCGTTGATGATTGTCACAACGTTCGACGAATAATCCACTATATAGTCGACATTCTCGGCCAGCAACTGGCCGCCTGCCGTTACCCTTACCGAGCCTCGCGCAACATTGCCCGACCCGATCCTGATCTCCGAGCTCGACGAGGAGGCTTTAAATTCGCCTCGCAAAATGAATTTATTCTTCTCGGCTATCTGGGCGGCTATATTAAGGGTCGAGTCGTATAATTCCTGGAACACGTATTTATCCGCCGCGGCGGGGCCTATCATTTTCCGGAGGTGTGAACCGAACGGCTCAACAACGGGGAATACGATCCGGCCCATTTGAGGTTGTACGGTTATGCCTTCCACAAAATCGTAAAAGCCGTCGGGATACGGCTCGTTGCGGCGGTCGAGGCGGTCGAGGTTCATAACTTTAAGCAGTATCTGGTCTTTTATTTCCCCCTCGGATATATAATTAAGGTAGGCGCCGGTGGTGTCGTTCTGATAGAGGATGTCGAGGCGGAAGCGGTCTTTCTCCAGCCCGTAAGCTTCGGGGAGCTCGTACACGTTTTTCATCATCAAATCCCAAAAAGTCATACCGGGCGACATGGCCGTGCCTTTCAACAGCTTTACAAACAAAGCCGACGAGGCCGCATCGGCGTTGTCGGCCGCAAACTCGCCTACCTTATATGCCTCGCCGTTGTATTGAAAGTCGTAGGCTACTGCCAAAACCTCGTCGGGCTGCAAGATTGTGTTGAGCGAGATGTAGCCGAGCTGACGATTAACGGTGTAATCGGTTTCGGGCAAAAGGCGGGCGTTCTCTATCTTTTCGTAATCCCTTCCAACCTGCATTGTTCCTCCAAGCGCCTGGTTAACCCTGCTGCTTTCCCTTGCATCTGCAAACTCGTCGAGGAGACGGCTGTAAAGGTTGTTAGCATTATTATAAGGAATGTCGACCGATCCCGAAGGCCTTATCTCGGAGCTGTTGCTTATCACCCGGCGCTCGCCCATATCGGTAAAGGCTACAATGTTGCGGGCCTGGTTAAAATTGCTTCTCTTATTGGTTATCCATACCTCCACTCGGTTTATCGTAACGGCCGAACGGATAAAGGGAAGTTTTTCGAGCGCGTAGTCGTAGTTGTCGCGAAAATAATGGGAGAGGAAAAAGTGCCTGTTCTCGTCGTATTGGTCAATGCTAACCTCAAACGACTTCGTTTGCGCCCCGCCTTTCGATTTCACGCTCTGCGACTGCGATTCCTGCTGCGCCAGCAGGGCGTACAGCCTCAACTTACCGAACTGGAGGTCGGCCTTAACTCCAAATAGCGACGAGCCTCCGCGGATAAGCGAGTTGTTGGTCTTCATGCTCACATTGCCGGCTTCGAGCGACTTGATTATCTCGTCTTCCTCGCCGCCGTAAGCCAGCCGTAACTGGCGGGTATCGAAATCGAACGAGGTTTCGGTGTTATAGTTCATGTTGTACCGCAATTTCGTTCCCACGCTGGCCTGTACGTTAAACTGCAAGTCCTGGTCGAACTGGAAGAAGGTGCGGCTGCGGGCTCTTTCGGGCAGCGACGGATTCTCGGTGCTGTTTCTCTTCAGTCCCATTTTCAAATCGGCCGATCCCTGTGGGCGCAGCCTTACGCCGCCCTTGCCGAATATACGCTCGGCAAAGCTTCCGTAGTCAAACTGCATGTCGGCAATATTGAACTCCTTGCCCGTCTCGGCCTCGAATTCCTCTTGGTTCTTCTTCCGGAAATAAGATCGAAGCGATTGTTGCATATCATAGTTGCGGTATTCGTCGGGCGTAAGCATAAGGGGAGTTCCTATGTCGAGGTCGCCTATGCGGGTGCGGAAGATATAATTACCCGACTTTATGTCGTACTCAACCGTTGTTTTCACATTCTCCGGCGTCTTCAAGTCGGGCGGTTGCGATTTTACGAGATCGAGATACTCCTCCGGATAAGTTTTTTCTGTATGCAACTTAGGGATTGTATCCTCTGCGGGATATATCCACGGCGCCTCTTCGTCGATTAGCGGGGCATAGCCGGCTCCGAGCGCAAAGGCAAAAACCATCAGCATGGCCAATGCAGCCGGTAGAGTATATCTACGCCCCTTTTTCATTCAAAGCATTTTCAAAGCTGTTTTTATTACTCCCTCAACCGGCAGTTCGGGCGAGCCTTTCAGTATAGCCGCAACGGCTTTCTGCGAAGCGGCCTTCTGGAAGCCCAGCATTACAAGGGCCGACGCAGCTTCTTCAGCAACCCTTTCGCTTCCGGCGTTGCTTGTTGCGGCGGCGGCTTCGACAGGCTTCACCTTGTTCTTTAAATCAACAAGTATGCGCTGCGCCGTTTTCAGTCCGATCCCCTTTACGGCGGTAAGGGCTCTCTCGTTAGAAGAGCCGATAATCTGAACCAGCTCGGCGGGCGGATACGACGAAAGGATCATACGCGCCGTATTGGCCCCAACGCCCGAAACGGTGGTAAGCATCAGGAATAACTCCCGCTCGTTGGCCGAAGCAAATCCATATAATAAATGCGCATCTTCACGGATAATCTCCTCCACCAGCACCTTGCCGCTCGTTTTCCCCCTGTATACGCCGTAAGTGTGCAGCGATATATGCAGCTCGTAACCCACCCCGGCGCACTCGATAACCATTCGCGCGGGGGCAAGCTCAACAATCTCGCCCTTTAGGTATTCTATCATAATAATTTGAATTGTGCTTCTAATAACGTGCGCGTATCGGGCTTTATTGTTTGAAGGAAGGCGCCGTACGGGCATCCCCTTCCTTATTATTGCGCCGCGCGACGCGGAAAATAGCCGCCGGGGATTGGAAGTTGCGGCTCGGCAATCCGTAATCGTAGCGAAGGGAGAGGCTCCCCGGCCGGCCGGAGTTTGAGGATTATCCTTGCCGGCTTACCTTTTGGAGGCGTTCGATGTCTATTAGCTTTATTTTGCGGCCGTCTAAGGCGATTATTTCTTCGCTTACGAAGGTGGAGAGGGTGCGGATGGCGTTTGAGGTTGTCATGTTGGAAAGGTTGGCAAGCTCCTCGCGCGACAGGTAGATGCCTAAGGTGGAGCCGTCGGTCTCCAGCCCGTAGCTGTCTTTCAGGAAGAGGAGGGCTTCGGCCAGCCGGCCCCTGATGTGCTTCTGGGTGAGGTTAACGGTTCGCTCGTCGGCTATTCCCAGGTCAACCGACAGTTGTTTGATAAAGAACATGGCCACTTTGGGGTTATTAACCACAAACCCGTTTACCATCTTTAGCGGAATGAGGCACACGGTTGAGGCCTCAAAGGCCGATGCGTTGGTAAGATAAAGCTCCTGGGCGAAGTAGGCCCTGTACCCAAAGTATTGTATGGGCTTTATCATACGGATAATCTGATTCCTGCCGCCTACTCCTTCCTTAAAGATTTTAACCTTTCCGCGGAGGAGGCACATCATATAAAGAGGTTCGTCGCCCGTTCTATATATCAACCCGTTGCGCTTGTAATACTGGATTTTCGAGCTTTTCCTCAATATATCCCGCTCGCTATCGGTCAGAACCCTCCAGACTTCCGTCAGGCTTGCCGATAAATCGACGTCTTCTTTTTGCTGACTAACCACCATGATTGTTTGCTGTTATAAAACATGTCTTACTTTTACGGCTACAAATGTATTGAAAAAAATTATATCCATAACATTTATTATGAACTGTGATTCCCGCCTTGTGATTCCTCCGATATCAAACGCATTTTGCTAACGCAACCTTAGAGTACCCCTGCCGGATGGGGCGTTCGCCAAGCCATGAGTATGGCTGATACTGTTTTTTTATCTATATTTTAAGCCTATATTTGCATTATTACATAGTCATAACGGAAAATCACACATGTCATTCCTCATCGTAATTATCAGCTTGGCGATATTAATCGTCCTCATAGCCCGGCTAAAGGTCGACGCCTTTTTAGCCTTCATCCTCGTATCCTCCTGCGCCGGGCTGGCCCTGGGCATATCGCCCGGCCGCCTGCCTGCAACCATCGAAGCCGGCATCGGAAGCCTGCTCGGCAATCTTACATTAATAATAGTACTCGGCGCAATGCTTGGCAAGCTTGTAGCGGCCAGCGGCGCGGCGGGCGAAATTGCCGCGGCGATGACGTCGGTATTTGGCGTTGGAAAAATCCGCTGGGGCTTGATGATTACGGGATTTATCGTAGGAATCCCATTGTTTTACGGCATTGGCTTCGTGCTTTTGGTGCCTTTGATTTTCACCGTTGTTAACCGCTACCGGCTTCCGGCGGTATTTATCGGCTTGCCCATGCTGTCGGCCCTTTCGGTAACGCATGGCTTTTTGCCGCCCCATCCCTCGCCGGTAGCCTTGGTGTCGCTCTTTCAGGCCGACATGGGCATGACGCTTATCTGGGGATTAATAATTTCGGTTCCGGCCATTGTGCTTGCCGGCCCCGTATTTTCCGGAACGCTCCGCAACATAAAGAGCGGGCCGGTTACACTGTTCGAGTCGCCCGCCGAGAGCTCTGCATTTCAAACGCCGGGGAGAGCCAACAGCCTGATAAGCGCCACCCTGCCCGTGTTCCTGCTGATAGCCGCCACGGTTATCCCCCTCTGCGCTCCGGGCATGAGCGAAGGAGCTATGGCGGCGGTAAAGCTCCTCGGAGCCCCTCCGGTAGTGATGATGATAGCCCTCCTTACGGCCACCTATACCCTGGGAATAGCCCAGGGGCGGAGCATAAAGGATGTGATGGCCATATATGTTGAAGCCGTAAAGGATATAGCCATGATACTGCTGATAATTGCCGGCTCCGGAGTTTTCAAGCAGGTGATGGAAGACAGCGGAGTAAGCTCCGACTTGGCCGCAATGATGCAGCGCATACCCGTTCACCCCTTAGCATTGGGATGGATGATTGCAGCCCTGATAAGGGTATGCGTAGGCTCGGCCACGGTGGCGGCCCTTACGGCGGCCGGGGTTATATTGCCCCTGGTGCAGCAGGCAGGAGTTAATCCGTCGCTTATGGTACTGTCGCTTGGAGCGGGGAGCCTGTTTTTTTCGCACGTAAACGATTCGGGATTCTGGCTCTTTAAGGAATACTTCGGGCTTTCGCTAAAAGATACCTTCCGCTCATGGTCGGTAATGGAAACCATAGTATCGCTAACCGGCCTTGCCGGCGTGATGATTCTCAACCTGATTATTTAATCACTTTAATACATATATAATATGAATAATAACGCAGACGAAAAACTGAACAACCTGGGCCTCGCCCTTCCCCCCGCCCCGCAGCCGCTGGGAGTATACAAGCCGTGCATGATCGTTGGCGGCAAGTTCCTTTACCTCTCCGGCCACGGCCCCGTACTCCCCGACGGATCGTTGATAAAAGGCCGCGTAGGCCGCGACATGAATATGGACGCCGGCAAGGAAGCCGCGCAGCAAGTGGGCCTCACAATGCTGGCCACCGTAAAGAGCAGCCTCGGCAGCCTCAACGCCGTGAAGCGAGTTGTTAAGGTGCTCGGCATGGTTAACTGCACCCCCGACTTTGAGCAGCACCCTTACGTAATTAACGGATGCAGCGAACTCTTCGCCAAGATATGGGGCGACGACAACGGCGTAGGAACCCGGAGCGCGGTAGGATTCGCCTCGCTGCCCGGCAATATCCCCGTCGAGATAGAAGCCATCTTTGAATTGGAATAACCGATGGAGCCGGTAGTTTACAACGCCAATGAAATCGACAGCCCGGCTCTGATTGTGGACCGCGAGGCCGTTGCCCGCAATATCGACCGGCTCGTCGAACTTGCCGGCAACGTAGCCCGCCTCCGCCCTCACGTAAAGACGCACAAAACTCCGCAGATAGCCCAAATGATGATGAGCCGCGGCATCCTCAAGTTTAAATGCGCCACCATAGCCGAAGCCGAGATGCTCGCCAAGGCAGGAGCCCCCGACATAATGCTGGCCTACCAGCCCGTAGGGCCCAAGGTAAGCCGCCTGCTAAGCCTGGCGCGGCAATACCCCCTCGCCCGCTTCTCATGCCTTGTCGACAACGAAGCTTCAGTTCGCCAAATAGCCCAAGCCTTCGCCTCCGAACGCCTTACCGCCCGCGTTGCCATCGACGTTAACATCGGGATGAACCGCACCGGACTGTTACCCGGGCAAGCCCCCGCCTTGGCCGCCCTTATCGACTCGCTCGACGGCATAACCCTCGTTGCCCTTCACGGCTACGACGGCCACATCCACAGCCCCAGCATGGCCGACCGCGCCGCCGCCGCCGCCGTATCGTTCGCGGAGCTCAACCGGGCCCTCGGCTCGATTCCGCCCCGCGATCCCGCCCTCGTGCCGATAGCCGGCGGAACCGTAACCTTTACGGCCCATTTGCAGAACGAAGGCGTAGAGTGCAGCCCCGGCACCTTCGTACTGTGGGACGCCGGCTACGCCTCGCTGATGCCCGAACTCCCCTTCACATACGCCGCCTTCGTAATGAGCCGCGTAATATCCGTGGTCAACCGGCGTTGCATCTGCCTCGACGTAGGCTACAAAGCCATAGCCTCCGAGAAGCCCCTCCCCCGCATCCGCCTTCTC
Source organism: Tannerellaceae bacterium (assembly GCA_031280645.1). The sequence goes on along the minus strand of JAITGL010000025.1, from coordinate 24,969 downwards.
AACGTTCCAAACGCCCAGCCCATAGCCCAAAGCGAGGAACACCTTGTAGTACAAGTTCCCGACAGCAGCCTCTATCCGGCAGGTACAATAATATTCGGCGTTCCGGAGCATATTTGTCCAACGGTAGCCCTGTACGACAAAATGCACGTTGTCAATAACGGCATAGCCGATGAAACCTGGGAGATCACGGCGCGATACAGATAAGCCGCACCCGTGTTTTTATTTACTGTCCTTTCTGAAATCAAATCAGGGCGTTTAACATGTTAAACGCCCTCTCTGCAATCGGATCTCCCCGTTTAACATGTTAAACGCCCTCTCTAAAATCAATTCGCCCCATCTAACATGTTAAACGCCCCCTCTGAAATCAATTCGCCCCATCTAACATGTTAAACGCCCCCTCAAAAATCAATTCACCCCATCTAACATGTTAAACGCCCCCTCGAAAATGAATTCGCGGTTTTTAATGCGTTAGAATGTAAAATCCAAAATGGATTGTTCGATTTTAAGGCGTTAGAATGTAGAAATGGAAACGGATTGTTCAATTTTAATAGATTAGAAATTAAGAGGCGAAACGGATTGTTCAAGTTTAACAAGTCAGATTGTAAAATCGAAAACGAATTGTTCCGTTTTAAGGTGTTAGAATGTAAAAACGGAAACGGATTGTTCGATTTTAAGGGCTTAAAAACCTTCCCGGAAAAAAAATCAGGCTTTCTAATGTATTAAATGGCTTCTCCGGGGAAACCTTAAGGCCGCTTGATCAGGAAGACGGCTTCGCCGGAAAACCTTAAGGCCGCTTTACTTGTTAAAAGACTTGAACCGTAAATGAACAAATACTTTCACTATGAATGTAATCATGAATATTTTGCGAGAATATATGAAATAACGTTAACGCCTTGGGGCATACATTTGTCGTGTCGGAAGCGACATAAAGCGAAACAATCCCCGATCGCTTGCGGGACGAAAATAATGTAATCATCAATTATTAATCTATCAAACGAATAGGTTACTTATGGAAAAGTTTTTTTACTATCTGACGATCCCCTGCCTCTTGCTCATAGCCATGCAGGGCTGCATCAACGACGACCGAACGCTGTGCAACGATCCGGGCGCCGAGCCGGAGCAGCATCCGATAAGGTTTGCGTCGCATAACCTCAACCGACCGCAAACACGCACCTCGTTCGACGGCAACGAATGGATTACGGGCGACTTAATCGGCATTTACATGCTCGACCATGCCAACCCCGACATCGCCTCCAACCTTGCCCCCAACAAGCGTTACATCGGAACGCTGCAAGCGGGAGCCGCTCATACTGCCGATTTTACGCCCCACTCGCTCGACCAGGCCATTTACTACCCCTCGGCCCAAGGCGTTTCCTACCTCGATTTTATTGCCTACTATCCGTGGAAACCTTCGGGAACCGCGCCCAACGAAATCGACAACTATCTTTATCCCGTAGATGTAAGCGACCAGAGCCTGCCGTCTGAAATCGACATGCTGTACAGCAACGATGTAAAACGCCATCTTGTAAACTCAAACGCCGTGGTAGACCTCGGATTCGGACACATGCTGAGCAAGGTTATACTTAACGTCGGAAAAAAGGCAAGCTCGAATATCGTGATCCATCCCGGCATGAGCGGCTCTTTGCACGACATGGCAACAAAAACAAAGATCAACCTCGGAGATACCTCGCAGCGAATCGCTCCTTACGATCAAACGGTAATCCACCTCTTAGGCGTAGGCAAGGACCAGGATCCGAAGCATCACAGGCCGCAGGGATTTGACACCACTTTCCAGGCCATAATAATTCCGCACGCTGCGCACGGCGACAGGGTGCAGCTTATCGGCGGAGAAGGGCGGCAGTTTACATGGGCAATCCCGGCCGTTACCTTCGACCGCGGCAAGGTATACACCTATAACCTGACCCTGATCGACGAAAATTCGATAGAATTTACCGGCACCATCGCCGAATGGGTTGATATGACGTCGCAAAACGATAATGTGGGCCACGACCAGTCGGGAACCATGGCCAAGCACGTATTCCCCAACAGCGCCGACAGTATTAACGTGGTTTACATCCGCGCCGGCGAGTTTATGATGGGCAATCCCGCCGAGGGCAACGCAACGCTTCATAAAACGAGCATCTCAAACGGATTCAGGATTAGCGAGGCGGAGATAACCAACGCTCAATATGCTCGCTTCCTTAATATACTTAACGTTCAGCCCGCAGGTTATCAGCTTCCCTACACCGTTACGGGCGATATATCATCAATACTTAACGATCCCTCCCTAACCGCCGTTCCTATCTTCCAAAGCAACACGAATAACATCGCCTGGGATCCCTCCGCCGTTAAATGGATCCCGATTGCAGGCAAAGAACATAATCCGGTACACAGCGTAAGCTGGTACGGGGCAAAAGCGTACGCTATATGGGCCGGCGGCGATTTGCCTACCGAGGCTCAATGGGAATACGCCGCCCGGTCGACCACTCCCGCAAGCTATTATTATCAGGACGGCGGCGCAACCGGCGCCTGGGCATGGTTTGCATCCTCGGTTCCGAGCCCGGTTAAGCTGCTTGCCCCCAACGCGTGGAAGCTTTACGACATGTTCGGCAACGTTGAAGAATGGACGCGCGACGCGGTAACGCCCAACAGCGATTATCCCAACCTCGGCGCATACCAGATAGATCCGTGCTACAACGTTCCGTCGGGCATACATCCCCTTCGCGGCGGAAGTTACCAAACGCTGCTCGGAACAGATTTGCGGATAAGCGCGCGCAACGTTAATGCAACCAATACTTCCGACGCCGTTATTCCGGAGGCCGGCTTCAGGGTAGCGTTCAGGTAAAAGGGCTGCATGCAGCGGTTAAATACGAAATTCTTTTTTCCGATTTAATGTGATATGTTTTTTTAGGTTGAAGGCAAAAGATTGCAAGGTTATTTTTAGATTTAAGTTAATTCAATGTTCCACATCCAAAAAGAAAGGAGGGGCCAAAAATTGAGAAACAAGTAAACAAATGAAATTATCACGTGTACTAAGGCGATCCGTAACGGGGTCGCCTTTTTCATTTGCCGTTATCGGTTGGCCGTTGCCCCTTGCTCGAAACGCCGAACTCCTTTACCTTCATACTAACCGAATCAACCGCCACCTTCCACACCTTTACATTCATCACCGCCGGCGCGTTGAACTTGAACTCGCGCCCGGAGTGATGCTTCATAAAAATGCGAAGGATATCTACCTTCCTGTCAAAGTCGTCCTCAAAGGCAACCGTTCCCCAGGCCACCACGCTGCGCGAGCTGATACTGTAACTGCAAGCCACGTCGGGATGCTGCCACACCAGCTTCCCTCCGGCGCAAAACGTGATACACACCCTCGGATTACGCTCCAATATCTCCATTTTCCGCCCTTCGGCGCCTGAGTGAAGATAAACCACGCCGTTTTCGTATCCGAAATTCATAGGCAGCACATAAGGCGTTCCGTCGGTATCGGCCATGCCCACATAGCAGATATCGCACGAGGCTATAAACTCGTCTATCTCCCGGCGATCGGTATGAACTATTGTTTTCATTATCTTTTTTCTATTATTTCAATATTATCAATTCAAGGCAACCAGAAGCTTCTCGATCTCCCTTGTCGCTTCCAGGCTACTGCCGTTATAACCGTTAACAATTACAACCGCCGCAAGCCGCTTGCCGTTGCCGTCGATATATCCGGCGTACGACCTGACGGAGCTCATCCCGCCGCTTTTCAGTACGGTTCGGCCTTGCAGCGGGGTATCTTTAAGGAAGTTCCTTACCGATCCTTCAAGTCCGGCTTGGGGTAGGGAGGATATGAAGGCTTCGGATTGGGGCGAGCGGGCGGCCATGTAGATTAGCAGTTCAACGATAAAAGAAGCCGTTACCCTTGAAGTTGGCGCCAGGCCGCTGCCGTCGTGCATAACAAGGCCGGAGGCGTTAAGCCCCTTACGCATCCAATGCTCGCGAACGGCCCGTATGCCGCGTCCGAATGTCGATAGGGTTTCGCCTCGACGAACGGGAGCGGCTGCGCCTATGGTTTTGAGGAGGGCGTCGGCGTAAAGATTGTGGCTCCGCTCGTTGGTGATGCGTACTATCTCGCGAAGCGACGGCGAGGTTGTTGCGATTATGGGAGTTCGATTCTCGGCCGTAAGTCGGTTGTTTTCCGAAAGTATGCGGATGCTGGTTGGCTCGCCTTCAATACGGACGCCTGCCGATTGCAGGCCTGCGTAGACGTATTGGGCCAGGAATAGCGGAGGGTCGGGGATGTCGCCTCTTAGCAGGTACATCTTGCTATTGGCGGGAACGAGGCCGTACAGGTAACGGTCGGGCGAGAAGGGAGAGCCTACGATAAATGTACTGTCAGACGCAACCGGGGCCGACGTAAGGTAGTTGTGAAACCTTAGCTGCATGGGCGGCTCGCTCCCGATAACCTCCGGCCGGCTTCCCGCAGGACCGGCGTCGACGTAAAGGCGATATATGTTGTCGAACACGGAGATGCCGTACGATCCGGCTCCGTAATAGCTCCCCAGGTCTTCGCGGAGCCATTTCATCGAAACGCCTTCGGTGTCGAAAATGCTTTCGTCGGCAACGACATCTCCCGCTACGGCGGTGATTCCATGGCGGCGCACGGCATCGAGCCATTGTGGGAAGAAGGCGTTGCGATCGTGAGCATAAGCGTTGGGCTCGCGAGCGAAGTGCGAGGAGCCGAGGGTAGGGTCGCCGCCGCCGCGGATATACAGCCGTCCGTCGACGACGCCCCCTTTGATGCGTCCGCCGTATTCAATAACGGTTTGATAGCGATAATTGTCGCCAAGGATTTCGAGAGCGGCAGCCGTTGTTACGAGCTTCATCACCGAGGCGGGCGCAAGGGCGCGGTTAGGGTCTACGGAGCATATTGTATCTCCGCTGTTAACATCTTTAATTAATATTGAAAACGATGCGCCCCGCATTACTTTGCTGCCGGCAAACCGCCTCGCCGCGGCGGGCGCCTGGGCGCTAAGCGCAGAGCAGAGGGCGAGTAGGAGTAAGGAAAAAAAGGTTAACCCGATTCTGTTCATTCTTATAAATATTTATCTTTGAAACAAAGATAACAAACATCCAATATGTCGATCCTTTTCAACAAACCTTTTACATTCGACCGCGTTGCGCGGATTATATTCAGCATCGCAATCGTCGCCCTGCTTGTTTACATGATCGCCCTGCTGCGCAACGCCCTTTTACCCTTCCTCGTAGCATGGCTGTTAGCCTATCTTATGCAACCCCTTGTACGCTTCTTCCAATACAGGCTGAAGCTGCGCAGCCGAGCGCTCTCAATCGTAGCCGTGCTGCTGTTCGTAACCATCGTAGTAGGCTTGGCCTCGTGGATAGTGATCCCCTCGGTAATAAGAGAAGCCGATAAAACGATGGAACTGATCAGCTCCTATGCCTCCGACAGCGACAATATCCCCTTCATCCCCAAAGAATGGCAGGAATATATCCGCGAAAGCATACAGGAAGGCAAGATAATGGAGCTCCTTGGCCGCGAGAACCTCCACAACGCCGTACGCGAGCTTGCCCCCCGCATCTGGAGCGTGCTCAGCGGAACATTTTCGCTTGTGATAAGCATAACGATGCTCTTCATCGTATTCCTCTACTTTGTATTTATCCTCCTCGACTACGAAAAGATAGCCGGCGGATGGATAAAGCTGTTCCCCGACAGATACCGCCCATTCCTGAACGGCCTGGCAACCGACGTGGAAATCAGCATGAACCGCTACTTCCGCGGCCAGTCGCTGGTAGCCCTTTGCGTAGGCATCCTTGTAGCCGCAGGATTCCGCATCATCGGATTCCCGCTCGGCGTAACCCTAGGGCTTTTCATCGGCATGCTCAACCTTATTCCCTACCTCCAGGCCATAGGAATGGCTCCCCTGGCGCTGCTCGCCATGATCCAGGCCGCCGAAACGGGGCGCAACTTCTGGCTCGTAATCGGGCCACCTATACTTGTGCTCGTAATCGTGCAATGTATACAGGACTTATTCCTCGTACCCAAGATCATGGGCCGCGCAATGCGGATGAACCCGGCCATAATCCTCCTATCGCTCTCTATCTGGGGTTCGCTCCTCGGCTTTGCAGGCCTTATCATCGCCCTGCCGCTCACAACCCTTACGCTATCCTACTATCGCCGCTTCGTATTAATGGAAGACGCGGAAGAGGCGGAAAAGCCTGTCGAAAAAATAAAGGAAGTATTGCCCGAATGAAAAGTTGTTATATCTTTGCACCCGCTAAGCCAAAAGGGCGCAAGCTCAAAGGCCGATCTGCTAGCTCAGCAGGTAGAGCACATCCCTTTTAAGGATGGGGTCCTGGGTTCGAGCCCCAGGCAGATCACAGATTTTAATCGGTTAGTTATTACTAAGAAGGGACTAAAACAAGGGGATTCCCCAAGTTTTAGTCCTGTTTTTTTGCAAGCAAAAAAATTACGGCAGAGATATTATACCGGCCATAAATCGCCCTATTGCGCATGTCGAAGCTTTTTTCCTACCTTTGCGGCGTTTTTATACGAAAAAAAAGCATTGGGAAAATTTGATACATATAAGTTAGACCTGAAGAATATTTCATACGGCGTTCATGAATATGAGTACGCATTGGGGAATAAATTCTTTACAGACATCGACGGAGCCGAAGTTCAGAAGGGAAAGGTAACAGCATACCTGGCGCTCAAACACTCAAAAGCAATAACCGAAATGAACTTCCGGATCGAAGGAGCCGTATACGTTCCTTGCGACCGCTGCCTTGACGATATGGAAGTACCCGTCGAAACCAAAAACCGCCTCTTCGTTAAGTTCGGAAAAGAATACGCCGAGGAAAGCGACGAAATAGTAGTAATACCCGCCGACGAAGGAGCCATAAACTTAGCCTGGTTCCTCTATGAATTTATAGTCCTGGCAATACCCATGAAGCACGTTCACGCCCCAGGGAAATGCAACAAGGTAATGTCGACCAAACTACGGAAACACGCCGCCAAAAGCTCCGACGACGACGACAGCCCCGACGACGACGACGATATAACGCTCGACGACGGCCCCGATGCCGCAGACCCAAGATGGGACGCCCTCAAAGGCTTTATAGACAGCGATAACAACGATAATGAATAACAAATAACAAATAAAATAATATTTACGATGGCACACCCTAAAAGAAGACAAGGCAAATCAAGAACCGCCAAACGTCGGACGCACGACAAGGCAGTAATGCCAACCATTGCCGTATGCTCCAACTGCGGAGCATGGCACGTATACCACACCGTTTGCGGCGAATGCGGATATTACAGAGGCAAAATAGCGATTGTAAAGAACGCAGCCGTATAAAGCAAATCATTACGTCGACGTTGATAAGTAAAAAACGGGGTGTGTCGCTTTAAAAGCTATCGCGGCACACCCCTTTTTATGTGCAATAACCCAAAAGATTGATTATGACGCAGAAAATAAATGCAATGATAACAGGCATCGGAGGATACGTACCCGAAGACGTACTCACCAACACCGATATAGCCAAAATGGTAGACACAACCGACGAATGGATCCTCACCAGAGTAGGCATCAGCGAACGCAGAATACTGCGCGAAGGACTCGGCACCTCATACATGGGAACCAAAGCCGTAGAACAACTGCTCGCCAAAACCAAAACCAACGCCGAAGACATCGAAGCCCTGATCTGCGCAACCACAACCCCCGACTACTTCTTCCCAACAGCCGCATCCATGATCGCACACAACACCGGATGCGTTAACGCCCTCACATTCGACATGCAAGCCGCATGCACCGGATTCCTCTACGCGCTCGAAGCCGCAGCCAACTTTATACGATCAGGAAGAGTAAAAAAACTAATCGTAGTAGCCGGCGACACCATGACCTCAATAACCGACTACACCGACCGAACCACATGCCCGCTGTTCGGCGACGGATGCGGAGCCGTACTCATCGAACCCACATACGACAACGTAGGAATAATCGACGCAATACTCAAAAGCGACGGCAACGGACTCGACCACCTCAACATGAAAGGAGGAGGATCCGCATTCAGAGCAACGCACGACACCATCGACCAGCGACTGCACTACGTATACCAGGACGGACGGGCAGTATTCAAACACGCCGTAATGTCAATGACCAACGTATCAATCGCAATATGCGAACGACACAAACTGCAACGCGACGACGTAGACTGGATCGTACCACACCAAGCCAACAAACGAATAATCGACGCCGTAGCCAAACACCTCGGAGTAGAAGACAAAGTAATGGTCAACATACAAAAACGAGGAAACACCAGCGCCGGAACAATCCCAATCTGCCTCTGGGAATACGAAGACAAACTCAAAAAAGGACACAACATAATACTCACCGCATTCGGAGCCGGATTCACCTGGGGAGCCGTATACCTCAAATGGGCCTATGACTGACAACCAGCACAAATCCGGATTCGTAAACATCGTAGGCAACCCAAACGTAGGGAAGTCAACGCTAATGAACCGCCTCGTAGGCGAACGCATCTCAATCATCACATACAAAGCCCAAACCACACGCAACCGGATAATCGGAATCGTAAATACCCCCAGCATGCAGGCAGTATACTCCGACACCCCAGGAGTACTCCAGCCCAACTACAAGCTCCAGGAATCAATGCTCAACTTCTCCGAATCAGCCCTCGACGACGCCGACATACTGCTCTACGTAACCGACACCATCGAAACAATCGACAAAAACGCCCGGTTCCTGCGCAAAACACAACAAGCCGCACAAGAAAAAAACATCCCCATACTGCTCCTGATCAATAAAATAGACCTCGCCACCCAAACCAAGCTCGAAGCCGCCGTAAACACATGGAGCCAACAACTGCCCACAGCCGAAATAATACCCATCGCAGCCCTGTCCGGATTTAATATCGACCACCTCAAAAAAAGAATAGAAACCCTGCTCCCGCAATCGCCCCCATACTTCGACAAAGACACCCTCACCGACAAGCCCGCACGATTCTTCGTAACCGAAATAATCCGCGAAAAAATACTGCTCTATTACCAAAAAGAAATACCATACGCCGCCGAAGTAGCCGTAGAACTCTATCAGGAAGAAGAAAAACTAATCCGCATCAAAACACTCATAATCGTAGAACGCGACACCCAAAAAGGAATAATAATAGGCAACAAAGGACAAGCCCTCAAAAAAGTAGGAACAACCGCACGGAAAGACATCGAACGATTCCTCGGCAAAAAAGTATACCTCGAAATATACGTCAAAGTAGAAAAAGACTGGCGCAACCGCGACGAAATGCTACGCAACTTCGGATACCGCCTCGATTAAAACCAACAAACAAAACAAACAAAAACAAATGGGAAACATAGTAGCCATAGTAGGACGGCCAAACGTAGGCAAATCAACCCTCTTCAACCGCCTCACACAATCCCGGCAAGCAATAGTAGACCACGAAGCCGGCACCACCCGCGACCGCCAATACGGCAAAGTAGAATGGAACGGACGCGAATTTTCAATAATCGACACCGGAGGATGGGTACTCCAATCCGACGACATCTTTGAAGGAGAAATAAACAAGCAAGTACAAATCGCCATGGAAGAAGCCGACGCAATACTCTTCACCGTCGACGTAACAACCGGGCAAACCGACCTCGACAACGCCGTAGCCAACAAACTGCGACGATCCGAAAAACCAATAATCATCGTAGCCAACAAAGCCGACAACTACGCACTCCACCCCTCCGCAGCCGAATTTTACGCCCTCGGCCTCGGCGACCCCTACTGCATATCAGCCATCAACGGATCAGGCACCGGCGACCTCCTCGACCACATAGTTAACATACTCCCCGACAAAACCCCCGACGAATACGACAAAGCCATACCCCGAATCACCGTAGTAGGCCGCCCCAACGCCGGCAAATCATCCCTCATAAACTCCTTCATCGGCGAAGACCGGCACATCGTAACCGAAATAGCCGGCACCACCCGCGACTCCATATACACCGAATACAACAAATTCGGCCTCAACTTTTACCTCGTCGACACCGCCGGAATACGCAAAAAAGGCAAAGTAAACGAAGACCTCGAGTACTACTCCGTAATACGCGCCGTACGCGCCATCGAAAGCTCCGACGTGTGCATACTCATGATCGACGGCCAGCGAGGCATTGAATCACAAGACCTTAACATATTCTCCCTCGTACAGAAAAACAACAAAGGCCTCGTAGTATGCGTAAACAAATGGGACCTCGTAGCCGACAAAAGCCCCGCCGCCATACGCTACTACGAAAACACCATCCGCCAGCGCCTCGCCCCATTTGTCGACTTCCCCATCCTCTTCATCTCCGCCACCACCAAGCAACGCATCTTCAAAGTACTCGAAACCGCAGCCAAAGTACACGACAACCGCAACCGCCGCATCCCCACCGCCCGCCTCAACGAAACCATGCTCCCCATCATCGAGCGCACCCCGCCCCCCGCATGGAAAGGCAAATACATCAAAATCAAATACATCACACAACTCCCAGCCGGAGCCGTCCCCTCCTTCGTATTCTTTTGCAACCTCCCCCAATGGATAAAAGAACCCTATAAACGCTTCCTCGAAAACCAGATCCGCGAACACTGGGACCTCTGCGGAACCCCAATCCGCATATATATCCGCGAAAAATAACCCCCAACCCCCAATTTTTGCAGAAACAGCCCCCGAAACGGGCCGGTAAGCCAAAAACAGGCTAACCGGCTTGCACGCAGCTTTTCCCCCATTTAACAAATTCACCGGCTAACGCCCCGAAACAGATTCGGGGCGCCCCGGAATCGTTACGGGGCGTCTGGAAGCATTTTCGGGGCGTCCCGAAATCGTTCCGGGGCGTCTGGAAACATTTTCGGGGCGTCCCGAAATCATTTCGGGGCGTCTGGAAATATTTTCGGGGCGTCCCGAAATTGTTACGGGGCGTCTGGAAACATTTTCGGGGCGTCCCGAAATCGTTTCGGGGCGTCTGGAAACATTTTCGGGGCGTCCTGAAATAAATTCGGGTAGTCTTAAAATAATTCCATATCGTCCTGAATAGATTTCAGGTAGTCTTTAAGAAATTCCGAAACGTCGCATAATATGTTTTTTTGTATTTGATAAAAAAGACCTACTTTTATAGCCGGAATTTAAATATTAACAGAATAAAAAAATATGTCAGGAAATAATCATAAAGATTGGATCCCTTATAAACACTCCGATATTTACATATTAGCCCTCGCCGTTATCGGATATCTCACCAGCGAAGTACTCGAGCGGCTGGGAATCGTAGCCCCCGACAACAATTCGCCCGCGGCAGACGGCAAGCACGCAGCCTATTCCTGGTTCGTTAACGTGTTCAAGCACAAGTACGAAACCTATTCGGCCCTCTACAATCTTTACATTGATCCCTCAACCCAAACCCGCGTGGTAGCCCAGCAGTTTTACACAGCCGAAGCCCAGTTTGTTGAAGCCTTGCGGCAATTTTATATGGGATTTGTACGAAATAACCTCAACGCAACCGATGCCGACAGGGTAGCGATGGGATTCCCGATCCTAAAGAAAACCCGCGCTAAAGCCCTCCCTCCCAGAGAAATACCCGAAGTGGAGATAAAACATCCATCCACAGGCGTTGTTGAATTAATAATCCGCCGCATTGGCGGGCAAGGCCGCCCCAATCGCTCGATTCGCGGCTGCGAGATATGCAGCATAGTGTCTGACAGCCCGGTACGCGACGGCGAATGGTACAGGCTAACCCGGTCGGACTTCTCGGTAATGTCAACCTTCCGCTTTACATCTTACTCAAACTGCATTGGCCAAACCCTCTATTTTGCAGTTAGATGGGAGAACACCCTTGGGGAAAAGGGCCCCTGGACGCGGATTTATCGGGTTGTTATCAGTTAAATTTGTTGATTTCGGGAATGGATCCACGGCTGCCCCGCCCCGTCCTTTCAGCTTAGATAATCTTCGAGGCTCTTCCGCAACGCCTTCATTACCTTGGCAATATGATACTCTACGGTTTTCTCCCCAACGCCGAGCAGGGCCGCCGCGTCTTTATACGAAGCGTTGCGGTACCGGCACATAACAAAAATGTTGCGCGATTTGTCGGGCAGTTTCATCAGCGTGCGGCGGATAATGAGCTGCATGTCGGAGCGGAAAATTTCTTCCGGATCGCAGGCTTTAAGGGTTGAGATCCGGGCGCTTAGCTCCCAGGCTGCATGCCGGCGGAGGCTTATGGCGGCATTGTTGGCAAGGCGCTCCCGCTCGAGGTGGTTGAGGCATTTGTGTTTTATTGTGGCAAGAATGCAGGCCGGGATGTTTGAATCGGGCGGGAGCGAGCGGCGGTTTTCCCAATAGTAAATAAATGCTTCGAGGGCAATGTCTTGGGCGACGGGCAGGTTTCGCACGTATGTGTCGGCAAAACGGGCGAACCGGCTCTTGTAGCCTGAAAAAAGTTGGTTGAAGGCCTGTATTTCGGGATCGGCGCTTGTCATTTTGGGTATCCGTTAGTTAATCTGCTATAAGCAATATGGTTGTTTGGACAAAAATATAGATTTATCCGGTAGATTAATCAGTCTTGGCGGCGGATATGGCTTAACTCACCGTTCCCCAATCAATTTTCCCGGCAAAGAGGTCTTTCAGCCTTTCCCGCAAGATGGCGTTTTCGGCGGCCTCGAGGGTTGGGTCGGCGTCGAGTATTTCGGCTGCGGTGTTGCGGGCGTAGGCTAAGATTTGCCCGTCGGTTGCAAGGTCGGCAATCCGGAGGTCGAATCCCGGGCCGCTTTGTCGCGTGCCTTCGAGCTCGCCGTGTCCACGCATCCGGAGGTCGGCTTCGGCTATCTCGAATCCGTCGGACGTTTGGGTCATTATTTCGAGCCTCCGCCTGGTATCGGCGCTTAATTTGCACGACGAGAGGAGTATGCAATACGACTGCTCGCTTCCTCTCCCGACCCTTCCTCGCAACTGGTGCAGCTGCGAGAGCCCGAACCGCTCGGCGCTTTCGATTACCATAACCGATGCGTTGGGCACGTTAACTCCTACTTCGATAACGGTTGTGGCCATCAGTATTTGGGCCTCTCCGGATGCGAAGAGGTTCATGGCGGCGTCTTTCTCGGCGGGTTTCATTCGTCCGTGCACCATGGCTATCCGGAGGTCGGGGAATACTTCGCCGAATAGTTCGTAGCCTTCTTCGAGGGCTTTGTAGTCGAGCGTTTCGCTGCCTTCTATCAGTGGGTAAACGATGTAGGCCTGGCGGCCGAGGTTAATTTCGCGTCGGAGGAAGCTGTATATTTCCGTTTTACGATTATCGTACCGGTGTATGGTTTTCACGGGTTTCCGTCCGGGTGGCAGGCGGTCGATAACGGATACGTCGAGGTCGCCGTACAGGGTCATGGCTAAGGTTCGCGGGATGGGGGTGGCGGTCATTACGAGGATGTGGGGCGGCTGCTCGTTTTTGAGGTGCAGTTTTGAGCGCTGCTCTACTCCAAAGCGATGCTGCTCGTCGATTATGGCAAGTCCGAGCGATGCAAATATTACGCTTTTTTCGATGAGCGCGTGGGTTCCGACGAGAATGTTTACCTGTCCTTTGGCAACGGCGGGCAGCATCCGGTTGCGTTCTTTCCTGGAGGTTGATCCGGTGAGGAGCTCAACGGTTATGTTCATGTCGCCGAGGAAGTTCATCAGTGTGTGGTAGTGTTGTGTGGCGAGGATTTCGGTTGGGGCCATGAGGCATGCCTGGTAGTCGTTGTCAACGGCGATAAGCATTGCCATGAGGGCTACGAGTGTTTTGCCGCTTCCGACGTCGCCCTGGAGCAGGCGGTTCATTTGCCGTCCGCTTCCGAGGTCGGCGCGTATTTCGCGCACCACTTTTTTCTGGGCGTCGGTAAGGGCGAACGGCAGGTACTGGTTATAAAAGGTGTGGAATTGCGCGCCCACGATGGGGCATACCAGTCCCTGCGTTTTCTCCTTCCGTGCGGCGGCGGTTTGCAGTATGTGCAGCTGTATGAAGAACAGCTCGTCGAACTTAAGCCTTAGCCTTGCCGCCTTCAGCCGTTCGGGCGATTCGGGGAAGTGTATAAGCCTTACGGCATCGGACAGCGGGATCATCCGGGTGCGCCTGATAACGTAGGGGGGCAACACCTCCGAAGGCGTCCATCCCGTTTGATTGAGGAGTACGAACTGGAGGTTTTGTATAGCCCTTGAGTGCAGGTAGGCCTTTTTCATCCTCTCCGTGGTATTGTAAAAAGGAGTCAGCCCCGACGCCACCTGCGAGGCGTTCTCCTCCGGGTCGATCTCCGGATGCACGATGCTGAACGACTGTCCGAACTCCGACGGCTTGCCGAATACGATATAGCTTGTTCCCACCCGGTACTTATCCTTTATATAAGAGACTCCCCGGAACCAAACCAGTTCGATAACTCCCCCTTCGCCGTCGGCAAATTTGGCGGCGAGCCTGCGCGCCCGTCCCTCGCCTGCAACGGCAAACGAGGTTATCTTGCCCCGGATCTGGATGTAAGGCATCTCGCCGTTGATTTCGGCAACGGTATAAAAGCGGCTTCGGTCAACATATTTGTATGGGAAATAATACAGCAAGTCTTCAAACGAAGCAATCCTTGCCTCCTTGCGGAGGAGTTCCGCCTTTTTGGGCCCAACGCCGGGCAGATACATAACCGACCGCTTCGCTATGGCAGTCATAGGTTGCTACGCTTCAGGATCAGTTCGGCTATCTGCAAATCGAGCGGCGAGGTGAGCTTGATATTCTCCGCGCTACCCTTCACCATTACGACCTCCGCCCCCAGGGCTTCAACCACCGAAGCGTCGTCGGTAAACTCCTCGCGGTACTCCTGGGCGTACCCCATCCGGAGCAATCCCAGCCGGAACGCCTGCGGAGTTTGCGCCGCCACAAACTTCCTGCGATCAACGGCCCTGCTGCGTCCCCAATCATTTTCGCGCTCTCTGATCGAGTCGGCCAGGTCGATAACCGGAACGGCCGCCCCGTAATCGCCGGCCGCGTCGAAGCAATCGGATATAACCTCCCTGGAAACAAAGGGCCGGGCGGCGTCGTGGATTGCAACCAGGGCGTCGACGTCGGTAATCGTTGCCAGGGCGTTCTTTACGGAGTGGAACCGCGTTTGGCCGCCGTTAACCACCCGGTGCGGAACGTTGAACCCGAAGGTTGTGCAAAGCCCCGTCCAATACTCCCTCGTATCCTGCGGCAGGGTAATAATGATTTCAACCTCCGGATCCCAGCCGTAGAACCGCTCAACCGACAGCGCCAGCGCCGGGCGGCCTCCTACGAGCGCAAACTGCTTGGGCGTTGGGCCGCCCATTCTCAATCCGCGTCCGCCCGCGGTTATAATAGCATAACGCTTCATCCTTCCAGCTCCTGAAGGATTTTCTTTACCTCGGCGTCGACCTCGAATAGCTTGTTTTTGCATAGCTTTATCAGGCGGGTAGCCTCTTTCACCCGGTTGAGGAGCAGGTCGATATCCGTATCTCCCTGCTCGATTTCAGCCACAATTACGCGGAGCTTTTCTACCGCCTCGTTGTATGTTTCATTTTGATTGTCCATCATATAATATATAAGGTATTTATTTGGGATGCAAAAGTAGCAAATTACGGGCGAGGAGCCGATCCCGCTTTTCATCCCCTCGTTTCTCCTCCCCGAACTGAATATTTCATTACATTTGCCCCATCATCAAACTTTATTTTAAAAAAATTATGAACAAGAGAAAATTCCTTGCCTCCGGGCTAACGATATGCCTTGGGGCCGCAAGCGGCAAAATGAGCGCGCTCGAATTTTATACCATGCCCTCGGCCCGCAAATGGGCGGTACTTTACAGCACATGGTGCGGCTCCGCCAGAGACGCCGGAGTGTGGATATCCGAAGGAATGGGCGGAATTGCGCAGGTTTACGACGTTAGAGAGAACCCCGACCTCTCATCCTTCGAGTTTCTCGTTATCGGAGGAGCCATACGGGCCGGAAAAGTATCGGCCGAACTCCAAAACTATATCGCAAAGCACAAAGACGCCCTCCGGCCCAAGCTAAAGGGATTATTCGCCGTATGCGGCAACCGCATGCAGCCCGTAAACCAGCAGCAAAAAGCCGATCTGATCGACAACCATCTTGCAGCCCTTTTCGGAGCCGGAACAGACGCCGGCATACCCGGTAAAGCATTTCTGGGACGGATAACCTACTCGCTCATGGACAGCGAATCGCGTAAAACCCTCCAGGGATTCAACATGCCGGAATACGACAACCTTAAGCGCGCCGAATGTATGGACTTCGGAAAAGAAATACTTTCCAGCCTCCGATAATTATCCTCCAGGCAAAGCAATGATGAAGAAACTGATAGCGATTGTCGCCGGAGGCGACTCGTCGGAAATGGAGGTGTCGCTCAAAAGCGCAGAAGGCATACGCTCGTTTATCGACAAAGAGCGATACCTCCCATACCTCGTAATAATAAGATGCAGCGAATGGTTTGTAGAGCTGCCCGGCAAAGGCAGATCAGCCGTTAATAAAAACGATTTCAGCTTCAGGCAAAACGGCGTGACCCGGCATTTCGACCTCGCATACATCACAATCCACGGAACCCCCGGCGAAGACGGAACCCTCCAGGGATACTTCGATTTGATAGGCCTGCCGTACTCCGGCTGCGGAACGCTCGCGTCGGCAATATCCCACAACAAATTCGTATGCAACAGTTTCCTCCGCAGCTTCGGCATCGGCGTAGCCCCCTCGGTAAGAATCCGTAAAGGCGAAAGCTACAACCGCGCGGAGATAATAAAACAACTTGGCCTCCCGCTATTCGTAAAGCCCGCCGGCGGAGGCAGCAGCTTTGGCGTAGCCAAAGTAAAAGACCCCGCACAATTCGATGAAGCCGTAGCAAAAGCCTTCGACGAAAGCAACGAAGTAATTGCAGAGCAAAACATAACCGGAACAGAGGTAACATGCGGATGCTACAAAACCCGCAGCCGCGAGCTCGCCCTACCTGTTACCGAAGTACTGTCAAACAACGAGATTTTCGACTACGACGCCAAGTACAACGGACAATCGCAAGAAATAACCCCCGCCAGAATACCGCAAGACGCAGCCCGCCAAGTACAGCAAACCACATCCCGGATTTACGACCTCATCGGAGCCAAAGGACTGATCCGAATCGACTACATTATCAACAGCGAAGGACGCCCAATAGCCCTCGACGTTAACACCACCCCCGGAATGACCCCCGCAAGCTTCATCCCACAGCAAGCCCAAGCCGCAGGCCTGAGCATGACGACAATCCTGACCGAAATAATCGAAAACGAACTTTCTAACCAATAAAGAGAATTATGAATATCGACACCGCCGCCTTTAACGACATACGACCATTAACCAACGCCGAAGTACCCGCCGCAATACAAACACTCATCGACAACCCCGACTTTGAACGAGCCCTGAGGTACATAAAACCCGACCTCGACCACAGCCAATTCTCCCAGCTCATGAAAACCTTTAAAACCATCAAAGAATTTAAGGAGAACCTTGCATACAACGTAGTGATGGACGTAGCGCGCAAAACCACCTTCTCGCTTACAATTTCAGGACGCAGCCGCCTCCCCGCAGGCCGCGAACCCTGCACCTTTATCTCCAACCACCGCGATATAGTGCTCGACGCAGCTTTCCTTAACGTAATGCTATACGACGTAGGCTACGGAATGACGCAAGTTGCCATAGGCGACAACCTCCTTATACGACCATGGATTGAAACCCTCGTAAGGCTTAACAACAGCTTCATTGTAAAGCGCAGCCTCGCCGGAAGGCAACAATTCGCCGCAAGCGCAACGCTTTCATCCTACATACACTACGTGATAAGACACGTACGCGAATCCGTATGGATCGCACAACGCGAAGGACGCGCCAAAGACTCTGACGACAAAACCCAAAGCAGCATCCTGAAAATGCTCAACATAGGAGGCCAGGCCGGCATAGTCGCAAACCTCGCAAACCTCAACATCGTGCCCGTAGCCATCTCCTACGAGTACGACCCCTGCGACTACCTCAAAGCAAAAGAATTTCAGCAAAAACGCGACCTTCCAACCTTCCGCAAAAGCAAGCGCGACGACCTGCTCAACATGGAAACCGGAATCCTGAACAACAAAGGACGCGTACACTTTACCATCTGCTCCCCAATCAACCCCACCCTCAAAAAACTCGATCCCGACCTCGACCGCAACGAGCTTTACACCCGAATCGCCGGCATTATCGACGCCGAAATATACCGGCGGTACCGCTTTTACCCAGGCAACTACATCGCCTGCGACCTGCTCGAAAAAACCAGTCGCTTCGCGCAAAACTACGGAGCCCTCGAGCAAAAACAATTTGAAGACTACATACAAAGCCGGCTCGACAAGATAATCATACCCAATAAAGACAACGACTTTCTACGCGCCAAGCTATTGGAAATGTACGCCAACCCATTAAAAAACCACCTCTCCGTCGAGCCCGAACCATAAGCCCGCCCCCCTTTGAGCCATCCCAACCATTACAAAACCTCCGCCGAGCTCGAGCGCCGGATTGAAACCGTTTCAAAACCTCCGCCGAGCTCGATCGCAAGATTGAAACAGTTTCAAAACCTCCGCCGAGCTCGATCGCAAGATTGAAACAGTTTCAAAACCTCCGCCGAGCTCGATCGCGAGATTGAAACAGTTTCAAAACCTCCGCCGAGCTCGATCGCAAGATTGAAACAGTTTCAAAACCTCCGCCGAGCTCGATCGCCGGATTGAAACCGTTTCAAAACCTCCGCCGAGCTCGGGCGCGGGATTGAAACCATTACAAAACCTCCGCCGAGCTCGGGCGCGGGATTGAAACCCTTAGACCCGCTCAAACCCAAAATCCCAAATATTGTAACGAATTTTTTTAATTACTTTTGTCGAACTTTTAAAGAACAAATACAATGTTGCTATCAAAAATTTTACGCGAAGACGACGTACGCAAAGCGAAAAAATATATCGAAAAAGGAGAATCATTCGCAATAGTTATCCATTCTGCGCCCGACGGCGACGCACTCGGCTCATCGCTCGGACTGTTCCACTTCCTCGAATCGCTCGGCAAGGATAAAGTAAGTATTATCGCGCCAAATGATTATCCCCCATGTTACAAATGGATGGCCGGAGTAAGAGATATCGTGATACACGACCGGTATCCCGACTTTGCCGAGCACCTGATCCGCACGGCCGACGTAATTTTCTGCCTCGACTTTAACGAGCCGCGGCGCACAGGACGCTTGGCCTCCACCCTCGTAGCCGCCGAAGGCCGCCGCGTTATGATCGACCATCACCTCCACCCCGAAGACTTCTGCCGGGTGGTTATATCCCATCCCGAAATATCGTCGACCAGCGAAATGATCTTCCGGTTCATCTGCCGGCTTGGAATGTACGACCTGATAAACAAGCAAGGCGCCGAAGCAATATATACGGGAATGATGACCGATACCGGAGCCTTCACCTTCGGATCCAACCACCCCGAAATCTATACAATAATCGAAAACCTGCTCCGCAAAGGCATCGACAAAGATTTGATTTACCGCCGGGTATATCAAAACTACTCCGACAGCCGCATGCGCATGATGGGCTACGTGTTGCACGACCGGATGAAAATTTATCCCAAAAAGCAAACCGCCCTCCTCACCCTCTCGCAGTCGGAGCTGCGCCGGTTTAAGTACGCCACAGGCGATACCGAAGGCTTCGTAAACCTGCCCCTCAACATCGAAGGCATAATCTTTTCGGCCTTCATCCGCGAAGATCCCGAAACCGTAAAAGTATCCCTCCGCTCAACCGGCGATTTCCCGTGCAACGAATTTGCTTTGGCCTTCGGAGGCGGCGGACACAAGAACGCCGCAGGCGGCGAGTTCCACGGAACGCTGCTCGACGCGATAGCGCTCTTTGAGCAAACGCTCGAAAATTTCTCCTTTAAGTTTGCATAATAATACGCCGGCCACGGATAGCCGCGTTGCTATCCATAAAGCCGGTTAAGGCTGCCGCCCTCCGCCGCGGGCATAGCAATATGCGCACGAATACCCGCAGCTTCCATATCGCCCGATATCTTTCGATGGGATACAGCCGCAATGCTTTCGCTGGCCGGAATCCCTGGTTCGACAGGCGGAAATGAATCGCATTAAGACCTCGTCGGAAGTGAAAAGGCGCGAAAGGAGCCGGCGGTCAACGCAACTGTTATGCTCAATTCCAAACCGCGACAAATCAACCTCCTCGGCGCATGTAGCCGCCTCGATATCCCTCGCCCGGCAAATCTCGCCGATTCCTTTGCCAATAATCTCGATATCCGCCGGCTCAAAATCGCGCCAGGGCGCCCCCAGGCGAGCCATCCGCGCCCTGACGCCGCGGTAACAGCCCAGGTCGGCAAAGCTGAACACAAGCTTTTCGGTATAGCCCCCCAAACGGGAAGCGATGCGCGCAATACGCTCCAGCAAAGCCTCCGGCCCGATTCCGCAGGCAAGGATAAGCGGATCGAAACGCCAGATTACATGCCCGAAACCCATCGAATCAACCATGCGGCGGAAAATGTCGATCCTCTCGCCGAGTAAAGGCAATGAAGGCTCAAGGCCTTCCCGTTCGTAATCGTTAAGCGTAAAATGGAGGTAGAATTTTATCCGTTTTTCCTCCAGAACTTGTATATAAGGCGTAAGCGGCAAAGGATTTTTCGACCAGAATATAATAACCCGCAAGCGATTAAACGCCACAAGCTGCCGGTTCCCGTTAAAAGGGTTGCGCCACTCGGCGTAGCCGTTGTCAAGCCTTTTCATCAGCCAGGGAGCCATAAAGGCGGGAATATCGGTAGATCGGCCGGCCGAAACGATAAGGGGAGCGATGGCGTTGGCCTGCTCCCCTTCGTTGGTTAAAATCCTGACGCTCTCCCAGGTCATGCTCCGGCCGATTGGGTTGCGCCGCCGGGGAACCACTTTTCAAGAGCCTCGTCGGCCTGCCTTTCGATGTCGGGATTTATGTTTGAGCTCACCTTTTTATAGGCGTACATCACGGCAGCCGCTTCGTCGAGCCAACCGATAATCGGGATGCGCGATGCGGGAATTATGTCGATCGGAAGAACGATGTAGGAGAGGGCTGCAACGATCACGGCCTTGTCTGACGCCGGCGTGGAGGGCGATTTAAGTACATAGTACAGAAGCAGTACCGGTCGGGCCGCCGTTTTGCCGACCTTGCGGGCGTAGTCGCCCAGCTTGTCCCGGAATTGGGGGTTGTTTGTCAAATCCGTTATGTTCATGATTCAAAACTTTGTTGATTATTTTACTTTGTATCCCCGGCAAATATAATAGAAATTATCAGCTTGAATGATAAGCGGCAAGGCCCTCCATCGGGTTTTGTACGATGGACCCGAGGGTTATGGGGAAAGATTCGGCGGCGCTCCTCAAAACGTCGGCAAAATAGTAGGCCACAGAGCCTGCGAAGCATACAACCTCGTTGCTGCAACCGTCGTATCCCATTACATTCCTCTCAAAAAAGCTTTTGAAAGAGTTGAAAACCAGTTGGCGGATCGAATCTTCCCCGATGTTCTCTTTCAAGAAAGTTGTAAAGCCGGCGAGATATCTGTTGGGGAACGGCGCCCGGTATACGCGCTCCAACACTTCGGCCTGGCTGAGTTCCCTCTCTTTCAGCAGCTTCGATGCGATGTGCCGGGGGAGCTTACGCTTAAACAAGGCGTTAACGAGATGTTTCCCAAGGCTTGCTCCGCTGCCTTCGTCGCCAAGGATAAATCCGAGCGCAGGTACCTGGTCTATAATGTCTTCCCCGCCGTACATGCAGGAGTTCGACCCGGTTCCGAGGATACAGGCTATGCCGCGGCGTCGTCCAAGCAGGGCTCGCGCGGCCCCAAGCATATCGCTGTTAACATTAGCCGGTACGCCCAGGCTGTTTTCAATTCGCCCGGCGGTAAACTGCTGTTTGTCGGGCGATCCGCATCCGGCTCCGTAGAAAAATGCCGAATGCAGCTTGCATCCTTCGAGCTTGGGCTTCAAATCGAGGTTGATGATGCGGTCCATATCGTCGGCCGACTGGAAATAGGGGTTCATGCCCCCGGTAACCACCCGGCGGATGAGCTTTCCGTTATGCGCCACGCCCCATTCGGTTCGGGTTGAGCCGCTGTCGGCAATGAGGATAAGGGGATCGGTTTGAGTGGGATAAACGGTTTTGTTGCTGCTGATTCCTGTCATTTTGTTATTGTTTTTATTTTTTTGAGCTGCAAAGATAGTTTGGGCGGATTGGATTGTAAATTGCGCGGCCGATTTATTTGCCGGGGCGTTTGTAACTGTTTCAACCTCATGCTCGAACTCGTTGGAGGTTTTGAAACGGTTTCAATCCCGCGCTCGCGCTCGGTGGAGGTTTTGAAACGGTTTCAATCCGGCGCCCGAGCTCGGCGGAGGAATTGTAACGTTGCAATTTCTCGCCCGAGCTCGGCGGAGGAATTGTAACGTTGCAATCTCTCGTCCGAGCTCGTTGGAGGTTTTGAAACTGTTTCAATCTCGCGTCCGAGCTCGGCGGAGGTTTTGAAACTGTTTCAATCTTACGCCCGAGCTCGGTGGAGGTTTTGAAACTGTTTCAATCTCGCGCCCGAGCTCGGCGGAGGTTTTGAAACGGTTTCAATCCGGCGCTCGAGCTCGGTGGAGGTTTTGAAACCGTTTCAATCCGGCGCCCGAGCTCGGTGGGCGAATTGTAATGTTGCGATTGCGTTGAAGGAGGGTTTTCGGGCGATGAAATCGTGTTTTTTTGATATGGAGGAGGTGATTTGAGGGGCGCAATGGCTTGGGGCGGGCAAAATGCCAAGGTGGTTTCCTATACATTATATATATATGCGGCGGATGATTTTCCGGGGGATGGAAATGGGAGCGAGGGGGAGGGCCTGGATTTTGGAGGGAGCGAAACGGCTGGGAAATGCAGGAAGCGTTGGCGCAGAGGCTTGCGGATTCGGAAAAAGGCTTATCTTTGCTGCCCGAAAGTAAAAAAATATTATAATCATCTAAATTCACGATCATGAAGAGAACATATCAACCTTCAAACAGGAAAAGAAAAAACAAGCACGGGTTCCGCACAAGAATGTCGACGGCCAACGGCCGCAAGGTTTTAGCCTCGCGACGGGCCAAAGGACGGGGCAAATTAACCGTGTCGGATGAATATCACGGATAAAATAAAGGACCCGCTGACAGTAAACTTGCTGATAGCCATAGTCGTTTCGGGGGCGCTGATATATGCGACGCTGAAATGGCTCGACGGCTATACGCTGCATAACCAGGGCGTAATTGTTCCCGACATCAAGGGCTTTTCGGTGGCCGAAGCCGCCCGTTTCCTTGAAGACAGGGGGCTTCGCTACAATGTAATTGATTCGGTTTATTCAAGAAATGTAAAGCGGGGAACGATAGTGGAAGTAACGCCCGCAATAGGATCGCGGGTGAAGACGGGGCGGATCATGTTCCTCACCGTTAATGCCCTTACCTCGCAAATGGCTGCGATCCCCGCCGTGCGCGACTTGTCGTTCAGGCAGGCGTATGCGCTGCTTAAATCGCGCGGCTTTGAGTCGGTAGAGGTTGTATATATCCCCGGAATGTATCGCGATCTGGCCATAAGGGTTGAGGTTCGCGGCCGGACTTTGATAGAGGGAGAGCATATACAACTTGCCGCTCCGCTGGATTTGATTGTAAGCAACGGTACGGAAGAGGTGGTTAACGATCCGGGAGCCGAGCTGGAACCCGACGGCGCTCCCGCCCTTTTTTAATGTGATGGACTATCGCCCCGACGATTGGGACGACGAAGACGAGGCCGACGACCAAAACCTTTCTTCTCCCGAACTTTTTGAGCATTTCAGGTATGTTGCCGATAAGGGGCAATCGCAAATCCGCGTAGACAGGTTCCTTGCCGACAGGGTTCCCGCCGGCGTTTCGCGGAACCGTATACAGCAAGCGGCCGACGCGGGCTGTATTCTTGTGAACGGCGAACCGGTTAAGAGCAACTACCGCGTTAAGCCCTCGGACATTGTTTCGATTGTGATGGACCGCCCTCGCCGTGAAACCGAAATAATCCCGGAGGACATCCCCCTCGACATTGTTTATGAGGATGAAGACATTTTTGTTATTAACAAGCCGGCCGGGCTGGTGGTTCATCCGGGTCACGGCAACTACTCCGGCACGCTGCTCAACGCGCTGGCATGGAGGCTCAAGGATCTTCCCGGCTACGACGCCAAAGACCCTCGGCTGGGCTTAATCCACCGGATCGACAAAGACACGTCGGGTTTGCTGGTGGCGGCCAAAACGCCCGAGGCGAAGGCGATACTTGGCGCGCAGTTTTTCAATAAAACGAGCCGTAGAACTTATATCGCCCTCGTGTGGGGCCTCATATCGGACGACGAAGGCCGCATTGAAGGCCACATCGGCCGCGATCCGCGCGACCGGATCCTGATGCGCGTATTCCCCGGCGGCGACCAGGGCAAGCCGGCCGTTACGCGGTACAGAACGCTCGAACGCCTGGGGTATGTTACGCTTGCGGAGTGCAGCCTCGAAACGGGTCGCACGCATCAGATAAGGGCTCACATGAAATACCTCGGCCACGCGATATTCAACGATGAGCGGTACGGTGGGAGCGAGATCCTGAAAGGCAATACGTTTACGAAGTACAGGCAATTTATCCGGAACTGCTTTGCCGTTTGTCCTCGCCAGGCTCTTCACGCCAAGACTCTGGGATTCATTCATCCCACCACGCGGCGCGAGATGTTTTTCGATTCCGGGTTGCCGGTCGATATGCAACGGCTTGTTGAGAAGTGGAGGCGGTATGTTTCGCAGGGCGACGTTGGGGAGTAGTTTGTTATCGTTTTTTTGAGCCGGGCGCTTGGGGTCCGGCGGATAAGGTTAATTCGGCGTGGAGCCGTTTTTTTTTGTTTGTCCG
>JAITGL010000022.1 GCA_031280645.1 Tannerellaceae bacterium | reverse complement strand
GGGGGCTACCGGCGCATTGCAGATAGCTTTATTCTTCATAGAGCATTGAACAATGACAGTTTAAAACGCGCCAATTATCCTATTCTTATGGATTGTTATCGTAAAATTGTATCGTAAGTAAGGAACCGCCCTGGTACCGAACGGTATGCCGGGTGGTGTGAGAGGGAAACGGGAAATAATCCCATTTCTCCTACTCGATTGTTCTTTCCGGATGTGAAGCGCTACCGTAATGTTTAATTCTCAATCTTCAAATCATATATCCTGCGGATAATATCAACCACTTTCATGCCTTCGAGAACATTGGTTGTGATGGCTTCGCACCCGGGGCCTGAGAGTACGTTTACAACGTTGTTGATTACATAATGATGGTTTTGCGCCGAACCTTTGTAAGCGCCGTAATCGTTGCCCGGATTAGTAGGCGGCAGGTTGGGAAGAGTATAATTGTTTATGTGGCAGTATTCAACCTTGTCCATATACTGCCCGCCGATTTTAAGGCTGCCGTTCTGCGCGGTAACAAGGAGACTGCTTTCAAGGTTGCGATCCCATACTGCAGTGGAGTAGCAAAGCGATCCGATGCCGCCTTTTATAAAGCGGAAGTTCACAATGCCGGAGTCTTCAAAGTCGGTGAGATGTCGGTGGTTGAAGTCGGCGAATCTGGCGGCGATGTCGGTAATGTCGCCGAATAGCCAATACATTATGTCGATAAAGTGGGAGAATTGGGTGAAGAGGGTACCGCCGTCGAGAGCAGCGTTGCCATGCCATCCGCCGGGCAGGTAGTATCGCTCGTCGCGATTCCAATAGCAATTGAGCTGTACCATGTATATATCGCCAAGGCGGCCTGATTCAACCATGCTTTTAATCCATACCGAGGGAGGCGAGTAGCGGTTTTGCATAACGCAAAATACGTGCCGGCGATGGCAGAGCGACGCGTGTACAACGGCTTCGGCATCTGCTTGCGTAAGAGCTAACGGCTTTTCAACCACAACATGCCGACCGCTTTCTATGGAGCTTACTGCCATTGCGGCGTGAAGCCCGTTGGGGGTGCAAATGTTTACAACGTCAATATCTATATCGCTTTGCAGCATGGTGTTTATATCGGAAAACCATGGGGCGTCGTAATCCTCCATTCCTGTTTCAACCTGCGAGCGAAGGTCGCACAAAGCCGTCAGCTTTGCCGCCCCATTACGGCTTATCATCTCGGCGTGCCGTTTCCCGATGCGTCCGCAGCCAACAACGGCAAAGCGAATCGGATTCATGCGGTGAGGAGGCTGTCGGGCGAGAGGTTATCTTTCTCTATGTCCTTAAAGTAATTGAATGTGCCGACGCGAAGCTCGGCGCAGGCTGCCTCGTCGGCAACGATAATGCCGCGGGGGTGCATCTGAAGAGCGGTGATTGTCCACATTTGGCTTACGGAACCTTCAACGGCCTGTTGGAGGGCGCGCGATTTGTTGTGTCCGTTAACGAGGATAAGTACTTCGCGGGCGTCGAGCACGGTGGCAACGCCTACGGTTAGGGCGGTGCGGGGCACGTTGTCAACGTTGTTGTTGAAGAATCGGGCGTTGGCGATAACGGTGTCGGTAGTCAGGGTTTTAATTCGGGTGCGGGATGCGAGCGACGAGCCGGGCTCGTTAAAGGCTATATGCCCGTCGGGGCCGATGCCTCCGAGAAAGAGGTCGATGCCTCCGGCGGCAAGGATAGCGGCTTCGTATGCTTCACATTCGGCGGCAAGGTTGGGGGCATTGCCGTTGAGTATGTGCACTTGCCGGGCGGGGATGTCGATGTGGTTGAAAAAGTTGTTCCACATAAAGGAGTGGTAGCTCTGCGGGTGATCTTGCGGGAGACCGGCGTATTCGTCCATGTTGAAGGTAATAACATTGCGGAAGGATACTTTCCCCATTTTGTGCAGCTCGATTAGGCGTGCGTACATTCCGAGGGGCGATGATCCGGTGGGGAGGCCGAGTACGTATGGCTTTTCGGCCGTGGGGGCCGCTTTCGCAATGGATGCGGCTACGTAGCGGGCGGCCCAGTCTGACAGTTGATCGTAATTTGGTTGGATTATAAGTCGCATGATTGTGTTACGTTGCTTAAGCGTTGTAATGATTATAATGATTTATGATGACAGCAGGCTACGGGCCATTTCGCTTCCGAGCCTAACGCATCCTTCGTATGTTTGGGCCGAGAGGCCTTGCTTTTGCTCAACGGGATCTGCTCCCTGCTCCCATTTCATCTGACGGCCGAACTCAACGAGCTGTTTTACTGATATTCCGGCCCAGGCGTACGATCCGAAGCATGAGTATATACGGTTTTTTACTTCGCGGGTTTCTATTTTGTCGAGAATTGATTCTACTTCGGGGAAGAGGCGGTTGCTGTATGTTGGGCTTCCTATTATAATCCCTTTGTATTTAAAGATATCTTTCAAAACGTACGACGAGTGGCTTTTGCCGAGGTTGTGCATCGCTATATTACGTATGCCTCCGTCAGACAGCGCAGATGCGATGATTTCGGCCATTTGCTCGGTGTATCCGTACATGCTTCCGTAAATGATGGTTGCTCCGGTTTCGGCTTCGTAGCGGCTCATGCGGGAGTAAACGTTAACGGCCTCGCCGAGGCGTTGGCGCCAGATTGGCCCGTGGGTAGAGCAAATGGTGCGGATATCGAGGTGGGATACCTTGGCGATGGCTTTTTGAACCGGGTTGCCGTACTTGCCTACAATATTCGCATAGTATCTTATCATCTCCTCCATAAAGTGATCTACGTTTACTTCGTTGTCCATTATGCCGCCGTCGAGGGCGCCGTAGGTTCCGAATGCGTCGGCCGAGAACAGGGAGCCGCTTAGCGGATCGTAGGCGAACATCACTTCGGGCCAGTGTACCATGGGCGCCATGTGGAAGCTAAGCGTGCGGTTGCCGAGCGGAAGGAGCGATCCTTCCTTCACTTCGTGCAGGCCTTCGGCCAGGCCATAGAATCCGGCAAGCATGCCGAATGTTTTGTTATTGCCTACTATCTGAACATTGGGATACATTTGCCTCAACAGGCTTATGCTGCCCGAATGATCGGGCTCCATGTGGTTAACGATTACGTAATCGAGCGGACGACCGTTGAGCGTTGAGGCCACTTTCCGGAGGAAGATGTCGGAATAGCATACGTCGACGGTGTCTATAAGCGCCGTTTTATCGTCTGTTATCAGGTATGAGTTGTACGACACTCCGGCGGGCAGAGGCCAGAGGTTTTCAAACAGGTCTTTGCGGCGATCGTTTACGCCTACGTAGAATATATTATCGTTTATTTCTCTTGCTTTCATTTATTGATGGTTTATTTTGAGTTTCAATTGCAGGCGCATTACTCATCGCTCTCCATATAAAATATATGCCGGCCAAAATGAACGGGATACTGAGCAGCTGCCCCATGTTGAGCGCCATCCCGGCCTCAAATGGCTCCTGGTCGTTCTTGAAAAACTCAATGAAGAAGCGAGGGAGGAATATGCCTATCATAAATATGCCGAATATGAGCCCTTCTCTTTTCCATGCCTGCTTGCGGAAGTAAAGCCACATGCAAACAACGAATATAATAAGGTAAAAAAATGCTTCGTACAGTTGGGTAGGATGGCTTGGCGGACTGAATACGGGCTCAGCTCCGCGCCTCCATGAGCCGAGGTTTACAATGTAGCGGAAGGCCCACGGAACATCGGTCGACTGACCGTATATTTCATGATTCATGAGGTTGCCCAAACGTATAAGCGCGGCAACCAAGCCGGTGGGAACAACGAGCTTGTCGAATGTCCACATCATGCTGCGGTGCGACACCCTTTTTGAATAGATGAAAATGGCGATCACTATGCCCAGCACGCCGCCATGGCTGGCAAGTCCGCCGCCGCGGATGTTGAGCATCTCGATCGGGTGGGAAAGGTAGTACGCAGGCTCGTAAAACAGGCAGTGGCCGAGGCGGGCGCCTATGGCCGTGCCCAAAACGGTATACATCAGCAGCGAGGATATCCACTCGGGATTTAAATTCTCGTTTTTCCACATCCGGCCCACAATCCAGTAGCCTATTGAGAAGCCTAATGCAAACGCAAGCCCGTACCATCGCACCTCGAAGGAGCCGATACTGAAAAAGGCGGGATTAGCCGTCCATGTAATGAAGTGAAGCATGATAGTTGTATCTTATAAATTTATTATTCTAATTCCTTGAATTTCCGTCCTGAAGAGGCGAATACGCATTGCAGGGCGATTAACCCGCTACCCGATCAGATTATGACGGCGGAATATTGTACGGATCGTGTCGAGCGCATAGTCCAGCTGGCCGAACGTATGGGTAGCCATGAGCGAGAAGCGGATAAGCGTATCGTGAGGGGCCACGGCCGGCGATACAACCGGGTTCACGAATATTCCGGCGTCGAACAATTCGCGTACTATTATAAAGGTTGTATTGTTGTCGCGGATAAAAAGCGGTATGATCGGCGTTGAAGTGCGGCCTATCTCGCATCCCATATCCCTGAATCCTTTAAGAGCATAGTTGGTAAGCTTCCAAAGATTGTCGATCCGCTCCGGCTCGCTCATCATTATGTCGAGCGCGGCGTCGGCGGCGGCTGTGGCCGAGGGCGGACAGCTTGCGCTGAATATGTAGGAGCGCGAATAATGCCTCAGGTAGTTGATAACCTCGTGGCTCGAAGCAATAAACCCGCCTATCGAGGCCAGCGATTTGCTGAAAGTACCCATTATCAGGTCTACATCTTTCGTAACTCCAAAGTGATTGCAAGTTCCCTTGCCGTATTCGCCCAAAACTCCAAGGCCGTGGGCCTCGTCAACCATCAGGCTGGCGTTGTACTTGCGGCAAAGGGCTACGATACCGGGCAAATCGGCCACATCTCCCTCCATACTGAATACGCCGTCGACAACGATAAGCTTAACCTGGCCCTCGCTGCACTTCTGCAACTGCTTTTCAAGCGAATCCATATCGTTATGCTTAAACTTTAATTTGTTGGAGAACGATAACCTGTGTCCCTCTATTATGGAAGCATGGTCGAGCTCGTCCCACAATATATAGTCTTCGCGCCCGGTGAGGCAAGACACAACGCCAAGGTTCACCTGAAAGCCCGTTGAGTATATAATGGCGTCGTCCTTACCAACAAAGTCGGCCAGCTTCCTCTCCAGCTTGAGATGTATATCAAGGGTTCCGTTCAGGAAGCGCGAGCCGGCGCAGCCCGTGCCGTACTTCCTGGTGGCTTCAACGGCGGCTTCCTTAACTTTGGGATGATTTGTAAGTCCGAGATATGCGTTTGACCCGAACATAAGTACTTTTTTTCCGCTGATCAACACTTCGGTGTCTTGATCGCTCTCTATTTCGCGGAAATAAGGGTAAATCCCCGCCGCCTTTGCCTGTTTTGCTTGAATAGCAAGGTCGAATTTGGATAATCTATCTTCTAATTGTGTCATATGCGTGTAAGTGCAACTTTATTTTATATCTTAAGAATTACCAGAAATAGTTCATAATGAAATATGATACAGCATTGTATCGGGACGCAAAAGTAGGAAAAAGACGCGAAACCTGCTATCCCTCCCCCAAAGCTCCGGAATTACCGCCCCCGTACCGTTCGGCCAAGGCGGCGGCAGGCTGAATCCCAACACATATATGTTTTTATCGGATAATGTATCATCCGCCCCAAAACGTATATGTTTTGGCTTTGACGAGGCGCCCGGCAGTCCGAAACATATATGTTTTTACTTCGATAAGGCCCATTGCGCCCCAACACGTACCTGTATCGGATTGAGCGCAGCCCCGGCGCCGTAAAAACATATACGTTTTACTTCGGATGAACCCTCCGGCAAGCCAATACGTACCTGTTTTTACCTCGTTGGAGCCCGATCCGAACAAAAACAACTACGTTTTGTGTTGAAAAGTACCATTCCCACCCTCAAAACAACTATGTTTTGCTCAAAACGAGCCTCCGGGATGCAAAACCGTAGTTGTTTTGCCTTAAAAATCGCCTCCGCGAGGCAAAAACAACTACGTGTTGGCTTCCCGGAGCCCTGTTTCAGCCCAACCCAACTACGTTTTTACCCGTATTGGGGCCAATCGAAGCAAAAACGTAGTTGGGTTGCCCCCGGCGGCCGCCCCGGCATCCCAAACCCACCTGGGTTTTGCCTCGATTGCCCCCAATTTAACCCAAACCCACTTGGGTTTATTTGAAAAATGACATTTCAAGATCCAAACCCAAATGGGTTTCACGCCAGGCAGGCCTCCGGGAAGCAAAACCCAAATGGGTTTGGAGCAAAAACGCCGCTTTTCACTGTAAACCCATTTGGGTTTTGCCTGAAACATTGCCCAGCGAGGCAAAACCCACTTGGGTTTGGTTAAAATCCGGGCCAGGCGGGCCTAAACCCATCCGGGTTTGAAATGATTTTTTTAACCGGAAATATAAGCCGTCCCGGATATGGAACGGTATACGACAGGAGGATCCGGCGCGCGACATATTGTCAGACGCAATACCGCCAAAACATGTAATATCAAGACGCAAACGGTTTGGCATATAATTTGTAATCCTCATATAAAACGAAAAATAACTTCTTAATTAAAAAACTTTATAGAAATGGGGAAAATTATAGGAATAGATTTAGGTACAACCAACTCCTGCGTTGCCGTACTTGAGGGCAACGAGCCGGTTGTAATATCAAACAGCGAAGGCAAGCGCACCACGCCCTCAATCGTGGCATTTGTCGACGGCGGAGAGCGCAAAGTAGGCGATCCGGCCAAGCGGCAGGCAATAACAAATCCTGAAAAAACAATCTTCTCGATCAAAAGATTTATGGGAGAAACCTTCGACCAGGTAAGCAAAGAAATATCGCGCGTACCTTATAAGGTAACTCGCGGCGACAATAATACTCCACGCGTAAATATCGACGGACGGCTATACACCCCGCAAGAAATATCGGCCATGGTTCTCCAGAAAATGAAGAAAACCGCCGAAGACTATCTCGGACAGGAAGTAACCGACGCCGTAATCACCGTGCCCGCATACTTTAGCGACGCCCAGCGCCAGGCCACCAAAGAAGCCGGCGAAATAGCCGGGCTAAACGTTAGGCGAATTGTAAACGAACCCACCGCGGCATCGCTTGCATACGGCCTCGACAAAACAAGCAAAGACATGAAAATCGCCGTATTCGACCTCGGAGGAGGCACCTTCGACATATCAATACTCGAACTCGGCGACGGAGTATTTGAAGTTAAGTCGACCAACGGCGACACCCACCTGGGCGGCGACGATTTCGACCACGTAATAATCGACTGGCTTGCCGAAGAATTTTTAAAAGACGAAGGAATCGACCTGCGCAAAGACCCTATGGCCCTCCAGCGGCTTAAAGAAGCTGCCGAGAAAGCGAAAATAGAACTATCAAGCTCAACGAGCACCGAGATTAACCTCCCGTACATAATGCCCGTTAACGGTATTCCGAAGCACTTGGTTAAGAACCTGACCCGGTCGAGGTTCGAACAACTATCCGACCACCTCATACAAGCCTGCATCGAACCCTGCCGCAAGGCCCTGAAAGACGCAAGCATGTCGACCTCGGATATAAACGAAGTGATACTCGTAGGCGGTTCGACGCGCATACCGGCAATACAGTCGATCGTTGAGAAATTCTTCGGAAAAGTACCCTCTAAAGGCGTCAATCCCGACGAAGTAGTAGCCGTTGGAGCCGCGATCCAGGGCGGCGTACTCACCGGCGAAGTGAAAGACGTACTGCTTCTCGACGTTACCCCCCTATCGCTCGGAATCGAGACCATGGGCAGCGTA
Organism: Tannerellaceae bacterium; assembly: GCA_031280645.1. The sequence continues at coordinate 2,788 of JAITGL010000022.1, read as the reverse complement.
ATGACCCGCCTGATAGACGCAAACACAACCATCCCGACCAAGAAATCGGAAGTATTCACCACCGCCGCCGACAATCAGCCCTCGGTTGAGATCCACATCCTCCAAGGCGAGCGTCCGATGGCCCGCGACAACAAATCAATCGGCCGCTTCCACCTCGACGGCATCCCGCCCGCATCGCGCGGCGTTCCGCAAATAGAAGTAACTTTCGACATCGACGCCAACGGCATACTAAACGTATCCGCCCGCGACAAAGGCACCGGCAAGGTACAAAGCATCCGCATCGAGGCCTCAAGCGGACTAAGCGACGAGGAAGTAAAACGCATGAAGGAAGAAGCCTCCGCCAACGCCGAAGCCGACCGCCGCGAAAAAGAACGCATCGACAAACTCAACCAGGCCGACAGCATGATATTCCAAACCGAAAAACAACTGAACGACCTTGGCGACAAGCTCCCCTCTGCAAGCAAATCGAGCATCGAGGCAGCCCTCGCAAAGCTGAAAGACGCCCACAAATCTCAAGACATAGCCGCCATCGACGCCGCCACGGCTGAACTCAACTCCATATTCCAGGCCGCCAGCCAGGATATATATAACGCCCAAAATCCTCAAGGCGGCCCGCAACCGGGCGGGCCTGACTTCGGCGGCCAGGAAGGTAAGCCGGGGGGTAAGAAGCCTGATGGCGGGGTTACGGATGTTGATTTTGAGGAGGTGAAGTAATATCGGGTAAAAACGATTACTAATAATAGCGAAACCGCAGTAAACGATTGATTTACTGCGGTTTTTCTTTTTAAAGAATTATTGATTTTGATGTTTGGTTATCGATTTTTATCGTATATTTGTACCATATTTGTGCCGGAACTTAATTAGTGATGAAGTGGAACTAATGAGCACTTATGACTACTTATAGGCACTTAAATAGCGATAAAGATACCGATGGATAAGATTCAAAAACTTTGTGCAGTATGTAGGGAGGCTTTTATTCCCAAGACGGTAAGTTCTGTCTATTGTTCCAAGAACTGTAGTAATCTGCATACCGCAACAAGAAAGTGCAGCAAAAACAGGAAGAACAACGAAACGCGGTTATAGAAAGAATCTCTGCCGACCGCTTGTATATTTCCGTTCCTGAAGCAATTGCACTTTTCGGGGTTGCCAAGAGTACGCTCTATCGTCTGATTCGTCAAAAGCGAATCCCTACAATCAATTTAGGAACCCGCCTTGTACAGATTGACCGCGCGGCAATAGAACAAATGTTCCCAATTCGCCAAACCCCACTTGTCTCAAAAGAAAAGCCAAAAGCAAAATTGTACAGCCTCGAGCCGGAAGATTGCTATACCATTGGCGAAATATCTCAAAAGTTTGGCATATCCGATAGTTCGGTCTATAAGCATATCCGCAAGTTTTCTATTCCTAACACGCCAGATTGGGAACTATGTTTATGTCCCTAAAGCTGACATTGATAATTTGTATAACAGAAAATAACTATACCACATGAAAGAGTTATCCAACACCAAAGTAACAGTAAGGCTTCGCAAAGTCGAAGACCGAAAAGAGTGGTATGTTTATATTGAAAGTTATCCTGTGTTTGTTCCCGGCAAGAAAGCCCCGCAACGTGTTCGCGACTGAACAGTAGTGTTACTACCGTAGAATGGGACAGGAAACGAACTGCCCGCACTGAATCAGACGGAACAAAAACCTATAAACCCAAGCGAGATGATAACGGTATTATCATTTGCCGAAGCGAGAAAGACCAGGAAAGTATGTTGTATGCCGATGGTGTTCGTAAGCTTAGACAACGCGAATATGATAACGTCGATTTGTATAGCGATACGGAAACTGCCCAAGCAGAACAAAAGGAACGCTCACAACAGAATTTCATTGAATACTTTGGTGTCGTACTAAAAAAACGCCACGCCAATAGTTCAGAATCTATCATTGTTAATTGGCGACGGATCCACGAATTATTAAAGATTTTTACGGGTGAGTATCTGCCATTTTCCAAAATAGACAACCGTTTGGCAGAAGATTTTAGAACGTTTATGCTGTCTGCCCCTTGTGGTGGCAACAAAGGTGGTACAGTTTCGCAAAATACTGCCGCCACTTACTTTTCAATTTTCAAAGCAGCTCTCAAACAAGCTTTTGTCGACGGATATTTGACGACTGATTTATCCGCCAAAATAAAAGGCATTCAGGAACAGGAATCACGGCGCGAATACTTGACCGTTGAAGAACTCAACACCCTTGCTGCTACGCCATGCGAACGGGATGTACTCAAACGTTCGGCTCTTTTCTCTGCTCTTCAGGATTGCGGCATTGCGACATTCAAAAACTTCGGTGGGAAGAAATCAGCATGGACGGTAACCAAGCCCGCCTGCATTTTACACAGCAGAAAACCAAAGGCGTGGAATATACGCCCATTTCCTAACAAGCCCTGCAACTGTTCGGTGAACGTCGTGAACCCGAGCAATTGGTATTTGAAGATTTACCTGACCCCGCTTGGATTTCCAAACCGCTCAAAAAGTGGGTGGAAGCCGCTGGTATTAAAAAGCGAATCACCTATCATTGTTTTCGGCACACGTGCGCAACCCTTCAATTAAGCAGTGGTACAGATCTTTACACCGTCAGTAAAATGCTCGGTCATACGAATGTGAAAACTACACTGATTTATGCTAAATTAACGTGAGTTCGACCTAAGAAAATCTTATAATCATTTGGAAAAGAGATAAGATGTTCGTATCTTTAAAGCATAAAAAACAAATAAATACGAATAAAGCAATCTTATCTCTTATTGACG
>JAITGL010000005.1 GCA_031280645.1 Tannerellaceae bacterium | reverse complement strand
GTGTAAAATGCTTTCAGGTTCCGGAACTGTTTGAGGTGAAAGAGGGTTAGGATTGTGATTACTTCGCTGTCCGACATGGTGAATTTTCGTTTTCTGTGCCGTTTGCCGTCGCTATTTTTGAGGTAGCCTCCCTCCATTGCTCGATCAAACGTTTTGCTGAATTCATCAGCTGCGTAGTAAATTTCGACTATATTTACGTCCATAAGAGATAAGATTGCTTTATTCGTATTTATTTGTTTTTTTATGCTTTAAAGATACGAACATCTTATCTCTTTTCCAAATGATTATAAGATTTTCTTAGGTCGAACTCACGTTATAATACCGTTTTCTATGGTTACTATCTCTCTATTCATGATTGTCCGGTTTGAATTTCGTTATTTTGCATTGTTTTTCTTCGTTTTGCTACCATTTTGAGCCGGTATTTTATATTTCCGGCCGATGCGGTCGCTTATCTTCTTCACGTCCTCGTTGACTTTTTGCCGTGTGAGTTTGGCATAAATCTGGGTGGACGGATACATTTGTGCCCCATCATCTGGCTGACCGTTTCCAATGGTACTCCACTGGATAGCGTAATAAGGGTTCCGAAATTATGGCGGCTTTGATGGTAGGTAATCCGCTTTTCTATCCCGCATAATTTAACGACCTCATTCAAATTGACTTGTACGCAAGAGGGTGATGGCATCTTGAATATTTTATTTCCGTTGCGTTCGGACTTGTATTTTTCCATTATCTGCAAGGTATATCCAGTAAGGTTATATTGCACCGGATACCTGTTTTCTGCCGGTCGATGTCGATCCAGAAACTGCCGTTCCTGCCTTTATGAATATTTTCCTCTGACAGGTTACACATATCCGCATAAGATAAGCCTGTGAACATCGCAAATATGAACATATCCCGTGTATGGCATAAACGTTTGGAGGCTACTGGAACATTCATGAATTACTCCAGTTCTTCCAGAGTCATGTGCCTGCGTTTACGGGGAGGCTGTTCGGGAATATAGGTAGCAAAAGGATTTTTATGCAATGTTCCCTGACTGATTGCCCTGCGGACTATCTTCCGGCGGATGATTGTATAGGTAGATATTGTATGGGCGGTAAATCCTTGTTCGATACGCAAATAGGAATTAAACTTTTCTATAAAGGACAGCTCCAGTTACCTGAGCGGTATATCTTCCATATTGTAATGAATATGCAAAAAACGTTCTACCTGTTTAGCTATGGCTTCATAGGCTTTAATGCTCCCTTTGGCACGTGTAACGCCTATTTGTTTTGCATACTCTTCATTATGTTCACGTAAAAGTTCCAACAAGTTTTCTTTTTTCCTCCCGATGCCGCTTACGGCATTTTTGACAAGTTCCGCCGTAATATATCCCTACTCGTCCAATATCTGTTTATAGTACCGATTGATTCTATCCGTTAACTGCTCTATATGATAATTCGTTTCGGCGGCATAGCGGCTTTTGCTGGTCATGCGGTAAACTTTCGAGTCCCACAGTGACGGGTCAATGTCTATTCTGGCAGAGAACTGGGCTACTTCGGCATTGATGGAGATTCTGCCCATCAACGGACGCATGCCGTTTTGCTTTATCTTCTGCCGGTTGATATAAAACAATACGGCGAATGTGCTGTAAACGGTATTTATATGGTTGCTTTTATTTTCACTTGTATGATTATTGGTATTCATTTTATTCTCCTTTCCTTATTATTCTCCTCTGCTGCATTATTCTCTGCCAAATGGAACTTACCGGACAGGCATTTATTTAGGTGACGCATATCCTCATCGATTTTCTCATTGCTTACCTCTGCATAAAACGGGTGGCTCTCCAATCCCGATGATCTAGTAATTCGGCTACTGTTCCCAACGGAACTCCCTGAGAGAGTTACTACGCTGGCATAGCAATGTCTTGCCATATGGAACGTAACTCGCTTATCTATACAGCATTCCATAGCTATCCGCTTGAGGTAGATATTAGTCTTACTGCAACTAATCATGGGATATAATTTATCATCTTTCGTTATTCCTTTATATTTCTCAATTAGCTGTAAGGGTATTTTTAATAACGAAATATGGCAGGGTGTTCCGGTCTTCTTCCGTTTGAAGTGTATCCACCGAACACCATCTTTGGCAATGGAAAAATTTTGTTCAGTCAGGTTCCTCATATCGCTGAATGCGATACCGGTAAAAGATGAAAACAGAAACATATCGCGGATAAAATTCAAGTTGGGGCGGGATAGCTTTGTCTTCATCCGTTTCTTCAACTCTGCGGATGTCAGGGATTTTGTGACAATGGGTGAGGTTATAAATTCATAGTCAATAAACGGGTCATTGCGGAGAAGCCCGTTGTTGATGGCTATCTTTACGATTCTGCGGAGCTGTCCGATAGTATTTACAATCGTTTGGGAAGCAAAACGAAGTTTTACACGCAGGTAATAATCATAGTCGGCTACAAATGACGGGGTCAATGCCTGAAAAGACATATCGCTAACGTTGTACTTCTTTCGCATGAAGCGTTTCAGGTGGGCAAGGGAAATACCATAGCGTTTATAGGTTTCCATGCACCGGTTCACACCAACATTTTTCAGGAATTGTTCAATACGAGCTTCATAATATATGACAAGGGTATCCTGCTCGGATGCGATACCATGAAACGCATTTTTCACATCTCCGGCTGATACATTTTCTTTTTTTTACCAGCAACTCTCGATAGGCAGAATGGATGGCAATACAAATCTTGTTTAGGGATGCGTTAATGGAGAGGGCGGTTTTGCTTTTGCCGGTAGCCCTGCCTGACTTAGTATCCCAAAGGGATACCGGAACACTCACTTTGGCACTGAACTGCACCATTGATTTTCCGATGCGGATGCGTTCCTAAGATGGGAACCGTTCCGTCTGCTTTCTCCTCATTTCGTTTGAGGTAGAAACTTACTTTTACTTCTGTCATCATTAACTCTTTTATAGGTCACAAAATTAACTGTTATAGAGCTAATCAACGTTATGCAATAAATTGTGAATCAGTGAATAAAACCCGAACTCAGGCTTATTTCTCACACAACAGAAGAACAAGTCTATAATCGTCCTTCTTTCACGGGAGAATCCGTTGTTTCGATGGTTGCTGCAATACAAAAACAGGTAACGCATTCGTAACGGAAAGTCTTCCGAAATACACAATATTTTGCTTTTTTGCTGCTTGCTGCGGATAGAAGATTAATGAAGTTAGCACCAATGGGTCAGCCATTTACGCCATTTACGCCATTTACGCCATTTTATCCGTTCTTGCTTTTTAGGTGCATAGTTTGGAAACAGAACATTTGCTTTTTTATGTCTAAAACGACTTTTTAGCCAATCGGCAACGCAAGCCCACCGAAGACAAAGCTGCTGATTTCTATTGGATTACCTTGTGCCTATTTGGGGTACTTTTCTGAGGAGGGTTTGCAAACATAAGAAAAAAATGCAGTAAACTCTTTTCGTATCACTTAGCTTCGGGGATTTTATATTCGGCAATGCCGCATAAATCATTTTCATGATAGCAAACCTCGTTGAATATCGTCTCAATATGCTCCGCGCTTATCTTGTCGAAATCTTCGCGCCTCGGAGTTATTATGATGCCTCCAACGTCGGCGGCGCCCGGGCTTACGAGGATCTTGCCGTCGCCTTCGGCGTAGAAAAATGACGGGCGATGGGTTTTGCGTGGAATGAGGAGAACTCGCCAGCCTTCTTCGGAGGAGTATTTGCAGAATACGTTCATACGGGGTTCGGGAAATTTGTTTTGGTAGGAGGCGATGGCGATGTGAAGCAAATTATACAAGGCTGCAGCATCGGCGTCGCAGGTTGATTCGATTATGAAACCCGAACGGTTGCCCTGGAGTAACATTCGCATCCTTGCCTTTCCGTATTCCTTTATCACGCTACCGCCATACTCGTACGACTCGCGCTCTATGGGCATCCGGAATGGGGTTACGGCTTGAAAGTGGAGATGGTCGGGAGCAGATGCGCCGCTATCGGGAGCGTTATAAAATATGACGTACTCGCTCAGGCTTTTTGCCGTATTCAGAAAATCTGAAAACGAGGCCTTGAGGCCTTGAGGAAGATGGAGGCGGGATGCTACGGTGAAATGACGGTGAAATATCGGATAGGGATTGCATAATAATAACATCCTTTCGCCCATTGGCATCGCTTCTTGCTCGGAGGGAAGATTATCGGTGCACAAGAAACATCCCGACCGGGACTTGCGCTGAGCGGTATCGGCCGTTACAGATATAATTCGCGAGGGATTATATTGCACGGCAAACGATTTGTTACCGGATGTTAGCTGCTTCACCTCCGTTTGCTCCGTTGCAACGCAGTTCCGCCTAAGCAACGGCCAGGCCGATTGCTGGCGAGTTAAAAGGCCCGACGCTTCCCTGGAGCTTGTCCACTTAAAGGTTTCCATTCTTGTTTTTACGTATGCGGGCCTCTAATTCCCAGGTGCGCAAATTATCCTTATAGCTATTGTATTCGTTGGCTTTTTGCTGGCTTAGCCTTGTGTCGGAATTACCGTCCCACCTGCGACAATCGTACAGCACGTTGTATATGCGACCTATTTCGTAGTCGCGACTTATGCGGAGCCCCATCGCATAGTCTTCCCCATAACTTGTGTTCGGAAATTTAATATGACGGACTATGGGAGTGAAAAACGCTCGCGGGGCTCCTAATCCGTTAATGCGTAAGGCGTTGTTATGCCCGTTGTAGGGAGTCCATTCCTTGTGGTCGATAAGGCCGGGCGGGATTGGGTTCCAGTTAATATCGGTCATTTGATACGATCCGATTATCATGGGGGACTGGGTATCGTAAAATGCCCGTACTATTTGTTGAAGGCTATTGCGGCTGCTATACCGGTCGTCACTGTCGAGCTGAACGGCAAATTTGCCGCAGGAGGTATTCATAACGGCCTCGTTCCAGCATCCTCCTATTCCCAGGTCAAGGTCTTTGGGAATTATGTGTATTAAGCGCCGGTCGGAACAATAACGCCGGATCTCATCGCCGGTACCGTCGGTTGAATGATTGTCGATCACGATTACATTGTACTCAAAATCGGTTGTCTGGTCAAGAGCCGAGCTTATAGCGTCGGCAATCGTATTTACCCTGTTGCGAACCGGTATCACCACGCTTGCCTCGCATTTAAAGCCGTCGCACAAAAAGTCGACCTTGTTAAACGACTGATGCAGGTACCCTCCTATCTGCTTCAAATGATCGGTACACGCTTGCTCCATCTCAAATTGCGCCAACCGGTTCTTAGGATCAACATATTCAAACTGCTTCTCATGAGAGGAGGAGGAAGAGGAGGTGTCGCTAACGGTATAGAGATACTCGTTTATATGCGCAACGGGGCTCCGCTGCGATATCTTTAACCGCAAGTCGTATAATGCCGCATAGCGGAAGTCGCTGGTCATTAATTCAACCGCTTGCTTGAAGGCCCTGGATGTATAAAGCGCCATCGGGCCGAAATCAAAATCGTCGCGAAGGCTTCCCTTACGGTAGTCGATAAGCGGATGGGGCGAAACGGTATTGCCACGCCGCTCGTAAAAGTCGGAGTATACCATGCCGGCCCCCGAGCTCCGGGCGATATCAATCATCCGCTCCATGGCGTACCTGCTTAGCTCGGGGAGCTCCGGACGAAGGCAGATGCACACATAATCGGCCCCGGTGAACGCAGCTATCCTGCGCAGCGCCTGGGTATCACCCGGCGAGGATATCGTTATTTCAGAAAGGAGGATATTGCTATCCTTTACTAAATTAATACTGCTGATTAACATCTCACATTGCCCAATAATAAAGCAATCTACCTTGATTGGCTGGTTATCGTTCTTCATATCATTTAATATTTATATGCCTGGGTATTAAAGAAAGAATAGCAGGATGAAGCTTGCCGTTCGAGGCCGCGGCCTCCTTGCCCGACGTCCAGGAATCGCCTCCGGAAAAGTCGCTCATCTTACCTCCCGCCTGCTCGAGTATAAAGCCCCCGGCGGCCACATCCCAGGGCGAGAGGAAGGCCTCAATGCGAGCGTCGAACCTTCCGCAGGCAACATAGCACAGCTCAACCGCCGCCGATCCCAGCAGCCGGCATCCGCGGGAGCTTCCGTACAGGCTGTCGATCAAATGAAGGGCAACGGGCTTGTAGGCCTCGGAGTTGTAAGGGAACCCAAGAGCCGCGAAGGCCTGGCTTAAAGAGTCGACGCCCGATACCATTATTTCTTCGCCGTTAATCCACGCCCCTCCCCCGCCTTTCCAGGAGTAGAAACATTCGTTGCGGCAAATTTCATACACAACCCCAAGGATAATCTCGCGGCCCTCTCGCAATGCAATGCTGATGCAGTAGGGAGCGTTGTTGCGTATGTAATTGGTAGTGCCGTCGAGCGGGTCGATAATCCAATTGTAGCGATCCGCTTCATGCGCCGCGGTGCCCTCCTCGGTAATGAAGCCAGCGCCTGGCAAAAGGGCCGAAAGGGTGCTAACCAGGCGCTGCTCCGACTCCTTGTCAACGTACGACACATAGTTATAAGCGCTCTTTTCCTCAACGAGCGAGTGGTTAAACTTTTTCCGTTCCGATTTCTGGAACTCTCCTGTTGCGCAGGCGATGCGGCAAACCTCCGCACATAATTCTTGCAAGTTTATCATGATTATATATTTTATATGATAACAAAAGTAAGCCCAAAATCGGCATTGAAAAACTTTGGGCGATGTATTTAAGGCAGGCCCCGAAAAAGCTGCAAATCATATTGCGCTGTAAAACTGCCCGTTATCTAATTAAAGGCGTCTTTTAGCCAATCTCGTTCGCAAAAGTTTAATTAAATATGCTCCAGATTTAATTAAACCTGGAGCCGGAGGGATCCCTTCCGGGGCGGTAGGGATTAGATCAACATTTCCTTTAATTCCACAAAAGGATGTTTTATATGTAAAAGAACGATTTTCCCTTCCCCCTAAGCCTTCAGGCAAGCACGGCGGCCGGCCCATTAAAGGCACTTTGCCCGAATTATACCGGAGCCCGCTTTAATATCATGAAATAATGCTTACTTTTACGCAATCATTTTTTCACCGAAAAAATGCCGCAGGCATGAAGCTTACGAGGAAAACTCTTAAAAAATCGGTACTTTTACTAGTAAACGTACTATATATCTAAGACAAAAAAATCACTATAATGACACACAAATGGAACTTGCGAATCCCCACACAAGAAGAATTACAGAAGAGTAACGAACTTGCAACGCTGCTTGGATACAGCCCCGTAACCTGCCTCCTCCTAGTCAGGCGAGGCATATCGTCGGAAGAAGAAGCCCTCAATTTTTTCCAGCCGCATTTGAGCCACCTGCACGACCCCTACCTGATGACCGATATGGACAAGGCCGTAAAAAGACTTAACCGGGCCCTGGGCGACAAGGAGCATATCTTAATTTACGGCGATTACGACGTAGACGGCGCCACCGCCGTTTCGCTGGTATACAAATACCTCCGTCCCTACTCCTCCACCCTCGACTACTACATACCCGACCGCGATGGCGAGGGATCGGGCATATCCTTTAAAGGTATCGATTATGCGGCCGCCAACGGCATCACGCTTATAATAGCCCTCGACTGCGGGATAAAAGCCGTTGACAAAATTGAATACGCGCGCGACAAGGGCATCGACATCATCATCTGCGACCACCACAAGCCCGACGACGTGCTGCCCGACGCCGTGGCGGTACTCAACCCCAAGCGGGCCGACTCTACCTATCCCTACGAGCATCTCTCGGGGTGCGGCGTGGGATACAAGTTCATGGAAGCTTTCTCAACCGGCAACGATATTCCTACCGCCGCCCTCGAAAAGCTTCTCGACCTGGCCGCCGTAAGCATCGCCGCCGATATTGTTCCGATCACCGGCGAAAACCGCGTTATGGCCTACTATGGGCTGAAGCAGCTTAACTCATTCCCAAGCCTCGGCCTGAAAGGCATAATCGACATCTGCGGATTGGGCGGCAAAGAAATCACCATTAACGATATCGTTTTCAAGATAGGGCCCCGCATCAACGCTTCAGGACGAATGATGAACGGAGGCGAAGCCGTTGACCTCCTCCTGGTTCGCGACAGCGAAAGCGCAAGGGAAAAGAGCGAAAACATAAACAAGTATAACGACGAGCGGCGCGAACTCGACAAGAAAATAACCGACGAGGCTAACGCCATAATCGACCGCTTTACCAACATGGAAGATCGCAAGGCCATCGTGGTTTACGATCCAAGCTGGCACAGCGGCGTGATAGGAATAGTGGCCTCGCGCCTCACCGAAAAGTATTGCATGCCGGCCGTAGTGCTCACCAAGTCGACCCAAACGTCGATGATTACCGGCTCGGCCCGGTCGGTTAACCTGTTCGACGTTTACAGCGCAATAGAGAGCTGCAGCGATACGCTCGAGAATTTTGGCGGGCATACCTGCGCCGTAGGGCTTACGCTGAAAGAAGAGAACCTCCACCTCTTTATCAACCGGTTCATGGAGCTTACCGACCGCCTTATCCAGCCCGAACAAATGTCGCCCCAAATAGAGATCGACGCCGAAATAGAGCTGCGCGACATCACTCCCACATTCATCTCCGAGCTTAAAATGATGAACCCCTTCGGGCCCAATAACCCCAAACCCATATTCTGCAGCCGCGGAGTAAAAGACTTCGGCACAAGCAAGCTTGTAGGCAAAGAGCTCGAACATATAAAGCTCGAGCTTGTAGACGATAACTCGCCCGCCCCCATACACGCCATAGCCTTCGGTATGCACCCCTACGGCGATCATATCATGGCCCAGCGGCGGTTCGACATTTGCTACACCATCGAGGAGAACAACTACAACGGCGGCGTAAGCATCCAGCTTATAATTAAAGACATCAAAATCCCCGGATAACCGGGATGGGAGGCCGAGAGTGGACGTATACCACAAAATACTGTCAGATTACTGGGGGTACTCCGCCTTCCGCCCCTTGCAGGAAGATATCATCCGCTCGGTTGCAGCCGGCAACGATACCCTCGGATTAATGCCTACCGGAGGAGGCAAATCTATCACCTTTCAGGTTCCGGCCTTAGCCGCCGAAGGGATATGTATAGTTATAACCCCCCTCATCTCGCTGATGAAAGACCAGGTTGACAACCTAAGGCATAAAGGCATAAAGGCCGCGGCCGTTTACTCCGGAATGGATAAGAGCGAGATAATAGCCCGGCTTGAGAACTGCATATTCGGCAACTACAAGTTCCTGTACGTATCGCCCGAACGGATCTCGTCAGACCTCTTCCGGGCCAAGCTTTCGGCCATGAACGTATCGCTCGTTGCCGTTGACGAGAGCCACTGCATATCGCAATGGGGATACGACTTCAGACCGTCGTACCTCGCCATAGCCGACATACGCAGCCTCCTTCCCGGAGTTCCGGTACTAGCCCTCACCGCCACAGCCACGCCTCCCACGGTGGCCGACATCCAGGAGCGGCTAAGGTTTAAAGCCCCCAACGTGTTCTCGGTAAGCTTCAGGCGCGGCAACCTGGCTTACGTGGTAAGGCGCGCCGACGATAAGCAGCCCGCCATACTGCACATACTGCGCCGGGTTGCCGGATCGGCGATAGTGTATGTGAGGAGCCGGCAGCGCACGGTCGAAATAGCCGCCGAACTCCGCGCCGAAGGCATCACAGCCGAGTACTACCATGCCGGCGTTAATCCCGAAGAGAAAAACATAAGGCAAAACAAATGGAAGAAAGGAGAATGCAGGGTGATGGTAGCTACCAACGCCTTCGGCATGGGAATCGACAAGCCCGACGTACGCCTGGTAATCCATGTCGATATGCCCGGATCGCTCGAAGAATACTTCCAGGAAGCCGGAAGGGCCGGGCGCGACGGTAGGAAGGCTTACGCCGTGGTTATCTGCGGCCCGTCTGACGTAAGGGCGCTAAAGAAGCGGCTGTCTGACGAGTTTCCCGACAAGGCGTTTATCGGCAAGGTGTACGATGCCCTGGGCAGCTTCTTCCAGGTAGCATCGGGATTTGGATACGAAAGCGTTCACGAGTTTTCGCTCGAACGGTTTTGCCGCACTTACCGGTTTGCCTTACTCCCGGCCCACCACGCCCTTAAAATCCTCGAACTATCGGGATACATAGAGTATCAGGAGGAATCGGAAAACGCTTCGCGGCTTACCTTCATAGCCGGGCGCGACGAGCTGTACGACATCAGGCACGGCGACCCTCGCGCCGACGGTATCCTGCAAGCTATCCTCCGCATCTACACAGGCCTCTTTTCCGACTACGCTTTCATAAGCGAAAGCCTCGTAGCCTCCCGAAGCGGATGCAAGCCCGTTGACGTATACCAAACCCTCGTAGCCCTGTCAAAGCGCCGCATCGTTAATTATATACCAAAACGCAAAACGCCCCGCATCGTTTACGCCAGATCCCGCGAAGAACCCGGCCGCGTAATAATCCCCTCCTCGGCGTGGGAGGAGCGACGGAGCCGCTTTGAGCAACGCCTTGCCAAAGCCATTGAGTACATATCAACCGACAACCGCTGCCGCAGCCGCATCCTACTCGAATACTTCGGCGAAAAGCAGCCGGATCCCTGCGGCTGCTGCGACGTATGCCTGGCCAACAAACATTCGTCTTCGGCCCGCGTTGACCTTAACGGCGTCCGCTCGGCCGTTGTCGACCTCGTATCCTCCCATCCCCAGCCTGTTTCCGAAGTTGCCGCAACGCTTTCGGCATCGCTTGCCGTCTCGCCCGAACAGATAATCGCCGCCGTGCGCCATCTTGTCGACAGCGACGAGCGGTTTGTATTGAATGACGGGAGTTTGAAATTTAATGCAACGGCTTAGCCCCCCGGTTATAAGCCGACGCCGCCAAGCTTAGCGTCTAAAAATAATAGATTACTCCCTTTGAGGGAGAAGAATCAGCAATTTTGCAAGCCTGAACTTTGAGGAAGTTTCGGCTTGCGCTTTGCTTCTTCGCACAAAAAACAAGAGAGGCTGTCCTGCGAATTGTGAGACAGCCTCTTCTTTACGTTACTTATAGCAATATAAAGCTTACAGCCGTAGAGCCGGCCTTAGGGCTTTGTAACCGTAACGTTTCTTTTCTTCCGGTAAAATCCCCAATAAATAAGGGGGATGATAAAGAGGCTTACTGCGGTGCCGATTATCATTGCCGATATCATTGCTATGGCGAGGGGCTTTTGCAACTGGCTGCCAATGTCGGAGGTGAGAAATATGGGAGCCATGGCGAAGATGCTGGTCAGGGCGGTCATCACGATTGGGCGCAACCGCCGCCTGCCGGCCTCGTGGATGGCGTCTATCAGCTCCATGCCTTCCTTGCGGAGGGTGTTGATGGCGTCGAGCTTGAGGATGGAGTCGTTGATTACCACGCTGCACGTTACCACGATTCCGATGGCGCTCATAAGGTTGAGCGTATGCCCGCACATCCACAGGGCCAAGAGGGCGCCGAATACGCTCATCGGTATTTCGAGCAGCACGATAAGGGGCTGGATAAAGCTTTCAAACTGGGAGGCGAGGATGAAGTACATCAGCATGAGCGATACGGAAAAGATGACGAGAAGCTCGGCCAGCATCTTGCGGTTGGAGAAGAAGCTGCCCGAAAAGGCTGCGTCCCACTCGCCTGTTACGCCGCTTTCCGAATGGCTGTCTACGGCTTGTCTTACGCCGCCTATTAGACGCGGAACGTTGGCTGCGTTGTAGAAGCGGAAGGGAATGTACTCGCCGTTTTTTCCGGCCGTAATGGTTTTAAGATCTTCGCCGGCTACTACTTCAACGAAAGCCGAGAGGGGGATGCCGCTCGCGTTGCGATTGCCGGAGGGGGTAACGAGGGTGGCGGCAAGTATGTTGCTCACGGTTTGGTCGTGGCCGGATATTACGATGGGGAGGTATTGCTGGTAGGATCGGAGCAGTCCGGCCTGGTTGTCTTTAAAGGCTGTTTGGAGCAGGCGGTATAGCTCGTTGTAATCTATATTATAAAGGAGGAGCTTGCCGGGGTCGATGCGGAGGTTGAGCTGGTTGTCGAACGGAACGACTTCGGGGGCTGCACCTGCGGTTTGCCGTATAAGCGATTCAAGGCTGCGGATGGCTTCGGGTTCGGGTTCCTTATCCTTGTTGAGGGGCGAGAGTTCGGCTACCAGATCGGCTTCGCCGGTTACAAACAGCTTCTCGAATATGGTTTCGGGCGGCGAGAAGGTCAGTACGGCTTTGGGGTAGCGGGCCGCAACCATGGCGCTTATCTTTTGCCGCAACGGCTCAACGTGGCGGGCCGAAGGAGTTTTGAAGTATATCTCGGATTCGGAAGGCGAGAGGTCGCGGCCGCGGTTGAGCATGAACTGCTGGCGGCCAACGTAGGCGGTATGCTCGGTTTCGCTGCCGGCTTGGCGGAAAATGGAGTCTACCCGGAGGCAGTTCTCGTTCAGGTGGAGATTCTCGTTCCAGTCGATATATGCCACAAGCTCGTTTTGCTCGATGTGGGGCATGCGGCTCTTGGGCATGTAGCGGAAAAGAAGTACGCACATCGGGATAGATATGAAGAAGAGAAGGAGCATGGGTATCTTGTGCCGGAACACGTAGTCGACTCCTGCGTCGTATATCCCGAATATGGCATTGCGTACAAAAGAGGTTTTCGCCCGGCCGCCTCCTCTTCCGGCTTTTCCGGCTTTAACGGCTCCGCCGGCCTGAATATCCCCGGATATCGGGGCGTAAGGCGGCTTAAATATCTTATACAATACGGGGAGGAACATTATCCCGGTAAGGTACGACACGAACAGGCCGATGGTAACGGCTAAAGCCTGGTCGTAAAAAATGGCCCCCGCTATGCCGCTCATGAACACCAGGGGGAAGAACACCACGATGGTTGTAAGGGTGGAGCTAAGCATGGGAACGATAACCTCGGTTGTTCCCTTGTCGCAGGCGTCGTTTACCGAGTCGCCCATGCCACGGTAGCGGGAAATGTTTTCGGTTACGATGATCGAGCTGTCGATCATCATTCCGAGAGCAAGGATAAGTCCGGCGAGGGAGATGATATTAAGCGAGAGGCGGAAGATGTAAAAGAAGGTGAAGCAAATCACGAGGCTAACCAGCAAGCTCAGTCCGATAACCCCGGGACTTTTCGCATCTCCTATGAAAAAGAAAGTGATGATACATATAAACACTAGCCCAACGATCAAGTCTTGCTTCAGGTTGGCGATGGTATAATCGAGCAGGAGGGTCTGGTTGCGCGAGATGCTGAAGTCGATCGTGGGATAGGTTGCGGCGAAATGCTCCATCACGCGGTTGAGGGCTTTCTTCATGTTGTTCATGTTCTCGTCGGCCTGCTTGATGATGGCAAGCGTAACGGCGCGCTTGCCGTTCGAGAGCGATAAGCCCTGCTCCTTTTCGGGCACGAGCGAAACCTCGGCAATGTCTTTGAGGCGCAAGAGCCGGCCGTTGCGGTTGAGGTAGATTTCCTCAACGTCGCTCACGGTGCGCAGAACGGCCGAGAAGCGAACGTTGTACTCATAGTATCCGTCGCGTATGCTCATGCTGCCTGGCTCGATGTTGTTGGCGGCGATGGCGTTTTCGATATCGCCTACGGTGAAGCCGGAGGTTTCGAGCTTCTTCATGTCGGGAATGATCCGCACGCGGCGCGCAACGGAGCCGGTTATATCGGCCATAGCCACTTCGGGCAGCTGCTCGATGCTTCGCTTAATCACGCTTTCGGTAAATTCGCTCAGGGCCAGGAAATCTTCCATCTCCTTACCGGTTGGCAAGGGTTTGTCGTACCGGTCGTCTTTGAGCGTAAGGTTAAGGCAGAATACGGGGATATCGGTTGCGCTGGCCTTTATCACCCTTGGCCTCTCGGCGTCGCGAGGGAGGTAATTCATTGCGGCGTCGATCTTCTCGTTTACCTCGATAAAGGCCAGGTCGGTGTCGGCTCCGAAGTCGAATCCCAGGCGGATAAGGGCGCCGCCGTCGCGGGTTTCGCTACGCAGGTCGTTAAGCTTCGCAAGCTGCATGAGCTGTTGCCGCAGGGGCCGCACTATGGTATTTTCGAGTTCGCGGGCCGAGGCGTTGCCGCCTTTTACCTGCACTGTTATTTCAGGAATGGCAATGTCGGGCAGGAGCGATACGGGGAGCGTGAAATAAGTTATCGCCCCGATTATGAAAAAGGCCGCGAACGCCATCAGCACGGCAATGGGCCGCTCTATCAGGAACCTTATCATAACTGTTTGCCTCTATTCGGCCGAGCCAACCACCGTAACGGTCGATTCGTGCGCAAGGTTCATATTGCCGGAGGTAATAATAATGTCGCCCTCGGAGAGGCCGTCGGCAACGGTGTAGGATGTCGCGTTTTCAAGTCCCAGCTGCACGTAACGCCAATAAGCTTTCCCGTTGTCGAGCGTAAAAACAACATGCTTGCCGGAGCGCAGCACCACAGCCGTTTTCGGAATAACGAGCTGACCTGGCAACGACCGTCTAACGCTCACCCATACGTTCATTCCCGTAAACCATTCCGCGCTCGACGGAACCGTAGCCTTAACGCGCACCATGCCTCCCTCGTCGACCACAGGATTTATTTCCGAAATATGGCCTGCAACCGTTTTACCGCCGGCCGAGTAAGTTGAAATGCCGGCCGCGTCGCCCTTACCTATCAGCGGCAGCTCGCTCTCGAGCACGCTGAACGAAGCCTCCATGCCCTCCAAGCCTATCACCGAGCAAAACGCCTCCGAGGGCGAAGCCATTGCAAGCGGCTTGGCAAACAAATTGGCCACAACCCCGCTGAACGGAGCCCTGAGCGTGGCATGTTCCTCGTCGTACGCCGCGAGCCGGTATTGGGTCAAGGCCTGGTCGTAGCCGCTCCGCGTCCGCGCAAGATCCATGATACGAACAGGAATGGAAGCCGTGTCGGACGGCGAGTATCCCTGGCCGATCAGCACGTCCTGCATGTCGAGATGCGCCCGGTTCAAGGCGTCTTTAGCCTGAGCCGTTCGGGTTTGGAGGCGGAACAGGGAAAGTTCCGCAAGCTTTTGGCCGGCCGATACCCTGTCGCCGTTTTTCACCCAGACAGATTCAACGGGCTCGGCCGACTGGAAGTGAAGGTCAACGTACTGCCTTGCCGCCAGCTTGCCGTTGCTTAGCAACTCGTGGTAAAAATCAGTACGGCGCAAAGTTTCAACCGTAACATGGCTCTGCTCTTCGGGCAGCGCAACGGTAACGCCCTCGCCTTCCTCGTCGGCCGTCGACGATGTCGGCGCCGTAACGCAGGATGCAAGCGCAAGGGTTAAGAATAGTAGCGAAAGATGTTTCATGGTAATATCAATTTTACATAAGAACTGCAATGCCATACATTTTTTACTCTCCTGCCGGCTCCCGCTCTCCGGCCGGAACCATTCTGACGCGTCAGAAAGCTTGCCTGAGAGTTGCGGCTGGTTTTCTGACATGTCAGAAAGCTTCCCCGCGAGTTGCGGCGAGTTTTCTGACATGTCAGAATGGTTGCCTGAGAGTTGCGGGAAGCTTTCTGACATGTCAGAATGGTTCCCCGCGAGTTGCGGCGGGTTTTCTGACATGTCAGAATGGTTCCCCGCGAGTTGCGGCGGGTTTTCTGACGCGTCAGAAAGCTTCCCCACAAGTTGCGGCGAGTTTTCTGACATGTCAGAATGGTTCCCCGCGAGTTGCGGCGAGTTTTCTGACGCGTCAGAATGGTTCCCCGCGGCTGCGGGAAGCTTGCCGACGCGACGAAATGGTTCCCCAAAAGCTGCGGGAAGCCTCCCGACATGCCGGAATGGTTCCCCGCGAGTTGCGGGAAGCTTTCCGACGCGACGAAATGGTTCCCTAAAAGCTGTGGGAAGTTTTCCGACATGTCAGAATGGTTCCCCGCGAGTTGCGGGAAGCTTTCCGACATGCCGGAATGGTTCCCCGCGAGCTGCGGAAAGCTTTCCGACATGCCGGAATGGTTCCCCAAAAGCTGCGGGAAGCTTCCCGACATGCCGGAATGGTTCCCCGCGAGTTGCGGAAAGCTTTCCGACGCGCCGGAATAGTTCCCTAAAAGCTGCGGGAAGCCTCCCGACATGCCGGAATGGTTCCCCGCGAGCTGCGGGAAGCTTGCCGACGCGCAGGAATGGTTCCCCAAAAGCTGTGGGAAGTTTTCCGACATGTCAGAATGGTTCCCCGCGAGTTGCGGAAAGCTTTCCGACGCGCCGGAATGGTTCCCCGCGAGCTGCGGGAAGCTTTCCGACATGCCGGAATGGTTCCCCGCGAGCTGCGGAAAGCTTTCCGACGCGCAGGAATGGTTCCCCAAAAGCTGCGGGAAGTTTTCCGACATGCCGGAATGGTTCCCCGCGAGTTGCGGAAAGCTTGCCGACGCGCCGGAATGGTTCCCCGCGAGTTGCGGAAAGCTTGCCGACGCGCCGGCATGGTTCCCCACGAGTTGCGGAAAGCTTTCCGACGCGCCGAAATGGTTCCCCACGAGTTGCGGGAAGCTTCCCGACATGCCGGAATGGTTCCCCGCGAGTTGCGGGAAGCTTTCCGACGCGCAGGAATGGTTCCCCAAAAGCCGGGGGAAGCTTCCGGGGGAGTATAATCGCTCATGAAGAACCTGCACGGGGGCTTCGGCTACGGCTAATGGGGAGTTGCCGGCCCGGCTGAGCGCTTCTGTCATGACTGTTTTTTATTAGCGGTTTTTGGAATGGGAGGATTGCGCTTCGGGCGGGGCGAGAGCCCGCAAAGCATCGGCAAGAATAAAAATATTCCTGCAAACGATGCTATAAGGCCGCTTATTGAGCCGGCAGCAAGCGAGAACCAGAAGTTTTCGCGCTCCATGCCTATCAAAAACGGCATGAAACCGAGTACCGACGATATGATGGTGAGGAAAATGGGGCCCGTCTTGGCGTTCCAGGCCTTAAGGTAGGCGCGGGCCGGGGCCATCAGGGGCTTGCGGCGGCGAACGGCGTTGTATTCGTTGAGGATATAAATGCCGGCGTTGATGGTGATGCCGCAAAGCAGTACGAATGAGGCGAAGCCGCCCTGATCAAAGTGTAGCCTGAATTGCTTGAAGGCGATGAATACGCCGATGTATGAGATGGGGATAACAAAAATTATTGCCAAAGGCTGGCGGAGGGAGTTGAACAGTATCCCCGAAATAAAATAAAGGATCAGGATAATGACGGGCAGAAGTCCGTAGAAATTTCCGTCGATCCGTCCAAAATAGTATTGGGCGTCCGCGCGGGCGGCGGAGTATCCGAGGGGGAGGCTGCTGTTGAGCTCCTTGAGCGTGCGCTCCAGAATCCTTTCGGCCAGTCGGTGGGCGCCGATGTATTCGTACTGGAGGCAAAGTACGTATTGCTGGTTGAGCTTTGCAATGTTTGGCGGGGCCATCATTTTGCGTATCTCGGCAAGATGCCCGACTGTCAGGCCTGTTTGCGTCAGCGGCGCGTTAAGGAGCGTCCACTCGTCGTTTGCCTGCGATTGCCGGGAGCTGAGGCGGAGGTTTTCAAGCCGGTTTCCTGCAATGATGGAGCCGGCGGGGAGGTTGTTGCCGTATAACGACCGTATGCCGGAGAAAAAGTTGACGGGTTGCAGGTTTGCGGCGGCCAGGCTGCGCTTGTCTAACTGGAAGAACAGTTCCTGGTAGTCGTTTTTATACCATGTGAACTCGTGGTTGATGATTACTTCCCTGATGCGGGGGTTGGCAAGGAGGCTGTCGCGCAGTATTTCGGCGTGGGTGTAAAGCTCGTCGTAATTGTATCCGAGGAGCTCTACGCGGTAGTTGCCGGCAAACTCTCTTACGCTGTTGTTGAATCCCTGGTCGGCCGGCAGTCCGTACACAGCCCAGCTGCCTCCTCCAAGCTCGAGGGCTTTGGCGACGATGTTTTGCTTCAGGGTGTATGGGAATCCCCGGCGTTCGCTCTCGTTTGTAAAAAAGATGTCGATGCGGGCTTCCCGCGCGTTGAATATCCTGGTTTGGAATTGTTTGATTTTCTTGCCGTGCGATCCGATGTATGATTCCATGCGCCTCACGAGGCTGTTCATTTGCGGCAGGGTAGTTCCGTTGGGCATCGAGGCGGTAACGCTTAGTATGGTTTCCTGCTTGCGGTCTACGTATATTCCCTGGTAGGAGTTTTGCGCAAATGGGCGCAGGGTTCCTCCGAGGGCAACGTCTGTAATGGGTTTTATCTTCTCTTTATATGTTGGATTGGATACTGCCTTGTTGTAACTGTTGATGAGGAGTGAGTCGAGGCGGCTGTACTTCTTGCCGTCTTTCATCTCGATCTTTTCGGGAAGCATAAATACGGGCAGACCGAAGGCAAGGACGAGCGCAATGCAAAACAGCGCCTTCCACCGGCTTGTAAAATGTATCAGCAGCAGGTAAAACCGGCCGAAGCGTACCGTTATGCGGCTTAGCGCCCGGCTCCACGCGGTGGGTTTCTTGTCCTTCGGTGGGATTAGCGAGGGCTGGAGGGCAGGAATAAAGAACAGGGCTATGGAGAGGGAAACGGCCAGGTTGATAATCACCACCATCGTGAAGTCTTGAAGATTAAGCAGGATAGCGTTGTCGAGGAAAAACACGATGCACAGGGCTCCGATGGTTGTAAGGGTTGCGGCCAGGATGGGCAAAAAGGCATTGCGGTTGCGCTTGTTCCTTATATGGTCGGACATAACAATAACGTTGTCGATAATCAAGCTTAGCGAGATGGTTATCCCGGCCAGTGAGTAAAGCTGCATCTCGAGGCGGAACAGGTAGTAAAAGATAAAGGCGATACAAATATTTACCGCCAGGCTTACAACAATAAGGGCCAGGTAGCGCCAGCTCCGCATCATGAGGAGAACAAACAGCAGCAGGATGGCTATGGTCATGGCCGTTCTCGCGTATATCTTGTTTAGCTCGTCGCGGATAAAGCGGGTTGCGTCGTAGCTTGCGTGCATTTCATATCCGGCGGGGAGCATCTCCCTTACGGCCTTCATTTCTTTGTTGATGCGCGAGGCGAGCTCAAGCTGGTTGGCGGTTTCTTCGGCGTTGATAAAGAGGTAAACGGAGTTTAACCCGTTGATGCGATAATAGCCGGATGGAGTTTCTTCGCGTCGGGATACTTTGATAAGCCGGCTGAGGGCAACGGGTCCGTTGCCGGGTGTCATTACGGTAATGCCCGAAGGATCGAAGCCGTCTGTCGAGGCTTCGGGCGCGAGGGCGAGGCGAATCCATTGCCCCGACTCGTCTTGCGCCATGCCCAAGGCTTCTTTCCTGTGATGCCGGGCGATGGCCGCGCGGATATCCTCCACGCCGATGCCAAGCATTGCAAGCTGACGGCTGTCGTATTCCAATCCCCATTCCATAGGGGTCGCGCCCGTAATATCAACGCGATAAATACCCGGTATACCGGCCAGAACGGGCTTAATCCTCCGCTCGGCAAACTGCTGGATAAGTATGGGCGTTGAGGCTGCATTAAGAACAAAGCTCATAAACGGGCGCGCCTCCCGATCGTCGGGCCGGCTCATCTCGATAACCGGATAGGAGAGGCCTTCGGGCAGGCTCGACCACGCCTGTCGTACTATGGTAGAGGCCTCGAAGCGTATGGCGTCGGGTCTGGCATGGCGGTCGAGCTCGATAGTAATCCGCCCCCAGCCGGAACCCGATGTCGACCGTATCTCGCGGATACCGCGGATGCGGGCCAGCATGGCTTCGAGCCTCGAAGTAACTTCAATCTCTATGATCCTCGACGCATGTCCCGGCATCGAATAGCTCACGGTTAGCTTCGGCAGCGTATGCGACGGCTCCAGCTTGACCGGCAGCAGAGGCACAAAGGCAATCCCCGCCAAGGCGATACATATAAAGATAAGGACGACGGAGAATCTGCTCATGCCGGTATGATCTTACTCCAAATCAAACTTTCGCGAGAGCGTTATCTTCTTCTCAAAATCATAAAGCGTGAGCTTCCTGATTTTATAAAAGCTCAAAAAGTAATTGCGCAGCGAGGCAACGTAATTCCGCTCCGCCGTTTGCTGACGGCTGTACGACAAGGTAAGGCTGCTGATATCGGCTTTGCCTGTTATGAATTGCCTGCGGGTTTGGGCGTATGCCATCTGCGAGAGCGTTAAGGCTTCCTCGGCGCTTTGGGCAAGCTGGAGCTGGATGTTAAAGTCGCCAACGGTCATGATGATATCCTCCTCGAGAGAAATTTCCTCCTGGCGGGCGGAGATCCGGGTTATATTAAGGCTACTCCTCGCAATGTTATACTTTCCCTTCCTGACTCCCCAATCGAGCAGCGGAACTGAAACCGAAACCGCCACAATATCCTGCCGCAGCGGGTTACGGTAAATCCCGTCGAGCGTTCCCGCCACCTGGTTAAATCCGATGCTGGCGTTGATCGAAGCGTTGAACAAAACCTCCTTGCGAGCCCTGTCGACATCCTGCTCGGCGGCCAAAACCTGTGCGCGCAGGGCTATGAACCGGGGATTATTGCTTCGCGCATGGGCTAAAGCCTCCTCAACCGGGATGGTGCGATTGGCCGACGGCATTGCGGGAATCCGGAGGCGGATCCCAACGTTCTTGTCCAAATTAAGATAAGAGGTGAGGGCAAACATTGATCGCTTGAGGGCGATATCGGCATTCTGAAGCGTGTTGCGGGCGTTAACGGCGTCGAGCCGCAGGGTTAGGAGGTCGGCCTGCGTGATGGCGGCTATTTCCTGCCTCCGTTCGCCGATGTGGAATAAGGTATCGGTTGAGGATACATTTGCAAGAGCCATATCGTATTCGGCTTGCGCCATTGCCAGGTCAAAGAAGTAGGCTGTTGTTTGCTCGCCTATTCGTTCCATATTAAAAAGAAAATCTTGCTTGGCCTGTTCAAACTTCAGCGGCTCTATCTTTCTTTCCCATTTAAAGGGATTAAAACCCACAAGGCTCTGCGTATATCCCAGCCGAACGGGCACGGAGGTGAACTGCGTATAAGAATTATCGCCGAAATTGTGCATATAACTCAGGTTGCTGTTAAGAAAGAAACTGCCGCCCAAAGGATCAAAGTTCTGCGTAAGTTCCAGCCCACCGGAAGCATAAAACGATTGCTGACGGCGAAACACGTCGATATCCTCATTTGAATCGTACCTGCGCGTAATGTCGCGATAGTACTCGGCCGGCGTCATGTTGAGCGTAAGCTTGGGCAAGCGTCCGGCGCGGTAGGTACGATGCTGCCAGTATCCCGCCAAATACATATTGCGCGACCTGAAAGCCTCCAGCGAGCTGTCGGCGGCAATGGCCACCGCCTGCTCAAGGGTGAGCGTAAGCTGGGCATGGCTCTTAAGGCCGCAGAGGGCGGCTGCTATACATATAATAATATAAGGACGCTTGATCATTTTCATGCTTGCTTATTTTTTAAGGTATACGCGCAAATGTAGGAACATTATTTTACGAACCAACAAATGCGGAAGTTGCGGCCGGCGGCTATATATGGCTGCCGTTTGTGCTCCGGAGACAATCAGCGCCGCATCGGCCTCCTCCTGCGCTCGTAGAAAATCGGCCGCAAGCCCGTTTTTTTCCTGAAAATATCTTCAAAAAAATAAAGCCCGGCTGCCGCGCCGCTGCATTGGATGTTATAAATCCAATCAATATTTAAGATGGTTATCAAAGGCCCAAAAGATAGTGGATACGGGCAATATGCCTATCGGAAAGCCTTATAAAGGCCTCGGCAAGCCTTCCGAATCGGAGGAAAACGTCTGGAAAGTTTCCGCAATAATTCCTCTAAGAAGGAAAGTATGAAGCAATGTTCAGCAATGATTCCTCCAAGGAGGAAAGTGTAAGGAAAGTTTCCGCAGAGTTCCCTCCTTTTTCGACAGGCTCCAAGGGGCGGGCCAGGCATCTGTCGATTCTTAATTAGCCCCGCCGTTGCGCGGTTAATCCGTCTCTCCTTAATTTTATTATCTTTGCCGCTATGCGAGAAAAAGGTATGAATAAGCAATATAGAAGCATTACATTTTATATATTGATATTACTCCTCTTTGCCACGTTTATGGCATTGATTATTCATTTGAGAGAAGGAGCTACGGCCACAGGCAACGAGGCCTGGTGGAATTTGTTTACCGGAACCCCCGCCGGAGGGTTCGATACCTTTCTTAATCATTTAAAGGTTGAAATGGAATCGACAATCGGGTTGTTGCTGTTGCAAATCATTGTCATTTTAATTGCTTGCAGAATATTCGGATGGCTGTTCCTGAAATTGGGGCAGCCAACGGTTATCGGCGAAATCATTGCGGGCATTGTGCTTGGGCCGTCGATACTCGGCAGCATTGCGCCGGAGTTCTCGCAATTCATGTTCAAGGCCGAAACGCTCGACAATATAAATATTATAAGCGCATTCGGACTGATACTGTTCATGTTTGCCATCGGGATGGAACTCGAGATTAGCGAGGTGAGGAAAAAGCTTAAGAAAACCATTTTGATAAGTCATACAAGCACGATAGTTCCGTTTGTTATCGGGGTTTCAATCGCCTATTTTGCTTACGACAAATATGCCGGCGCCGATACTCCATTCCTGCCTTTTGCTCTTTTTATAGGCATCTCGATGAGCATAACGGCCTTTCCGGTTTTGGCCCGCATCATTCAGGAAAAGAAGCTTACAAAATCGCACCTCGGCATGCTAACCCTTGCATGTGCGGCCAATGGCGACATAACGGCCTGGTGCATGCTGGCCCTGGTGGTGGCTATTGCGCAGGCGGGGAGCATTGTGAGCGCAATGTTTACCATCGCGTTTGCATGTATATATCTGTTGATAATGTTTTTCCCGGTCAGGAAATTCCTCAAGAAGGTGGGCAGGTATTATAACGACGAGGAGGTGATGGACAAATGGATGGTGGCCCTTATGTTTTTGATTCTTACTATTTCGGCTTATCTGGCTCAGGTACTTGGCCTGCACGCCTTGTTCGGCGCCTTCGTTGCCGGAGTAGTGATGCCTGAGCAGCTAAAGTTCAGGCGGATCATGACAGACAAGGTTGAGGATGTAGCCTTATCGCTATTCCTTCCGCTATTCTTTGTTTCAACCGGGCTTCGCACCGAGATAGGCTTGCTTAATTCGGCCGGAATGTGGGCAATGTGCGGCATTATTATTGTTGGGGCCATTGCCGGAAAAGTTGGCGGCACATACGTTGCCGCGCGTATTGCCGGCGAGAATGTGAAAAACAGTCTTTACATCGGGGCTCTGATGAATACTCGCGGACTGATGGAGCTCATTGTGCTCACGATCGGCTATGAGATGCGCATCCTTTCTCCTCCGATATTTGTGATGCTGGTAATTATGACGCTTGTAACAACGTTTATGACCGGTCCTCTCACCGCCTTGATCAAGTTTTGCTTCAGGAAGCACGACGCCGTTAGGCCTGAAAGCGCAGCGGCGCATACCGACGGCAGCTTCAAGATATTAATCTCGCTCGGCAAAAGCGCAAGCGGCCGAGTACTGCTCGACCTTGCCGGCATGCTCTTTTCGGGCGGAAGCAAAAAGCCTAATATTACCGTACTGCACCTTTTCGCAGGAGTTGATATTAACCAGCTTGAAGTCGACAGCTTTAAAAAAGAGAGCTTCGGCCCGCTGATTTATGAGTCGCAAAAAGCCGGTATCCAGATAGACTTCCAGTCGGAAGTGAGCAGCGATGCCAAGCAAGATATTGTGAACATGGCCAACAACGGCAACTTCGACTTCCTCTTAGTTGGAGCCAGCGCCACGGCCACCGAGCCTCGCAAAAATGAGAAGGCGTGCTTCCTAAAACGCCTCTTCCGCATTTTTTGCACCAAGTCGGAGTCGCTTCTGTATTCGGGGGGATTATTGGAGGATAAGACGACGTTCTTTTGGGAGAATGTTACCTGCCCGGTAGGCGTATTTATTAACCATCACTTTGTGAAAGCCACAAACATTATCATTATAATCGGTTCGCAACAAGATTTATTCATAGTTGATTATGCTCTAACGATATTGAAGTCAACCCAATGCAATATAGCCGTTGGAGGCGTCGAGCCGCTCTTGCCGGCAGAATGGAAGGAGATAGAGCCGGCGATTCGCAATCGGATGCCGGCGCCGGTAAATTGCGTTTATCTCGGAGGCTTTGCCAACAGCCATTACGACAGCTACAATTTCATAATGATCAGCTACGGCACATGGATCTCGCTGTCGGAACAGCCCGGCTCTAATCTGTCGCTTATTCCTTCAACTTTAATTCTGAAGCAAGCCGCATCGAGCGTCGAGCGGCAGGCATGAGCGAACAAAAGCGTTTGCTCCGGGGGGTGGAATATGTTGCAAGTGTTGCCGGTTTCAAAATAATCCCTACATTTGAGCCCGAAAAAATATAACAGCAAAATGAATCAAATAAATGCTCGAATGGTGGAATGGTAGACACGAAGGACTTAAAATCCTTTGGCTATTGCGGCTGTGCGGGTTCGAGTCCCGCTTCGAGTACGAAGGGCGCTGATGATCAGTGCTCTTTTTTGTTCGCAGAACCGGGTTGCGCCGTACTTGTGGCCGTCCTTATAACCATATTGCAGGAGAATCCCCGCCCCAACATTATCCGAATCGTCAATAAGTGTTACGCCGGTGGACAAGCCTTGCAGAAAGGCAAATTCCAGACGCTCGTAAATGCCGCTTACACAGCGTCCCAAATCGTCGAATATTGCCTTCGCAATCTCCGCTTCCGTCGCTCCGCGCATAGGTAAAAGTCTGATTTCGTAAATCAGGCTTTCGGTTTTTCTCATTTTCATGCCGAGCTTGGGGATTTTCCCGCCCGCCGTGCCAATAGAATCGCGCTTTTTGATTGGCAATGGAGAATCCATCGCAACGATATCGGCGGCAACTATCGACTTGCTTACGCCGGTCGAATCCCATTTGTTGTCGGCGTTCGAGTTTAAAATGGTAACTGCCATTCCTTATACATTTAAAATTTAAACAATAATTAGATTAACCTGTCATAACCCCTGCAACGTCTTCTTTCGTCTCCTCCTTCCCGGAGTTTCCGCCTCCGCGCCTGGCGTTTTGATCCCACCCCTTGCGTCGCTAAATTGCTTTCCATTCCCCCTACCTCTGTCGTCGTTTCGGTGAGAAACGTCGCGAACTTGTCTTCGCTCATTGCGATTGTAGGGCTTGCGAAGAGCTTCGAGAAGGGTTGCTATTACCGTTCTATCCGAATAACAACAACTTAATGGCAAAGCCAATTCAGAGACTGCAAAAACGAAATGTCATACATTTTGATACATTGATGTTACACCTGGCCTCATTTGAACGCCTTTGAACGCCTCAAAATTTTACACGCAACGCTCAAACTACTCTAATATGCCTCATATAGCGGCATGCTTTATAATCGCCTAAAAAAGCCTTATTCAGGGTATTACTATACGTAAACATTCAACTGTATGCAAAAACAGAGCTGCTCACGCGGCCTTTTTATGCCGTTCGTTAAGTATAGAGGTGAGCCAACTCTAAAATGTCGCAAAAAATCGACAGAACACGACTTTTGGTGCGGCTTTTGGTGCAGTTCGATGTATTTTTACGCACTTTAATTAAGAGGGACACACCAAATCCTCTAATTTTTTATCATTGCTGTCCGGTAAAATAAATCCGGCAAATAAAAAAAGGGCTGTTTTCCTATAAAAGGATTCAGCCCTTTGGTTTACTTTGTATGGTTCAAAAAACATTGTAAACTTATGAGCAAACATACACATTTTAGCGGACAGCCGCTGCAATACAATATGGGAGAAGTTTCTGCATATAATGGATTCTATCACCATCAGTCTGTTTTCAAACGTCTTAAAGGGCGCAGGACGCAATCCAAAACACGGGAAAAGAAAGGAGGAATAAAAGTACGCACGGTCAATCCGTGCAGACGAAGGTCTGCCTTATTCCCTGCCTTATACCTCTGCAGCTACTCATGACCATGTT
>JAITGL010000026.1 GCA_031280645.1 Tannerellaceae bacterium | reverse complement strand
TTCCAATACTACAAACACTTTCGGAAGTTTTTTATGGAAAAAATAATCGCGATGAGCTAAACGATTGATAACCAGACTCGCAAAAATGAAGGAAAATCAAAAAAAATATGACCACATCCTCGCGATACGCACTATCAGAACACAAAACAATGAAAAAAACAAGCTGCCGATTACCATTCCGAGGGGTACCATTAGCCATTGGGTCATGGCAAACACATTAAAAAATAAAGCAAGGTTTCTCTGTAACGTTCATTTTTCAAAGCTTTAGCCCGTTTACATTCAATATTAGCTTGCCGGGCGACATCCTTATCAAGCATAGACATTACGATTTTTCCTTACTATATTGAAGTTATGGGCGGCGTTTGCCGGTCTTTTCCTTGAGAGGTCTTCGCCGAAAGCAACGTCGATGCGCCAATGCCACAGTTCATATTCTTCGCGATAGTCGAATGGTTTATGAAAGCGGACAATGATCCGGCCTTCTTCAAAGGTTGGCTGATTGCCTTTGACTGCCGGAATGTACCCGGCTTCCTTGTCTTTGATTTTCCGGGCAACATCAGGCTGACATCCCATGGAGCCGACGCTTGCCCCGCGCATCCTTTTACGTCCAACAGGGCAATGAGAACGGGATGCTCGTTATTCGGTTGTCCGGGGCTTTCCATATCGCTTGCGAACTTTTAAGACATACTCGCTTTACTATATTTCCCAAAACGGTCACGATACATATACCAAAGCTTCTTCCCGCCTATGCCCGGATTCTTTGCCTTATTGTGTAAATATACTGCAAGGAACGCTCTCCCTCCAAGCGACCTTAAATAGTAATGCGTTATAATATGCCTGCATTGATCGGCTCTTCATAGCGTCGGCGCGTATTTAGACGGGGATTTCTCGCTTGTACCGGAACCGTTCGAGGCTCAGGTGTAAATTTAATAAGCCAATAGTTAATGGTATCTCTCGCCTCCCAAAAACATATTAAAGCTTCCGATTGATTCCGAAACCCCGATTGACTTCTCAATGAAGGTTTCCGACTGGCTCCGAAACATCCAATGAGTTCTCAATGGGGCTTTCCTGCACTCTCCGAAACCCTCATTGAGTTCTCAATGGAGGTTTCCTGCACTCTCCGAAACCTTCATTGAGTTCTCGATGGAGGTTTCCGACACTCTCCGAAACCCCCAATGAGTTCTCAATGGAGGTTTCCGACACTCTCCGAACCCCCCATTGAGTTCTCAATGGAGGTTTCCGATACACTCCGAAAGCCCCATTGAGTTCTCAATGGAGGTTTCGGAGTGACTCCGGTCGGTCAAACTTTTTTTTGGAGATGAACCGAAAAAAATATTAAGCGTGTTTTAGAAATTATTTTAAGGATGAGCGGAGGATCTTTATTTAATCCGAAACTTCCGATTTCCTGATATAACTCTCTATATTTGCCGGAAATATTATTATATGGAAAGATGGTTTTACGTAAGGATAAAGATTTAAAGAGGTTTTTCTCTATCGGCGAAGTTGCTAAGATGCTTGATTTGCCCGAATCTACGCTGCGGTTTTGGGAGAGGGAGTTTGAGATTCTGAGGCCGCAGATGGATGGGAAGAAAGGGTCGCGGAGGTATACGCGGGCTGATATCGACGTGCTGCGCGATATCCGGTTTCTGGTGAAAGATCAGAAGATGACGCTCGAAGGGGCCAGGGCAAAGCTTAAGGTTAAGCCGAAAGAAACGAGCCGGCAGGCTGAGATTATAGTTGAGCTTAAAGAAATACGCAGCGAATTGCAGCGGCTTAAGGATGCTTTCGACGGCCTGAACTGAACCTTTAATCGAGCTCTGCGGCCTGATAATAAAGCGGCGCAGGTTTAACGAACCATATTATCCGTTAAGCCTGCGCCGTTTATGTAACGGTAACTCTATTCTTATTTTGCGCCGTGGATGGTGAGCTGCGGGAAGGGGAAGCTGATGCCGGCGGCGTTGAAGCGTTCGTAAAGGCATCGGTTAAAGTCGAAGTATACCGCCCAATAGTCGGGGGCTTTTACCCATACTCTTACCACGATGTTAACGCTGCTGTCGGCAAGGGCGTGAAGGGCTACGAAGGGTTCGGGGTCGGATAGTACGCGGGCGTCGCTTTTGAACAGGGCGTTTACTATGCTTTTTACCTGCTCGTAGTCTGATCCGTAGTCAACGCCGAATATCCATTCTATGCGGCGGCGGTCAACGTTATAGTTGGTTACTACTCCGCTGCTCAAGGCTCCGTTGGGGATATATACAAGGCGGTTGTCGGCGGTGCGCAACACGGTGTGGAAGATCTGTATTTCGTTAACGGTTCCTTCGGTTCCTTGGGCAACTATATAGTCGTGCACGCGGAAGGGCTTGAAAAGCAGGATCAGTAATCCGCCGGCAAAGTTTGAGAGGTTTCCGCTAAGGGCCATTCCGATAGCTATGCCTGCCGATGCGAGCAGGGCTGCAAACGAAGTGGTTTCTACTCCCAGCGCTCCTACGATGGATATAAGGAGGAGGATAACAAGCAGCGCGTTTATCATGCTTGAAAGGAACGACTTGATGGAAGGGTCGACGTTGCGCTTTTCGAGCACGCGGCGCACTATCTTGTTTACGAGATTTATTACGAGGCGCCCTGCAAGAAAGATGGCCGCGGCTTTAAGTATAAGCAGCCCAAGGTTTACTCCCTGGGAGATGATGTTGTTTGTAAAGCCGTTCACGTTGAAGAAAGATTCTACTTCGGATAAGTTCATGATTTGAAATTTGCAGTTAAATTGTTTGACATATTATTCGTGTGCGGCAAATGTAACTGAAAAAACAATAACTTTGCTTGCAACGTAAAATGCAATATTATATGAAGATACAACAGATTACTACCCGTATTCCTCTCTATGTTAAAATACTTATCGGCATGGTTGCCGGCGTTATCATCGGCCTTTCGGCTATAAGCTTCGGGGCGGAACGCCTGATAGGCGACTGGGTT
The DNA here is from genome assembly GCA_031280645.1 of Tannerellaceae bacterium. The sequence goes on along the minus strand of JAITGL010000026.1, from coordinate 20,937 downwards.
GCGCCTTGGGGTAAGCTCTTTATCCGCTTGCTTCAGCTTATTGCCGTGCCGCTAATATTTGTAACGCTTGTGAAGGGAGTAACGGGCTTGCTCGACATGAATCGTTTTTCCCGCCTTGGGGGCAGAACTATCTTCCTCTACCTTGTTTTCATTGCCGCCTCGGTTGCCTTCGGGATAGGGATGGCGGCGGCGGTGCGGCCAGGTGCGCTGGTCGACGGCGAGGCGGCCGGCCGTATAAGCGAGGCATACCAAAGCTCTATTGCCGAAAAGGCTCTCGAAGCCGGCGAGATGCAGCGCAAAGGCCCGCTTAGCTTTCTCGACGAGGTTGTTCCGGCCAATATAACCTCGGCCTTTACCGACAATTCGCGAACGCTCCAGGTGATATTCTTCGCCGTGTTCTTTGCTTGCGCCGCATTGGTTATAGCTCGCGAGAGGATAAAAGTTGTAATCGACTTGTTCGACGGCTTGAACGAGATAATCCTTAAAATGGTGAGCTGGATAATATCGCTTGCTCCGTTTGGGGTTGCCGCGCTCATGGCGGAGCTTGTGGCGGGCTTCGGGAGCAACGGCAGCATATTCGTTGCCTTGGGGCTTTATACAATAACTGTGGTTGCGGCTCTGATGCTTATCATGTATGTTTTTTATCCGCTGATAATACGGTTCATGTCGCCTTTGCGGGCAAAAGACTTTGTTAAGGCCATGTATCCCGTGCAGCTCTTCGCCTTTACAACGAGCAGCAGCGCCGTAACGCTTCCGGTAACTATGGATGCGGTGGAAAATAAGCTCGGCGTGTCGAAAAGCGTTGCGTCGTTTGTACTTCCCGTGGGCGTTACTATTAATATGGACGGCACTTCGTGCTACCAGGCTATAGCCACGCTGTTTATCGCGCAGGCAATGGGAGTTGATCTGGGATGGATGCAAATAGCCACGATACTTGTGATGACGGTACTCTCCTCAATCGGCACTCCCGGTATTCCGGGCGGCAGCTATGTTATACTTGCAATGGTTCTCACCTCGGTAGGTATTCCGGCCGAAGGCTTGGCGCTGATAATAGGCGTTGACCGTCCGCTCGATATGCTGCGCACCTCGGTAAACGTAACCGGCGACGCGGTAGTGGCCTGTATGGTTCATAAAAATACAGGAGCCGAATAGCGGTATATATAATAGGTATATATATAATGGAAAGAGATACTCCGCAAATGCAGTACAGAGCCGGCAAATATCCGTCGGACAAACTCTCTATCCTCGGACTTGGCTGCATGCGTTTTTCACGCAGCATGAACGAAACCGAGCGTATGATAATCGAAGCCGTTAACGGAGGCGTTAATTATTTCGACACCGCTTACATATATTCGGGAAGCGAAGAAACCTTGGGCAAGATACTCCGCCGGAATAGCCTGCGCGCCGGAGTGAACATAGCCACCAAGCTGCCCCTTATCGCCTGCAAAGGCCCCGAAAGCTTCGACCGCTTTTTCAACCGCCAGCTCGAGCGACTTAAAACCGACTATATCGACTATTACCTCCTCCATATGCTCACCGACTCGATGCAATGCCAAACATTTATCGACTACGGAATAATGGAATGGATTGCCGACAAGAAAAAGGAAGGCAAGATACGCCGCGCCGGCTTCTCGTTCCACGGCTCCGGGCGCGAGTTCCCCAAGATCCTTGCCATGGCCGACTGGGATTTTTGCCAGATACAATACAATTACGCCAACGAGACCTACCAGGCAGGGCGCGAAGGCCTGAAAGCCGCCGCAGCCCGGGGCGTTCCCGTCATAGTAATGGAACCTCTCCTCGGCGGCCGCTTGGCAACCGGACTGCCGTCGGAAGCCGTCCGCCTCTTTGCCCGTGTTGATCCGGCGCTATCGCCTGCGGCATGGGGCCTCCGCTGGCTGTGGAACCAACCCGAAGTAACCTGCGTATTGAGCGGGATGAACACAACCGCCCAAATGCGCGAGAACATCCGCACGGCCTCTACCTTCAGCCCGCTCTCCTCAGAGGAAACCGAGGTATTCGCACAAGTACTCAACGCTATTGCCAAAGCCTACCGCATACGCTGTACCGGCTGCAACTACTGCATGCCCTGCCCCCAGGGCATCAACATCCCCGAATGTTTCGCCGCTTATAACGCCAGCTTTGCCCAAGGCCTCGTAACCGGAATCCATCAGCTACTCACAAGTACCGCCGCCGTAAGCGAGAAACCCCGCGGCCCGCGTACTTGCATCCGTTGCGGCAAATGCGAACGCCATTGTCCACAAAGCATCCCAATCCCCAAAGAACTCCGCAAAGTGTCCTCGCGATTAGAGCCCTTGCTTGTGAGAGGAGGAATAAGGATGGCGAGGTGGTTTTACCGGTTTGGAAGTTGACAAACATTGCTCAAGCCGCTTATCTTTTAATGTCGCAACCGGCGCCTGCATATCGTTGCGGCAAGGCTAACGAGGGCGAGGCATACGGCAACCTTATCCAGGTTAACCCGGCGCGGCGCGCCGTTGTAATAAAGCTATTGCCGGTCTTGCGCAACCAATCTCAATCAGAAGTAATTATCTTTGTGAAATTAATTAACAAATAATATTCAAAAACTTATGTCAGAATTGTTTTCAACTACTCCGCCCTTCAAAGTGGCGGATATGAGTTTGGCTGATTTCGGCCGCAAGGAAATTGAAATTGCCGAACACGAAATGCCGGGGCTGATGGCCCTGCGTAAGCGTTATTCCGCCGACAAGCCGCTGCGGGGCGCGCGCATCACCGGCTCGCTGCACATGACGGTTCAAACGGCAGCGCTTATCGAAACGTTAGTTGAGCTGGGCGCCGATGTTCGCTGGGCAAGCTGCAACATTTTCTCCACCCAGGATCATGCCGCCGCCGCTATTGCCGCCGCCGGCATACCGGTATTCGCCTGGAAAGGCGAATCGCTCGAGGAGTATTGGTGGTGTACCGACATGGCCCTCCGCTTTCCGGACGGCAAGGGGCCTCACCTCATTGTTGACGACGGAGGCGACGCTACCTTGCTTATCCATTGGGGATATAAGGCAGAGAACAACCCGGCGTTTCTCGACCGTAAGCCCGCCTCGCACGAGGAGGCAGTTATCCTCCAAACCATTAAACGCATCTTAGCCGACGACGGCTCTCGCTGGCATCGCACCCAAAAGGAGATGAAAGGAGTTTCGGAGGAAACCACCACCGGCGTGCATCGCTTATACCAAATGATGGAAAAGGGCGAGCTGCTGTTTCCGGCCATTAACGTGAACGACTCGGTTACAAAATCGAAGTTCGATAACCTTTACGGCTGCCGCGAGTCGCTGGCCGACGGAATCAAGCGCGCAACCGACGTGATGGTGGCCGGCAAAGTAGTGGTAGTGGCCGGATATGGCGACGTGGGCAAGGGATGCGCGCACTCGATGCGCTCTTACGGAGCCCGAGTCATCATTACCGAGATTGATCCCATCTGCGCCCTCCAGGCCGCCATGGAAGGATTTGAAGTAACCACCATGGAAGAAGCCGTGCGCGAGGCCAACATATTTGTAACCGCTACGGGCAATCGCGACATCATCACCCTTGAGCATATGCAGGCTATGAAAGACCAGGCCATAGTGTGCAACATAGGCCACTTCGACAACGAGATACAGGTTGACCGTCTGGTTTCGCTGCCGGGCGTTGCTCATACGCAGATAAAGCCGCAGGTAGACAAGTATACGTTTCCGGCCGGAGGCCATAGCATATTCCTGCTTGCCGAAGGGAGGCTGGTTAATCTGGGTTGCGCAACGGGGCATCCTTCGTTTGTGATGAGTAATTCGTTTACCAACCAAACGCTGGCCCAGCTCGAGCTTTGGCAAAAGCCATACGCCACCGGCGTTTACCGCTTGCCGAAACATCTCGACGAAGAAGTGGCCCGCCTCCATCTCAACCGCCTCGACGTTAAGCTCACCCGGCTGACTCCGAGCCAGGCCGAATATATCGGAGTGGATATTAATGGGCCTTATAAGGCGGATCATTATAGGTATTGAGATAAAAAAAATGGGCCGGAGAGCTGCTTTTCTGAATTTTCTCTCCGGCCTCTGCTAACACATTAAATAGATTTGACGCAAGTAGATTATTTTTTGATAACGATATTTCTATACTAAGTTTCGCGGCCGGCCGACGCTACACAAACGCGCCGGCCGCTTTCATTGTTACACAGAATAGGGAATGTCATAATTATACGCCGGGCATTATTTCATTAGAACCTTCTCAACCGTAGTCTCTCCACCTATTGTCGCCTTTACCATGTACAGGCCGCCGCCTGGGGCGGGGATTCTTCTGCCGCCCGAAACGGCATTCTCGTTGTAGATGCTGCGGCCGTAAGCGTCGTACACCTGCAATGAAGCAATTGCTCTGGAGGTTGACGATACGTTTATATAACCCTGCTCCGCCGTTACTTTCAGAAGATTGGGCTTTGCCTCCTCGGCAGGAGTCCAAATGATGCCTTTGCCGTTGTAAGTTAAGTAGAGCTTGAAGCGGTTGTTCACCTCTATTACATTAGATCCGGCAACTCCTGTTAAGGTGAACTTATATTCCTCTACCGATTGGCTAAGCTCTATCCGCTTGTTCAGCGCAACGTCTACTAAGGCAACATCGTACCCGAAGTTGTAAAGCCCGTCGAACTTAAGGGTATACTCGCCCGGCTTGTAGGCGATCAGGCCGATGGAGACCGGAACTATGTCGAACATCGAGCTGGCGTTGATCACGAGGGGCTTCATGTCGGTGGAGAATGTATAGAGCGAAAGGGGAGATTCTCCGTCGATTGTGTAGGTAACGGCCGGCATGTCGATCCTGTCTGTTGCGAAGTTGCTGGCGTTCGGCTCGTATACCATGGCGGCTCCGGCCTTTTTGTTCGCGCCCGAGAGGGTAACGTTCAGCGCTCCGCCCGATTTTACCGAGGCGCGGAGGTTGTAGGAGGCGACGGGTTTGGTGGTTGTAAACAGGTGGGACATCCTAAGGGTGTAAATCGGTTGATTCTTGACTATGAAGAAAGATTGAAGCGGGGGAATAAAGCGTAGATCTTCCTCTATATAGGTGGTATTCGCAACGATGCGGTAGTAATCGCTGCCGCCGGCATAGGCAAATGCGGTTGGCGAACTGCCGACTTCGCCGTCCCAGACGTAGCATCCGGTAAGTATGTCGGGGTAGTTACTGACTATGAAATCGTCTGAGTTGAGATAAGCCATGTAAGGATTCACTACTTGAACTATATTGCTGCCTGAAATATCTCCTCCGTTAACGGGTAGATCAAAATAATCGTAGTCATAAGATACGCCGTCGGTGATAAAGCGACCGGAGTTGCCGCGCAACAGAGCGCCGCTTCCGTAATTGGTTTCGCTTCGCGGGAAGCGGAGAACGCTGTCGCGGGTTATACTTGTGCTTACAACTTTCAGGTTAAAGGCATCTCCGAGGTTAAGATAAAGGCTTCGGTTGGCAAAGGTGGAGGTAAAATGGTTCGCTACGACAGGCGAACCGGGATAATCCGGATTCACTGCATGGAACATATTCATAAACACATCCCCCCACGCGGGCTGGCCGTCTTTCCTGTAATGATAATCCCCCGAATACATGTCCATCAGCGGAGCCGACCACATCAGGAACCTGTCCCTCTCCGCCGGCTTGAGCTTGATCTCCACCGAGGCGGCGGTATAGTCCAGCATATGCGGATTCTTAAGCATCGCCCTGTCGAGCATCGCTATATTACGGCAGCGGGCCAGCTCCGGGCCAAGCTCCGGGAAGTTGTTCACGCCGGAGGGTATCGTAACATCCGTGCAACGCCCCGGCAGGAACGTTACCGGCGATTCGCCTGCGGAGCGAACCCAAACCCAGTTGCCGGGGTGGTTCCAGTCGTTGTTAACATGGCCCGTCCAGCGCATACGCTCGCCGCTTTGGGCACCGTGGACGGTGAAAAAGGCCGAGGGGAATCCGCCTGCGAGATTCCAGAGTTGACTTGCGTTGCCTACGGACTTGGGTTTTATTAAAAAGGTTGTATCGGGTTTTAAGGAAGTAATGGTTGTGTTGAAGTAGGGGACCAGTACGTAGACATACGGAGGATGAGAAGTTTTGACAGACCAGTCAAAGCCTGTTCCCGACGGCCGGGCTTTTAGCTTAACGGTATAGCTCTGATTAACGCAACCCGTACCACCATTCTCATCTTCCAATATATATATGTATGCCTTGGCCGTCCCTCCGGAGCCGCCGGGCAGGCGGATGCGGTACTGGAAGGAGTCGATCTGATTAGAGGTTAGATTTTTGCTCCCTTCGTTAATATACACCAGCCTTGAATCGGCTTTTGACCCTACGCCCACAAGCTTGCCGTTGCGCGGCTGCATTGTTACGGAGTCGATAAGCTTGAACTGCGACAGGCTGTTGATGTAGCCCGCAGGGAATACGTCGTTGGCCAGAACGTCGATCTCAACCGAGTGGAAAATCTGCACCGTTTGCGTATCGTCTAACAGGTGTGGCCTTAGCTTGGCAATACTCTCGCCGAAGCGGTTGTTGCCGTACTTGCATTCCTCCTGTACATAGCCGCTTGCCCCGTCGCGGTTCAGATAAACGATAATGCTGTCGGCAGGCAACCAGTTTGCTATGTTATTAATATTATACGACCACGTTTTCGTACCGCCAATGGCGATAGTCCCTGTCGACGTTACCGCTTGCTTAAACGTTTCCACTGAGCCCGCTTTGGTGTACAGGCTAATATATAGCGGAGATTTTAACTCGTTGTCGCCACTATTCTTTATGGTTACGCTTATGCTAACCCGGTCGTTAGTAGTAGTATAGGTAAAAGACGGCGACTGATAGCCTATATCCGGCAGCGTCCACAGCGGGTTGCCGTTCTCGTTGAGGAGGGTTTGCTGCTCAAGGAAGCTGTTAAACGGGCGCACGTCGTCGGAGGAGCTCGAGGTTTTGCCGGGAAATACGGTACCAACGTTGAACGGCTTTTTCGGTATCGTTAAATCCTGGTTTACATTTACCGCATTATAGCTGTACTGGTTCCATACCTTGCGGGCGGGAGCCCATCTACCGGTTAATCCCGATTTGAAGATGCGGATAGGGCCCATAAGAGCATTTTCGGTCGTCGGCCCGGATACAATGATTTCCGCCTCTCCGTCGTTGTCGATATCTGCAATGGTTGTGTATTCAAAACCTGTGGTAGACCCAACGGCGACTGTCAGCAGATCGTATACGTAATTGATATCGAGCCCTGTTGTATGACTGATTTTACTGCCGTTAATGATGCGCAAGGACCTTGTATCCCTGTAAACAAGCTCGGATACGCCGTCCTGGTTAAAGTCGAACAGGGTGAGGCCGGTTGCGCCGGACGTATCATCATGCTCTAGCTGCCAGAATATGTTTAATTGAGTATGGTTCGTAGCCGAATAGGAGTATGAAAGCGCCGTTATAAACTGGTTGGCATCTGGGGCATCGCCCAGCGTAGGGCCGTGTATGAATACGATTTCGGGATAAGGCGTTTTATTTATATTGCCGACAAACGGAACTCCCTTTTTATAAATATACGGGATTGTTCTCGACGCTATAATCTGGTTCCTGTATGGCGACCACACATAAACATAACCTATATTGCCCGCATTCCTAGTAGTAGCAACTCGCTTTACCGTGCTTACCACAACGTCGAGATGCCCGTCGAGATCAAAATCCACCACCTGCGTACAGCCGTCGCTGTTTGGCGGAGTTGTGCCGTCGTACATAGTAGGATTACTAAAGTAGGCCACCCTGGTCATTGCGGTTGACGCAGTAGCATTGCGGTTAGTAAGGTTCGTAGCTCTGAACAGATTGCATCCTATGGCTATTTGCTGGTAACCGGCGTTCAGAACATCGGCCACGGCTACTTGCTGCAAATTATTATCCCATCCGTGGTTAATTCCGTACAGGCCGGGGTAGGAGCTCAGGTTTACATGGGCCAGCCACCTGCCTGTTTCAGCGGCGAAAACGCGGTTGCCCGATACAATTTCGGTATAGCCGTCGCCGTCGAGGTCGGCCAGCGAAATGGCTATCGCCGTTTTCAAGGGACCAACTGCAGGCGCAGGCGCAGGTGAAGATACAGACGCATCTGTACATACTGCGTTTGAAGTAGCCATCAGGACTCCCTGGTTGTTTAAAATCCGCAGCAGATTCGAAGAATCACGGTAAACAATAATGGTAGTGTCTTTGCCGTTCGACCATTTCACCCTGCCTATGGCGCTCAGCGGCATCATGTTGGTACGGTAGGGCTTGAAGCCTAAACCGGCTATATTAATGGTTCTTTTTCTGGCGAGAGACGAATTTAATACCCTTACTTCCGTCGCACAGTACTGGTATGGGGGATTAAGCGTTACATTGGTTGTAAGCAGTTCGGTTTGCCCGTCGCCGTCTATATCTCCCACCAGTATCGGGTGCACAAGGTCAAAATCAACAGCCGACGACTGATACGCTTGCGTGACTGTCCATATATCGCCCACTACGTTGCCGAAGCAATCGGCGTTTGTCATAACATTATCAGGAGGATCAAGAATTTGAGCCTGCGCGGAGAAAAGCGGCAGGCATAAAGCAAAGGCTATTGCAAGAGATTTGTAAATTTTAGGGGGGGTAATTGTACAACCCCCGACCATTTCCCGACCCCAACCCTCAGGCGCAGGATAGTAGAATCAAAATTTTGAATAAAGTCGCAAAGCATATTTTCATTTGTTCTTTAAGAGAATTAAAACTATTTGTCGCCGCAAATTTATCCTCAAACTTTTTCATAATTCAAGCGTCTCAATCCGACCAAAAATCAATGAAAATCTAAATTTTTGGATTTTCATTGGTCTATATCCGCATTTTTAGCGGCTCATACAAGGTTTTTCCGCACCTGAAAAGATATCAGTGAATTTCTAAATTCATTGGTACTTCCACTCAAAAATGGTATTTTAAAGATATTTGACCGGAACGATTCCGGAGAAAACAGACCCGTAAAACGTAGTATTTAATCCGGTCATTCAGGTAAACACAAATTCCTCGCCGTGAAAAACGTTGTTTTGGTAGCTACGAAAAGAGTTCCGGTAGCTACGAAAACCATTTGTGTAGCTACGAAAAAAGTTCTGGTAGCTACCAAAAGAGTTTGCGTAGCTACGAAAACCATTTGTGTAGCTACGAAAAAAGTTCTGGTAGCTACCAAAAGAGTTCTGGTAGCTACGAAAACCGTTTGTGTAGCTACGAAAAGAGTTTTGGGAGCTACCAAAACAACGTTTTTCACGGCGAGAAATTTGTATTTACCGAACTAATCCGAATGGAATTATCTCGTTTTCAACAAAAAAGCCAGGCCGGAGAACTGCTTTTCTGCGTTGCCGCTCCGGCCCCTGCCAGGCATGGAGGCCTCCGGAAAATTTCCGGCGGGGATTGGAATAGCGGATTACGGGGTTCCAGGGTAATGTCGGGAGCCAACTGCGTTTATAGCATCCATTCTAAATTGAATGTCATCTCCCCCAACTCTCCCTGTCGAGTTTCCGGTAACTGATTGCCTCGGCGATATGGGTAACGGTCACGCAGGGCGAGCCGGCAAGGTCGGCTATGGTGCGCGCTACTTTCAGGATGCGGTCGTAGGCGCGGGCGGAGAGGTTGAACTTTTGCATCGCTGCGCCGAGGCGGCTCAGGCTGTCGGAGTCGGGCTTTACGTATTCGTGGAGGAGCTGCGGGGGCATTTGGGCGTTATTGTAAATGCCGGGAGCGTCTTTAAAGCGGGCGGTTTGAACGGCGCGGGCGGCGGTTACGCGTTCGCGGATGGCGGCGCTTGATTCCGACGGGCGTGGAGAGGATATTTTTTCAAAAGGTACGGGTACTATCTCTGTTTGGATGTCGATGCGGTCGAGCAGCGGGCCCGATACGCGGTTGAGGTATTGCTGCACCGAGCCGGGGTTGCAGAGGCAGGGCCGGGAGGGGTGGTTGTAGTATCCGCAGCGGCAGGGATTCATGGAGGCTACGAGCATGAAGCTTGCGGGATACTCAACGGTGTAGCGAGCGCGCGAAATGCTCATCGTTCTGTCTTCAAGCGGCTGGCGCATCACTTCGAGTACTGTGCGTTTAAACTCCGGAAGCTCGTCGAGAAAGAGAACGCCGTTGTGTGCAAGGCTTATTTCGCCGGGCTGTGGGAAGGATCCGCCTCCTACCATGGCGATGTCTGACACGGTATGATGCGGCGCTCGGAATGGGCGTTGGGCCATGAGGGATCCGGCGTTCATCAGTCCGGCTACGGAGTGTATCTTGGTTGTTTCTATTGATTCGCTTATGGTTAGCGGGGGGAGGATGGATGGCAGTCGTTTGGCGGCCATCGACTTTCCGCTTCCGGGAGGGCCTACCATCAGTATGTTGTGTCCGCCGGCTGCGGCAACTTCGAGGGCTCGCTTAACGTTTTCCTGGCCGCGAACGTCGGAAAAGTCTTCTTCAAAGGTTTCCTGGCGGGAATAAAATTCGGCTGCCATGTCGACGGTGGTTGGCTCGGCGTGGCTGCCGCTTATAAAGTTAATCACTTCGCGGAGGCTTTCCATTCCGTATACGTTGAGGTTGTCGACCACGGCGGCTTCGCATGCGTTTTGCTTTGGCAGTATTAATCCTTTGAAGCCTGCGTCGCGGGCGCATATTGCGATAGAGAGGGCTCCTTTGATGGGCGCCAGGCTTCCGTCGAGCGACAGTTCGCCCATCATTACGTATTCGGCAAGGCGCGCGTGGGGCAGGTATTCGGCTCCGGCCATGAGGCCGATGGCGAGCGGCAGGTCGTATGCCGAGCCTTCTTTGCGTATGCCGGCGGGGGCCATGTTTACGATGATGCGTTGGGTTGGGAATTTATATCCGCATTGTCGCATGGCGGAGGTGATGCGTTCGTGGCTTTCGCGCACGGCTATGTCGGGCAGGCCTACAAGAAAGAATTGTACTCCTCTGGAGCAGTCGACTTCAATGGTGATAATAATTGCAGATATGCCGTGAACGGCGGCTGCATAGGATTTTACTAACATTGTTAAGGTTTAATGGTTGGATAAATGCTTTATTGCTTAATTGCTTTGCGCGGGGGGCTATATTTCTTTTGTGATTAATCGTTCGAGGGTTTGTTTGATTTCTACTCCGTTTTCTGTTTTCAGTATAATTTTTCCTTCGTTGTCGATCAGGAAGCATCTCGGCAGTACGCTTACGTTATAGAGGTCGAACAGTTGCGTGGCCTGGCCGGCGGAGTCGGTTACGAGGTTCCATCGGATGCTGTCTTTTTGCAGTATTTCGCGAACGCCGGCGAGGTTGTCGTCAAGGCTGATCAGTAGTTGTTCGAGCTGGGCTTTGTTGTATATATGGTCTATTTCGTTCAGATAAAGCTCGTCGGTTCGGCACATGTCGCACCATGGGGCGGTAAAGGTTAGCAGCACATATTTTTGTGGGAAGGAGTCGAGGCTAACGCTGGCGCCGTAAACGTTGGTCACGGTAAAGTTTGGGGCTTCGGATCCGATGGCGGTGCGCTTGCTTCGTATGCTGTACTGTTCGAGGTCGTAAACGATGAAGTGTTCTTGTAGCTCGGGGTCGAGGGTTATGAGGAGTTCGTCGATTCGCCGGGTGTCGTCGGGGTCGGCAAAATATGTTCTGATGAGAACGGCCGAGGATGCTTTGTCGGGGTTTTCGCGGATGTATTGCAGGGCTTGCTCGTTGATTTGGTGCTTAACGTTAGCCGAGCGGGATATAAGCTCGTTGCTTTGCGCGGGCGATGCGTTGTTAAAGGTTTCTCTTATCCCGGCGTCTTCTATCATAAGGCTTTCTATCTTTTTGCGGAAAGACGAAAGCTCGTTGTTGGTTCGCCCTCCCTTGGCGTTGATGAGGGATGGGTATCTAACGTCGCCCGATATTGTTATTTTCTTTACCTGCGGATCGTCGAGGTATATGGTAAACCAGGCCGTGCGGTTGTCGAAAAAGAATGTGGCCTGCTGGAATCCTTGGTTGTGGGTTTGGATGCGGAAGCGGCCGGGCCGGTCGCATGTAATGGTGTCGACCTTGCTCGTTGTTTCCGACTCAAAAACCACGTATACGGTTTCGCTTTCAAGATTGGATACATTTCCTTCAATGCGGCATATCATGCTGTCGGCGCAGGCCGTTAACAGCATTGACAGGGCGCAGAAGAGTGACAAAAGATGTTTCATGTTCCTAAGGGGATAATTTATTTTTATCATCTAACGAGCCAAAGGTAAGATTATTTTTTAATATTCCTTCACCTTTCACCATTATTTTTATTTGCACTCCGATTCTTCCCGTCTCGCCCTCCTTTTGAGGGGAACGGATCCGGGGGCGGGTTCAATTGTATTTAAGCGGCGGCTGCGAGGGGTATTCTTCGCTTAAATAGCTTTCTATATGGCGTTTCTTTTTGTCTTCCAATATCTCGTCGATAGCGATTAGGATGCCGGTTTCTTCTACTTGGCCGAACTCGTGGTTGATAGCTGTGCCGAAAGTGCGCATCCTGGGCGAAAGGCTCATGTAAGCGCTGATGAGTGGCGGAACGTTGATGTTAAACTTGCGTACTTCCTGGTTGAGGATGCGGTAATCGTCCTTATAATTATCGGAGCAGAACAGTTGAGCCATCGTTTCGATGTTCGGATTGGTTTCGAGCGGGAAGATTGGGGTAAGAAGGCCGTCGGGATCGGGGAAGTGCTTGGCAAGAAAGTAGAGAATCATGTCGCGGGCCATCGGATTATAGGTGTTGTACATCGTTACTTTCCCGAAAAAATACTGGAGCGAAGGGTCGATAACGGTCATTGCTCCCAGCCCGTCCCATAAATTATCGAGCACGAAAAGGCCTTTGAGCGATCCTTCGCGCGTTGCCTGGAATTCGAGCGTTACAAACGAGCGGCCAAGCTCAACGATATACGGCAGGTAATCTTTCAGGAAACCCTCGGTGAAATTAAACAGGTGCGAAGTGGCCAGCAAAGGCTTCCCTTTATCAAACTTGACGTCCGACCCGCAAAGGAAGCGATATCCGCCAAGCACCATCTCCTCGCTCGGATCCCATACGATGAGCTGGCGATAGGCGCCGTCCATAGTGTCGAACTCGTCGATATCGGCAGGTTCGCCGGTTCCACCGCCGTAGTATCTGAAGGCGATTTCGCGCAGGCGGCCTATTTCGAGCATCATGTTAGGCGAATCGTGAGCTGTGATGATGTAAATTTCGTTGTTGGCTTTGTTTGTTCTCCGCAATAGTTTGTCGGGCGTTAGCTCCGACTTCAGTAGTTTCGGGTCGATTGGATTAATGATTGTTTGCATAAAATATTTATTCATTTAGTTCTTTAAATAGGAATCATTTTTAAGAGAATAAGCCTTTTTCCTGATTTGCTCCGTCCACTCCGCAAGCGAGAGGCTCTTGTTGAACGAATCCCATGGGATAGGCTCGCCGAAGTATAATCCGAAAGTAGAATGTTTACTTTTAAACAGTTCGTCGGCAAGGTAAAGCATCTCTACATTTATCTTTATATTAAGCATCTTCCTCAGATTAGCCAAGCCATAGAAAAAGTTGGAATTGCGGCCGTCGAAAAACATCGGGACAATGTCGCGCTTATGTTCGATTGCCTTTTGCAGGAACGACTTCTTCCATACCGGATCAACAATCGTCCCGCCTATTTTGCGCGAGCACAAGCCGGCCGGGAAGGTAAGAATATGATTGTCCGACGCAAAAGCCTGCTCGGTAATCGTAGCCGTTTGCCGTTCCTGCCGCCCATGCTTGTTAACGGGGATAAAAATAGATCGGAGGTTGGGAAGAAAAAGCAGGATATCGTTTACCGGAACCCTTATCCGCCCGTTGTATATCCGCCCGATAACAGCCGAAATGCAAACTCCGTCGAGCCCTCCCAGAGGATGATTCGATACAAAAACATAGCGTCCCGACGCCGGCAGGCGATGCTCGCCGTAAACGTTGAGCCTGATGTCAAAATATTGTATCAGAGCTTCCATAAAGTCAATACCGTCTTTATCGCGATAGATATCCAACACATGGTTGACCTCGTCTTCGTGAACAATCTTGATTAGATAATTAACGATAAAAGCCGGCAGCTTGCCGGCCAAGCCCGGAGCTTTTTCCCGCAGTATCCGCCGTATGTCAACAATTTTATTCATATTCTACAAGTTATTCATGTTGATTATACCTTTTGGTCCCCCGCAAAGATACACTAATTCGGATGCAGATTACAAACCGGGTGTGATTTTGCCCGGCCCTTGGAGAAGTAGATCTGCATTATTCCGGTGAAAAAGCAATTTGAAAGACGCCGAAAAAAATCCGAAATGCTCCGGAAGGTTTCGGAAAAATCCGGGCGTATCCCGTCGTTTTCCAACAAAAAAATAGGCCGGAGAGCTGCTTTTCTGAATTTCCTCTCCGGCCCCTGCTAACACATAAGTAGCTTTGACGCAAGTAGCTTTTATTTCAATAACGCGTTCATAACAGGATAGTAAGAGTTTGGCGGCCGGCCGGCGAAATGCCATGCGCGCCGGCCGCCTTTGTCACACAGAATATGGAATTTCATAAATGATGACGCCGTTTTTTATTTCACTATAACTTTCTCAACCGCGGTTTCGCCGCCTATTGTGGCCTTTACGAGGTGCAGCCCGCTTGCGGCGGGGATTCTTACCGCGCCAACAACCGATGTTTCGCTGTAAACGGCGCGGCCGGAGGCGTTGAACACTTGCAGGGAGGCGATTGTTCCGGAGCTCGACGAGATGTTGATGTATCCGCGCTCGGCCGCGGCTTTCAGGAGGCTGGGCTTTGCCGTAGGCTCGACGGGCGTCCAGATGATGCCTTTGCCGTTGTAGGCGAAGTGGAGCTTGAAGCGGTTGTTGACCTCGATGGTCGGGCCGGAGCCTTTTGCGAGGGTGAATTTGTATTCATCCATCGACTGGCTTAGCTCTACGCGCTTGTTGAGGGCGAGGTCGACGAGGGTTACATCGTAGCCCAGGTTGTAAAGGCCGTCGAACTTGAGGGCGTACTCGCCGGGGTCGTTGGCCGTTAGTCCCAATGCGACCGGGAGTATGTCGAACATCGAGCTGGCGTTGATCGCGAGGGGCTTCATGTCGGTGGAGAACGTGTAGAGCGAGAGGGGCGAGCGGCCTTCTATTGAGTAGGTTACGGCCGGCATGTCGATCTTGTCTGTTGCGAAGTTGCTTGTTCCGGGCTCGTATACGAGGGCCGCGTGGGCCGTTTTGCCGGCTCCCGAGAGGGTTACTTTCAGCGCTCCGCCGGATTTTACCGAGGCGCGGAGGTTGTAGGAGTCTTTGGGACGGGAGGTTGTCAGGTAGGACGCCATGTAGTAATAGTAGGAGGCGGGACTGGTAATTACAAAGAAGGATTGCAGGGGAGGAATTAATCCATCGGAATATGGATCAAGCTCGTCGCCTCCGGATACAATCATCCTGTAAGCGTCGCCGCCTCCGGCGTAAACGAAGGCGCTCAGGTCGTGCCCTACTTCGCCGTCCCACATATAATATCCGAAATTAAGGTGGGGGTTTTCGTACAGGAAGTCTACAACGCTGAGGTAGGCCATGTAGGGGTTGACTACTTGCATCATATTTACGTCGGTATTGGGAAAATAGTCGGCGGGCGGGGGCATAACATAGCTGTTATATCCGTCGTCTAAGCCGTCGGCGATGAAGCGGCCGGCGCTAGCCCGCCCCAGCGTTGCGCCGTCGTAGTTAGTTTCGCTCCGCGGGAAGCGGAGGAGGCTGTCGCGGGTTACGCCTGTGCTTGTAACTTTCAGGTTGAAAGGGGTTCCGAGCGGTAGCGGCTTGCTGCGGTTGGCAAAGGTGGAGGTAAGGTAGTTGAAGTAGTCTGCCGGAGTATTGGAGCCGGGGTAATCGGGATTTACTACGTTGAACATGTTCATAAACACGTCGCCCCATGCGGGCTGGCCGTCTTTCCGGAAATGATAGTCGCCGGAATACATATCCATTAGCGGAGCCGACCATGTTACGAATCTGTCCCTCTCCGAGGGCTTGAGCTTGATCTCCACCGAGGCGGAGGTATAATTCAGCGCAGCCTGGTTCCCGAGCATCGCCCTGTCGAGCATGCTTATGTTGCGGCAGCGGGCGCTTCCGAAGGTCTCCCCGTACATCAGCTCCGGGTAGTAGTTAACGTTCAGAGGCGAAGGTATGGTTACGTCGGTACAGAGGCCGGGTATGAACGTTGCGGGCGATTCGCCGGCGGAGCGGATTACCACCCAGTTGCCGGGGTTGTTCCAGTCGTGGTTAACGTATCCCGTCCAGCGCATGCGCTCGCCGCTTGGGGAGGCGTGGACGGTGAAGAGGCCCCTTGGAAAGCCGCCGGCGCGGTTCCAGAGCGCGTTGCTTGAGCCTACGTTTATTGGCTTTATCAGGAGGTTTGTCGACGATGCCAGGGGGGAGAAGCTGCGGGTTGCCGAGTTGCTTGCTATCAGGCTTCCGCCTTCGCTGTACCAGTCAAAGCTTGTGCCCGACGGACGGGCTATGGGGCTAATAGTGTAAGACTGGCCGGCGCAGCCCGTGCCCCCGTTCTCGTCGTCTAATATATATATGTAGGCGGCGGCGGTTGTCATGCCGCCGAGATATGTGCGGATGCGGTACTTAAACGAGTCGATGGGATTGTTGGAAAGATTATACGCGCCGCTGTTAATGTATACCAGCTTGGAGCTTCCTTTGGAGCCTACTCCCACCAGCTTCCCGTTGCGCGGCTGCAATATCACCGAGTCAATAAGGCTAAACTGCGGCTGGAGGTTGATAAGGTCGGGGCCGAAACCGTCGTTACCGAGCACGTCGACCTCTACCGAGCCGAACTTCTGCACCGTTTGCGTATCGTCCATCATAACCTTTATCTTGGCAAAGCTCTCGCCGAAGCGGTTGTTGCCGTACACACATTCCTTTTGCACATAGGCGGTATTACTTCGGTTTACATACAAGATAAGGCTGTCGCCGGGCGAAGATATCCAGCCTGATATGTTCGTAAGGATAACTGAAAATGTCTTCGCGCCGTCGGCGAGTATGGAGCCTGTGCCGATTGATTGAGTTTGCCGGTAGGTTTCCACCGAACCGGTTTTGGTGAATATACTAACGTTCATCGGCAGCTTGAACTCGGCGTCGCCAAAGTTTTTTACCGGGAACCATACAGTGGCGTTGCCGGTTGTTGGATCGTATTGGTACAATGTAAACTTAGCAGAAGGCGAATTTGCCCCCACATCCGGCAGCAGCCACAACTGGTTGCCGTTCTGGTTCAGCATCGTTTGCTGCTGGAGGAAGCTGTTGAAGGGGTACGCGTCGTCGGAGGTGTTGGGCAAGCCGTCGGGGCCGTTCAGCTTTTGGTTGATCGGGTAGGGCTTGGCGGGGATGGTTAAGTCTTTGTTTACGTTAACCGAGTTGTATGCAAACTGGTTCCATACCTTGCGGGCCGGGGCCCATTTGCCGCCGGCGCCGGCTTTGAAGATGCGGATGGGGCCATAATACCCACTTCCCGGAGGCCCGATTACAATAATCTCGGCCTGGCCGTCGTTGTCGATATCCGCAACGGTTGGGTATTCAATGCCTGTGCCGGAGCCGCAGGGAATGCTCGATAAATTGTATACAACGGTTGTATCGTTTCCCGTCTTGTGGCTGACAAGGCTTCCGTTGATGATGCGCATGTGCAGTTCATCCCTGTAAACAAGTTCGGCTATGCCGTCCTGATTGAAGTCGAACAGGGTAATACCTGTTGAGCCGGATGAGTCTTCATGAGGAAGATGCCACAATGCGCTTAAAGTAGTAGATCCCGTATAGCGTACCGCCGTTATGTTGCCGAACTCGGCGCTGGTTATGTCGCCGGGGCCGTGTACAAATATTATTTCGGGATAAGGCGTTTTGTCTATATTACCGATAAAGGGTACTCCCCTTTTGTAAATATTGCCTTGGCTGTACGTTCCTATAATTTGGCTCGCCCCTGTTAAATTCGGCGACCATACATAAAAATTAATCACATTGTTCGGATTTGGAGTCACGGAATGTCGGATTACCTTGCTTACAACAAGGTCGAGATTCCCATCGAGATTAAGATCCACCACTTGCGTACATCCGTCGGGGATAGAGTATGAACATGACTTAACAATAGCCATACTGCCTTGCATATTTAAGTTGCGATTGGAGTTGATGCCGTTTGCACGGTAAAGATTCATTCCTATACAGATTTGCTGGTAACCCGCTTTCAGCACGTCGGCCACAGCCACTTGCTGGAACGGCATAGCTCCGGCGTCGCAAATGCCGAGGGCTGTGTATCCGGTAGTCTTACATAGCAGCTTGCCGGTTTCGGCGGCAAATACCCGGTTGCCCGATACTATCTCCGTATAGCCGTCGCCGTCGAGGTCGGCTAAAGAAAGGGCCACTGCCGGGTCAACCAGTTGCGCCGGCTGCGCAAGCGGCGGGAGAGCCGTATATACGGAATCGGAAGTCCATACCAAGGCGCCGGTGTAAGCGGAATAAGCTTTTATCCGGCGATTTCTCGAATCGTTGTAAAATATGAGCGTAGTATCGCGCGCAGCGTTCCATTTTACTCTGCCTACGGCATTTACCTGTTGACCATGAAATTCGCTTTCAGGCGTGTCAATAGTACGGCGGGTAGTACCGTCGGAGTTGATTATATAGATTTTATTTGAATTTACATTATTTCCCCAATTTGATACAAACAGTTCCGATGTACCATCGCCGTCGATATCCCCTACAAGTACGGAGCTAAACGCATTACAATCGGTCAACGCCGAAGTATACGCTTCGGTAATCGACCAGGGGCTCGCCTCGGCCACGCCAAAGCAAGCGTCGGTTATAATATTGTCGGGAGGAGGAGGATCGGTTTGCGCCGTTGCAGGAAAAGCAGGGATTAATAGGGAAATTAATAGACTAAAGGTCAGCGCGAGATATTTGTGTATTAGGGGGGGGGAATTGTATAACCCCGGCTCGATTCCCGTCCCAAAAACCTTAATTCAGGCAGCGGAGGATCAAAAGTTTGGACAAAACAGTGAAGCAGATTTTTCATTTGAATTTTTAGCTTAAACATTATGAGTATTTTTTGGCAAATGTATGGTTCAATCTTTAAGGATTCCTTGAGCTCTATTGGCAGTTCGCAGGGCAATGAGAATCGAATATTGAATATCATTGCCTCCATTCCGCATCCTTGGCCGCTCGTTGGGGCATTTGTCGAATCGAAAATTCATCAGCACATTTATCAATTCCATTGATATTACTTTGGCCAAGGGCGTTTATTCCCGGTTTTCAACCGGGGTAAACCGGGCGAAAAAGCAGGAAGGAGGGGGAGGTTTTTAGAGAAACACAAAACCGTTGCCGTGAAAAACGTTGTTTTGGTAGCTACCAAAACGCTTTTGGTAGCTACACAAACTCTTTCGGTAGCTACCGGAACTCTTTTCGTAGCTACCGGAACTCTTTCGGTAGCTACCGGAACTCTTTTCGTAGCTACCAGAACGGTTTTCGTAGCTACCTGAACTCTTTCGGTAGCTACCGGAACTCTTTTCGTAGCTACACAAACTCTTCCGGTAGCTACCGGAACTCTTTCGGTAGCTACCAGAACGGTTTTCGTAGCTACACAAATGGTTTTCGTAGCTACCTGAAACGGCTTTTTTGCCGGGAGAACCATTTGTTTTACTGCCCGGAGCCGCGCTTGTTTTGGCATTGCGCTATATGCTGCCGGATAAAACGGCCGCTTAGCTCGTAATTCCGCCATATTAAAATAAAATTCCGCCATGCGTAAAAGCGTGGTATGAGGGGGCTTATATCTTCGCGCTCCCAACAATATGGCATTATGTACAGATTCGGATTATTATTTAAGCAGATATTTATTGCTGCGGCGGCCATGCTTCCCGCGGCTTTGTGGGGGCAGGCGCTGTCGGGCAGGGTTGTCGAGTGCGGTAGCGGGCAGCCGCTGGCGGGGGTGGCAATCAGGGTGGCGGGCTCGACTAACGGGACGTCGACCGACGGCGAAGGGGAGTTCCGGCTTGCCGCCTCCGGGGATATGGTACTGGAGTTTTCGTGTACGGGGATGAAACCCGTAAGGCGAACCGTAAGGGCCCCGGCCGGCCGGCCGCTCAGGCTCGACGTTTGTATGGAGGACGCGGTTACCGAGCTCGGATCGGTTACGGTTGAGGCGCGGTTTGAACGCAAGTCGCTTAAGGACGCGCGGGAGCAGGGGGTTCCGGTGTCGGTGATCGACGGGAAGTCGCTGGCCGGGCGGGGTACGTCGATTACCGAGGTTATTAACCATCAAACGGGGGTGAAGATTCGCCGCACGGGGAATACCGGCAATGATACGAAGGTGAACGTTCGCGGGCTGGAGGGTAACCGGGTGCAGATATATCTCGACGGCTATGCTTTGAATACTCCCGACGGGTCGTTCTCGATTAACGATATTCCGCTCCAGTTTATCGAGCGGATAGAGATTTATAAAGGTATAGTGCCGCCCGAATTTGGAGGCGACGGCCTGGGCAGCGCCATTAACATTGTTACTATCGACGCGCAGGGGAGCTACTACGACGCCTGGTACAGTCTTAAGTCGCACAACGTAAGCGAGGGCAGCTTGCTTTACAAGCATTACTTCCCCAAGGCTAAGATGTATTCGGCGGTGATGATTGGCGGCGAACATTCGCTGAATAATTATACGATGCAGTCGCCCTACGTCGAGGGGCTCAAGATAAGGCGCAACCACGACCGCTTCCGCAAAGTAGACGGGGCGGTAACCTTCGACTTCAAGGAAAGGTACTTCGACGAGTTTGAGATTGAGAACGTATTTTTCGTAAGCGACCGTCAGGTTCAGGGCATACAAACCAACATTCAGCATGCGGTGAGTTCGGGATGGATAGCGGCCATTACTCCCAAGCTGGAGAAGCGCGGATTCCTCACCGAAAAGCTCGACATGAAGTTCGTGGGCTTAGC
>JAITGL010000050.1 GCA_031280645.1 Tannerellaceae bacterium | reverse complement strand
AATCTCACGATCAGCAGCAATAAGATTCTCGACTTCACCGAATACGTTGACAACTACGACACCGGCGGGCAAGATGCTCTGAGCCTCGGCACAACCGACATAGCCTTCTCGCCTGCGGTGACTGCCAATAGCCTGTTCGACATCGTGCACAAAGGATTCTCGGCAAGCCTAATCACGCAGTACGTTGGGAGGCAATACCTCGACAATACCTCAAGCCGGGAGCGGTCGCTCGACCCGTGGTTTGTAAGCAACCTCCGCGTGGGCTACGCCTTTGCCCTGCCCTTTGCCGAATCGCTATCGGCCGATATCACTGTTTACAATATCTTTAATGAAGAATATGAGAGTAACGGATGGGTATACTCGTGGATATCCAACGGGCAGCGATCAACCGACGGCGGACGCTTTGCCCAGGCCGGCGCGCACTGCCTCGGCCGCCTTACCCTGAAATTCTAACTCCCCCTGCAATATGTTTGCCCCTTACAGCTGCGTTATCATGGCTAACGGAAGCTACCCCGCCTCTCCCCTACCCCTCCGTTGCCTCAAGGAAGCCTCAACGGTGATTGCCTGCGACGGCGCGGCAGCCGGATTGCATCGACGCGGAATAAAGCCCGCCGCCATTGTGGGCGACCTCGACAGCCTCCCGCCCAAGCTTCGCCTCGTTTACGCCGACCGCCTCCACCACGTTGCCGAGCAGGAAACCAACGACCTCACCAAGGCCGTGCGATACGCCGCCGGCGCAGGCCATAGCGAAGCCTTAATACTCGGAGCCGCCGGCCTGCGCGACGACCATACCCTGGGCAACATCTCCCTCCTGCTCGACTATGCCGGCCTGATAAACAGAGTGGAAATGCTGACCGACTACGGGCTTTTCACCCCCATAAGCGGCTCGGCCGCGTTTGCATCCGAGGCAGGCAGGCAGGTTTCGATATTTACTCCCCGCCCTGGCGTAAGGATAACATCGGCCGGATTGCGATGGCCGCTCGACAACCGTAGCCTTGATTCGTGGTGGCAAGGCAGCCTTAACGAAGTTCTGGGCGGCGAGTTTTGCATCACGGTTGAGGGCGGCGGCGCGATTCTTTACAGGCCGATTGAGTTGTAAGGGGCTTACTTTGCCGGTAACAGCGTTATAATCTTTGCTTTTCGGAATTTCCGGGAAGCTTTCCGAGGCCTAAGATTCCTTGCCGGAATTTCCGGGAAGCTTTCCGAGGTCGACAATTCCTTCTCGGAGTTTCCGGCAGGTTTTCCGAGGTTGACAACGCTTTCCGGCTACTTTGCTTGAGGCGTTGCGATATTATGGTTCGGTATCGAGATTTATTGGGGCTTTTTGTAAGTCCGGACTGAAAAAACGGGTTGCGCTTTTGGCTATTATGCAGCGTTTACTGCCGGGCGGGCATCTACCTTAATGATGTATTAAAGTTTTTTTGAAGTCAGATTATAATTAAATCCCATGTTATTTATGAACAAACAAACGATTATCACTGCGCTAATGCTCTTTACCGTTATGTTTCCCTCTGTTGCGCAGGAGGGTAAGGGCGGCTTGTCCTACTTTGTCCGGCAGGGGCGATTCGTAAGCCTGGCCGAGATCGGCATCTTGAGGGGGAACCCGAACGATGAGATTCATCCAACGCTCCACTATGGGCTGAATTACTCCATTATCAACCATCTTTCGGTTGGGCTTGGGGTGGGCGTAGAGCATTATCAGGAAGCTTTTATACCGGTATCGGCCAATTTGACCTGGCGTTTCGGCAACCGCCGCGTTATTCCGTTTGTCACGTTACAGGCCGGATATATGGTTGGGCTGGAGGATAAAAGAACGCCGCAGTATGGTTATTATGATCCTTACTGGTATAATTACGGCTATTACAATTCAATGCCTTATACGAACCCCGATCCGGAGCGTTCGGAGGGCGGCTGGATGTATAATCCGCAGTTTGGTATAATCATACTTGCTACTAAAGATTTCGGTATTACGGTTGCGGCGGGTTACAGGCATCACAGCCTGCGGTATGTGAGCGACGGTAAGCCTTATTATTCGGATACTTATTTTTATAACCGCCTCTCTTTCCGGGTAGGCGTCACCTTTTAATTTATTACGGATATGAAAACATCAGGCAATTTGCTTTTTGCAGGCTTGGCCCTGGCGCTGGCCACATCGTGTATGGATACTCATACGCTGGAAGCGGACATGAACGTTCCCGTTTATCTCGACTACGAAACCATGCGCGCGCCGCTCGCTACTTCTCAGGCCCGCGAGCTGAAAAATCCGGGTAAGATTTGTTTCAAGGACAATTACCTTTTTATTGTTGAAGCCAAGGAGGGGATTCATGTAATCGACGTTAGCAATCCGGCGAGCCCGCGTAACATTACCTTTATCGAATCGCCGGGATGCAACGATATAGCTATCCGCAACCAGAGCTTATATACCGAGCATTATGTAGACTTGGTTGTATTCGACGTTTCCGACGTCAATAGTGTGAAGCAAACGGCTCGCCTCGAGAATATTTTCCCGTACAGCATCCCTCCGATTAAAGACCCGGCTTTGGCCTACGACTACATCGACGCCCAAAAAGGGATTGTTGTAGATTGGGAAGTTAAGCGCGTTAAGAGGGAAAAACTCCAGGTAAATTATGGGGGCGGCGGGTATTATGAGACATCGCCGCCTGCGCAGTCTGCCCCCGACAAGGATTTTAGCGTGGGCGAAGGCTCGTCGTCGGGTAAAACGGGTTCGATGGCTCGCTTCGGCATCTATAAAAATTACCTCTACCTGATGAGCGACTTTCAACTGAAGGTACTCGACCTCGACGCGTCGAAGGCTAATATAATCGTGTCGGATCATATCGGCGGCTACGAAACGATGTTTATTCACGACGGTCATATTTTCTTCGGGGCTCCTAACGGTATGTTCATTTACAGCCTGGAGGTTCCGGCCAGGCCGATATATGTATCGGGTTATTCGCATTTAACGAGCTGCGACCCGGTGGTGGTTCAGGATAGCGTTGCCTATGTTACGATGCGCGGAGGAACAACATGCCGCGGAACTATCAACCAGCTCGACGTTGTGCAGCTATCCGACAATTATCGCAAAACGGAGCTCTTGGCTTCCTACCCTATGTTCAATCCTTACGGGCTGGGCGTCGACGGCAATACTCTCTTTGTTTGCGACGGCGACGAGGGGCTCAAGGTGTACGACGTGGCCGACAAGAAGAATATTAGTCTCAACATGCTTGCTCAGTTCCGCAACATAAATGCCTACGATGTGATCCCGGCCGGCAACTTTCTTTTCATGATCGGCTCCGACGGTTTTTATCTTTACGATTACAAGGATCCGAAGGATATTAAGCTGATGGGTAAAATCCCGGTGGTGAAAGATTAGCGCCGGCTTGTTCCGCGCAATGGCAAGGGCTCAACGCAACAGGAGTACGTTGAGCCCTTTTTATATATAGATAAAAGTATGAGTTAAGGATCATCCGCCGCGTCGGCCTCCTCCGGGAGGGCCTCCGGGGCCGAAGCCTCGATTGCCTCCGAAGGCGTCTTGCATGCCGGCTCCGCCTTTAAAGATGCTGAAGCGATAAATAAAGTGTACTATGAAGTATGAGTTGAGGGTGTTGCTTCGCGATTCGGAGTACATATTGTCGGAAAAGGAGTTGGTGATATTGCTGCGCTGCTGCAATATGTCGTATACCTTGAGCCGGATTGTGCCTGTGCCTTTCAGCATCGGTAGGGGCTTTGACGCGATGGATGCGTTCCACATCACTTCCTTTTGGGTGTACGAATCGGAGAAGCCGGAGGTGGTTGAGTATCGTATGTCGCTCTCGATGGTTAGTGGGAGCACGGGGGCGATGTTGTAGAGGTAAATTGCGGTGTTGGCATCTGCGCCGTAGCGGAAGGTGTTAACTTTTTCGTCGGGTCGGAGGGAGTATTGGGTGTTGTTATAAGTAACGTTGCCTCCGAGGCCGATATCGAAATAGTTGGAACGGTAGTCGATGCCGGCGTTTTCCGTTACAAAGAATGTTTTGGTGTTGCTCACGGAGCCGTCGATAAGCGAATTGCTGTTTGTGTAGTTGCCCATTGTCATCGACCTTACGGAGAATTTCGAGAAGCCGTTTTTATATCGTATCGGGGTGTTCATCATGAAGCCGAGGTTGCCGTTGTAGGCTCCGTCCATGTTGGTGTAGGTGGTGCGTTTGGCTCCGCCGGGGAGGTTGGTTACGTCGTTTACTATGGCGTTGAGGGTATAGTTTCCGCCGACCATGATCATGAGGGCTGTTTGCCGTTCGGGGATGAAGCGCCGGAAGTTGATACGCATGTTGTGGTTGTAGCTCGGATCGAGGTTGGGGTTACCGATCACGATATTGTTGGGGTCGGTAACGTCGCGCACTTGCTGGAGCTGGGTCATGCTGGGTTCGCTGGCCCGTCCGTTATAGTCGATCCGGAGGTTCGACTGCCGGCTGAACAGGTAATTGAACTGCAATGTGGGCGAAAGGTTGAGTACGGAGCGCGATATGGTTTCAACCACCTGCCCGTCTTTGTATATATCTCCCTTGCTCGACGATGGATCGAGGTTGGCTCCGATCGTAGCGTTGTATTTTGCCCTAACGGCTTTAAAGCTGAGGCTGGCGCGTTGCGAGGTGAAGTCGTAGTTATATTTTTCGATGTAGCTCGTGTCGCGTATGGTGTAATCGCCTTTGTCGTCGGCCATGAATATCGGCCGATCCGAATTTTGGTTGCGCTTCGAGTAGCGATAGCTTAGCTGTAGGAAGTTGTTACGCCCCAGGGGCTCTACCCATGATAGAAAGAGGCGATAGTTTGAGTTTGTATTGTTGTACTTGTATATCTGGTCGATCAGGTAATCGGGCGTTCCGTCAAAGTATGCTGAGTTGGAGTAGTTCAGTCCATTTTGCTTTGTATTGCCGAATCCACCTTCGAGCGATGCGCTTACAACGCGTCCTTTGTTGTTGAGCTTGCGGCTTACGTCGAGTTCGGCTTCAAATTCTACGCCTTCGCCGTCGGAGCTCGATCGCGAAAGAACTTCGCTCAGGCGAGAGTTGGCAGCAGAGGCGTCGCGACCAAGTCCAAGGTTTGTAACCGACGAATCTTCCTGCATTACGTTGCTGCTACTGTAACTGAAGTTAGGTCGGAAGATAACGGTGGTCATAGTATCCGGTTTCCATTCAAGGCGGATATTCCCGCGAAGATTATTGCTAACCCGGTTGCCCGAAGCTCGCCGGTCGGCAAAGCGCGTTGTATCGTTCTGGAGGAATGTTTGGGTGGAGCTTTCGGTTACGGCGGCGTTATCGGTTCCATTATAGCGAACGTTGCCGTTGATGGTAAACTTGGGCGAGAAGTCGCGGCTCAGGTTAACGCCTATGTTTTCAGAGGTAGTGATACCGCTGCCTCCGCCGCCGAACATCATCCGTCCGCCGCCGCCTCCGCCGCCTTGCATCATCGAGGATGCGAAGTCGGTAAAGCCCATGTTGTTGGTATTGTTCAGCCCGCCCATCACGGTGATTTGGTTTTTGTCTACAAAGCGGTTCAGCACAGCGTTGCCTTCGTAACGCTCCTTGCTTCCGTATCCACCCATTACGTTGCCGAACCAGCCTTCTTTCATGCCGGGCTTCACAACGAGGTTGATTACGGTTTCTTCCGATCCGTCGTCAAAGCCGGTCATCATAGTCATATCGCTTTTGCGATCGAGCACCTGCACCTTATCGACCATTGAGGCCGGGAGGTTTTTCGAGGCCACTTTAGGATCGTCGGAGAAAAATTCTTTTCCGTCAACCAAAATCTTCTTTACTTCTTTACCGTTCACGGTGATTTTGCCTTCGCTGTCAACTTCGGCTCCCGGCATACGCTTTACAAGCTCTTCAAGCACTGCGCCTTCCTGAACCTTATACGAATCGGCGTTATATTCAATAGTATCGTTTCTAACCTGCACCTCGGCCGCCTTTCCAAAAACCATCGCCTCGCCAAGAAGAATCGACGCATCTACCATTTCGATACGCCCAACATTAACCGGATTTGTCCGCCCGGATATCTGAAGTAGCTGGTATACGGGCTCAAAGCCAACGTATGTAACGTGCATTAAATAATTACCCGGACTAATGTTCTTCAACGAAAAATTACCGTTTCTCGCGCTTGGTACTCCTGTAACAAACGTACTGTCCTTAACGGTAAGAAGCCTTACGGTTGCCTGTTCAACCGGTTCGCGATTTGCTTTCTCCACAACAGAGCCCCGTATTTCAACGCCGGCCTGGCCGGTTCTTTGCTGTGCGAAGAAAGGAAGGGTAGAGCAACTTAAAAATATTAACAACAGGATGTGCTTGCTTTTCTGCATTGTTTAACTGAATAAATTGTTATTGTAATTGGATAGACAAGGCGATAAAGGTTTGGTTTAAACACCTGCAAAAAATCACAACTTAAAAATCATAAACAACCCAATGCAAAACACCCAACCAATCCTCCCCGGTAACAGCCGGCAGTTATCCCGCTTTAAAACCAGCAAACAAGCCCGGCCCCAACATATCCCCCGCCGGCTATAGGCGCTACGGCCACATTATCAGACGCCTTAATAATTTTACGAAAGACGGGCAGCAACAAATAGCTCGCCTCAACGCAAGCGATGGCCGTACCTGCTCCGGCGGCAACATCGCCCAGCCAATGCCTTCGGTTCATAACCCTCATAATTCCCGTCGAAGTAGCGGCCGCATATCCCGCAATACCTATCCAAGGCCGGGTTGCGCCATATTCTCTGAAAAGAATATGCGCCCCGGTAAAGGCTGTTGCAGTATGCCCCGACGGTAAGGAGTTATCGGCGGCTCCGTCGGGTCGAGCAACGCTAACCGTATGCTTCACGGCCTGTACCGCAAGGGTTGATAGCAAATAGGAGCCGGCGGTAACAAAAGCTCGGTCGCGCAAGTTATGCTTCGCCTTAACTCCGCATAAATCGAATCCGAACACCGCAACTGCCGGGGCATACTGCAAATAATCGTCGACTTTTGTATGCCTATTAGCCCTCAGGGCCCAATCGTTAACCGCCCTGTCAATACTCTCAAACGGCTCTACCGTATGCGACAAAATACCGTACGACAGCAGAGCTCCCGCAACAACCACCGGCGCAAGCCTTGTTCCGTACGATAATACTCCAACGCTGTCTGCTTGCCCCGTTGCCGTCTGCGGAGCAATTAAGGAAAGGGCAGCCAGGCCGCCGGCAAATATTTTCAACTTTATATTTTGCATTTTAGATAATTATTTCGGATCGAAGATAGCCATAAATTAAAGCCATTTACACATATCGAGCGCATCAATACTGTGTAAATGGCTTTAGAAGCTCTATGGGGACTTGAGAAGTCTTTTTTATCCCCCTCCGATACAACAATTGAGAATCTTCAGGATGAACGACCGCCCCGGCTATTTGCCGATCCGGTAATAAGTAAAGCCGTTTTCCTCAAGATCAGATATTTCATAGATATTTCGGCCGTCGAGCACAAGCGGAATGTTCATCAGCTTTTTCACTGCGGGCCACGATGGGAGGCGGAATTCTTTCCATTCGGTAACGAGGATAAGGGTATCAGCGTCTACAACTGCGTCGTACAGGTCTTTTGCATAATAGAGGCTGCCGCCGAGTTTTCTTTTGGCTTCGTTCATAGCCACCGGATCGTATACTCTTACGTGGCATCCCGATTCGAGTAGCTTGTCGATTAAAACGAGCGACGGGGCTTCGCGCATGTCGTCGGTTTCGGGCTTGAAGGCGAGGCCCCATATTGCTATGCGCTTTTGGGAGAGGGCGCCCTCGAAGTGCTTGTTAAGCTTGCGAAAGAGGAGAGTTTTTTGGTCTTCGTTCACTTCTTCAACGGCTTGGAGGAGGCGCATCGGGTATCCGTTTTGCTTTGCAGTTTGGATGAGGGCTTTTACGTCTTTTGGAAAGCAGGAGCCTCCGTAGCCGCATCCGGGGTAGAGGAAGTGGCTGCCGATGCGTGCGTCGGTTCCGATCCCTTTGCGCACCATGTCAACGTTGGCACCTACAATCTCGCACAGGTTGGCAATATCGTTCATGAAGCTGATGCGGGTGGCGAGCATGGAGTTGGCGGCATACTTGGTCATTTCGGCCGAGGGAACGTCCATAAAAATCACTCTGAAGTTGTTGAGTAGGAAGGGACGGTAGAGCTTGCTCATCAGTTTCTCGGCCTGCTCCGATTCAACGCCTACTACTACCCTGTCAGGGCTCATAAAATCTTTAATAGCCGCTCCTTCTTTCAGGAACTCAGGATTGGAGGCAATGTCGAACGGGATGTCTATGCCTCTCTTTTCGAGTTCTTCGCAGATGGCTTGCTTTACTTTTGCGGCGGTTCCAACCGGAACGGTGCTCTTGGTTACTACCAAAACATAATGGTTCATTGTTCGGCCTATTTCGCGGGCAACGTCAAGTACGTAGCGGAGGTCGGCGCTGCCGTCTTCGTCGGGCGGAGTGCCTACGGCAGAGAATAATACTTCAACGTCGTTGATACATTCGGCTAAGCTGGTGGTAAATTTAAGCCGTCCGGCCTGGTAATTGCGGTTAACCATTTCTTCAAGGCCAGGCTCGTATATGGGAATTATCCCATTACGTAGGTTTTCAATTTTAGTACGGTCGATGTCTACACAGTATACGTCGGTGCCCATCTCGGCGAAGCATGTGCCTGTAACGAGACCTACGTATCCGGTTCCTACTATTGCTATTTTCATAAATCGTGGGTGTTATTTAAATAAATATCTTAATGATGTAAAATAGTATCATAGCCATTAGCGCACTCACCGGGATCGTTAGTATCCAGGCCGTAAGCAAGTCTTTAGTAACTCCCCATCTTACGGCCGATAGCCGCTTTATTGCTCCCACTCCCATTATGGCTCCCGTAATAGTATGGGTGGTGCTTACCGGTATTTTTACAATCTCGGTAAGGAAGAGCGTGATTGCTCCCGCCGTTTCGGCAGCTACTCCTTCGAGCGACGTTACTTTGGTTATCCGGGTGCCCATGGTTTTTATTATCCGCCATCCTCCCGACATGGTACCTAGGGCTATCATTGTGAAGCATGCTAAGGGCACCCATGCCAAATGGTCTTTATCGGCCATTTCCGAAGCTTTGGTCATGTGCATCCAGTCGGGCATCGAGGCGTAGATTACCGGATCGTTTGTGGCGGCGATAAGAGCTGCGCCTACTATTCCCATCACCTTTTGCGAGTCGTTTAGCCCGTGCCCTATGCTGAACAGCCCGGAAGATACGAGCTGGAGTTTCTTAAACCATTTATTGGCCTTATAGGGATGCGTTTTGCGGCATATCCAGAATATAAGCATTGTGAGCGAAGCCGATACCACCATTCCCACAAGGGGGGCCAAGAAGATAAACGAGGCTATCATGATCACACCCTTTGGCCCTTCCCAATGTATTACGTTTAAATGAAGCGCGCTTGCAAGGGCCGCTCCGGCAAATCCTCCGATTAATGTGTGCGACGACGACGAGGGGATGCCGAACCACCATGTAAGCAGGTTCCATGAGATTGCGGCCAAAAGTCCGGCCAGAATTACAGGCAATGTGATGTATTGTTCAACAACAACTTTGGCAACCGTATTGGCTATTCCGAATTCTCCGATAATAAATTTGGCGATAAAGAAAGCCGCGAAGTTAAACGCTGCAGCCCACAATACGGCTTGAAAAGGTGTAAGAACTTTGGTGGAAACGATAGTTGCAATAGAATTGGCTGCGTCGTGAAAGCCGTTGATATAATCAAATATAAGCGCGAGTGCTATGATGGTTATTAGCAGTGTCATTTGAGGCTCTTGGCGAAGGATTTTATTAGTTTATGCGAATTTTACTATAACCGTTTTGAGCCTTTTGCCCACAGCCTGTGCGGCGTCGGCGGCGCGTTCGAGTTCGTGGAGGATATCTTTTAGCTTGATTACTTCAAGAGGATCGGCGCTATTCTCAAAAAGATTAATGAGGAAGTGTTCGTAAACGTCATCGGCCTTCTTTTCAACCTCTTCAAGGTGGGCGCAAAGTTTTTTTATCCTGTCGGGGCTCTTCTTAAACGAGGTTAGCTCTTTAACGGCTTCGAGCAAGTATCCGGCCGATTCGCGCACGAGCAAGGCCAGGGTAACCGCGCTTTCGGGGATATGCTTTGGGTTATAAAGCATTATGCGTTTCGAGCAGCTTGTTATAAGATCAACGATATTGTCCATCGTGGCGGCCAGGTCGTTTATATCTTCGCGGTCGAAGGGAGTGATAAAGGTGCTGTTAAGCTCCTCGAATATCTCGGCTTCTACGGCGTCGGCTTCGTGCTCAAGCTTCTTAATAGTTTTGTAAAATATATGTGCGTCGCCATGATTCGACACTTTTACACAATCAATAATCTGGTCGGAAGCGGTAACAATGATTTCCCCCATTTTGTAAAGCAGCGTAAAGAACTTGTCTTCCTTTGGCTTCATCTTTTCAAATAAACGTTTCATACTAATAATTATGTATTTAGGAATAACTTAGAGTACAAAAATAAGTAAATTTATTTTACATGCAAGAAAGCGCGCCTATTCGCGCGGCGCAATATTCAATTTCGCTTTTCCACAATACCGCCGGGCATGGCTTTTTAGCAAGACGGCCGCACTTTTAAGCCGTTTTGTATCCCCAGCATATATAGGCGCAGCTTAATATCCAAGGTGGATAATCCCCTCCGCCCGGGAAAAGTTTAATTAAACTTCTTCTTCTTTTAATTAAATTGGAGCAAAGGGGGTATAAATCTGTAGCGGAGAGGATCTCCTTTGTTGCAGGGGATTAAACCTGCCCGGAAGGGAATGTTTTCTTGTGGGAGGGGATCCCCTCCGGGTTAGATTTATGCCCTTCTGCTCCGGGTTTAACTACAAAAAAGGAAGGTTTAATTAAACTTTTCCCGGAGGGGTATGGTTCCCGGGGAGTTCCGATATATCTTCCTTAATGTTTAACCGAATTATTTTCAAAGGATTGGGATATTTTCCCTTGCTTCCTGTCGCGAGCAGGCGTTAAAGTGCCACCATTCGTACAAGATGGTTCGAAAGCCGGCGCGGGTCATGATTGATCGCAGGAGCTGCCGGTTGGCGAGGGCTTGGGGGGTGATTTTTCCGGTTTGCACCAAGTTGGTTTCGTTGTTGATGTGCGATTCGGGGCCGAAGTGGTCGAACGGGGCTCCCATGTTTAGGGGGCGGCCGGAGGGGTCGACTATGGTGAGGTCAACGGCCATGCCGTAGTTGTGCAGGCCTCCTCCGTTGGCAGGGTTGCTTACGTATTGGGTTTTGCCGGCTTTCCGGGCTATGTTCCACATTTCTTGCTGGACGGTTATTGGCCGGGCGGCGTCGTAAATGAGCAGCGAGTAGCGGGGGTGTTGGGCCTTGAGGAGGCGTTGGGCTTCGACGAGCTTGGCTGCGGCTTGGGGGTGTAGCCATGCGGCTGATATTTGGCGGTAAACGGCTTGGCCGAATATGTTGTTTGGGGTGGCGTATCGCAATTCGACTTTAATGGAATTGTCGAGGGCGGCCATGTTTATCAGTCCTTTTGAGGCAAAATACTCGTCGAGGTTGCTTTGGCTTTTGATTGGGGCGGCGAGTATGAGCAGGATGGCGGCAAGGAGTTTCATTGGAGTGTTATTTGTTCAACTTTTACTGTATGGTCGAGGAAGATGGAGGCTGTTTCGGCAAATTTTTCTTCTGATTCGGTTGTCATGAAGCGGCATATGTTTTGTCGCCTGAGTTGTCGGTTTATTTCGGGGTGGCGGTTAAGGTAGTCGGCAAGCGATGCGGCTACTTGATCGCCTTGTTCAAAGAGGGTTATTCCGGATGGGAGGTGTTGCATTATTTTGCAGGCGAGAAGCGGGTAATGTGTGCAGGCGAGTATAAGGGTATCGATAAGCGGGTCGGCTGCGAGGATTTGGTTGATGTGTTTTTTTACAAAGTAGTCGGCTCCGGGCGAGTTGTATTCATTGTTTTCTACGAGTGGAACCCACATGGGACAAGCCTGGCCGGTTACGGTGATATGCGGGTATAGGTTATTAATCTCGATGGTATACGATTGGGAGGACACGGTGCCGCTTGTCCCAAGTACCCCCACGTGTTTGCTTCGGCTTATATTATTGATTACTTCTACTGTGGGTCGGATTACGCCGAGTACTCTATGGCTGGGGTTGAGCGTGGGGAGGTTTTTTTGCTGTATGGTTCGCAGGGCTTTGGCCGATGCGGTATTACATGCGAGTATTACGAGCGGGCATCCTTGGCGGAAGAGGTATTCTACGGCTTGCAGGGTAAAGCGGTAAACTACTTCAAAGGATCGGGTTCCGTATGGGGCTCGCGCGTTGTCGCCGAGGTAGATGTAATTATACGCAGGGAGGGCTTGCCTTATCTTGTTAAAGACGGTAAGCCCTCCGTATCCCGAGTCAAAGATTCCGATATATCCGGCGTCGCACAATTTTACTTGAGTCCTAATTTGGCTTTTACGAGCGGGGTGGCGTCTACGGCGGTTGTTCCGGTATAGAGGAAGAGGGCTGGTTCCATGCTTACGATGTATGTGTATCCTTTTTCGTCGCCAACGTCTTTAATTGCTTTGATTACTTTTTCCTGTACGGGTTGTATCAGTTTTTGCCTTTTTTCGGGGACGTCTTTTTGCGCGAGTTCATAGAGGCTGTTGAGTCGTTCTTGAATGTCTTGGATGTCTTGCTGTCGTCGCAGTTTGATGTTTTCGGTGAGCGAGTCTTGCTGTGCGATGTAGTCCATGTATTTTTTCTGGTAGTCGCCCTGCATGAGTTCGAGCTCTTTTTGGTATTCTTCCGTAATCTTGGCCATTTCTTTTTCTATGGTTGGTATTTCGG
The DNA here is from genome assembly GCA_031280645.1 of Tannerellaceae bacterium. The sequence goes on along the minus strand of JAITGL010000050.1, from coordinate 61,312 downwards.
GCATAGCGAGTAGTACTTCTTGAAAATTTACGTGTGCGATTTTAATTTCCTGAGCAAATGCGAGCATTGGCAGGAACATGAGCAGTGAGATAATTAGCTTCTTCATTTTGTTGAGATGATATAAAAATTTATTAGTAATTCTGTTGCTAAAGCGCGCAAAGTTAGCGTATTATTTGGAGTAACCTAATTTACGCAACACCTCGTTGCTTATGTCGATTCTTGGCGATGCGTAAATGATGCTTACGGCCGATGGCCGGTCGATAACAGCTTGGTAGTTGCCGCTTTCGGCTATTTCTTTTACGGCGGCGTAGATTTCGTCTTCTATGGGTTTCATCAGGCTTCCGCGTTTTTTGTAGAGTTCGCCTTCTGGGCCGAAGTATTTTCGTTTCAGTTCTTGTGCGGCCTGTTCTTTTTTAACGATTGCTTCTTCGCGTTTGGTTTTCATTTCGGGAGATAGGAATACGAGTTCGCTCTGGTAGTTTTTGTACATGTTTTGCGCTTCTTGCTGGAGAGCTTCAACTTCGTTTTGCCATTTTTTTGATACTTGGTTTAATTGTTCGTTCGTCATTTCGTAGGCGGGAATATTTTTGAGGATATATTCCATGTCGATTAGTGCGAACTTTTGCGCTTCTGCCGTTATTGTGCAGAGGATGGCGAGGATACATAAGGCAATTATCTTTTTCATATTCTTTTGGGTTTAAAAATTTCTACTTGCTTTGACTGTGATTCTTCGCAATTGTTTAGAGCTGTGGCTAAAAGTTTATTGATCAAAATTCCTGCCCGATTATAAAGTGGAAGTTGCTTTTTCCTTGCTGTGTTCGGCGGTCGGGGGTATCGAATCCGTATCCCCAGTCGATTCCCATAAGTCCGATCATGGGGAGGAATATCCGCACTCCAAGTCCTGCCGATCGTTTTAGGGCAAGCGGATTAAAGTCTTTGAGTCGCATCCAGGCATTTCCGGCTTCGATAAAGGCGAGTCCGTATATTGTAGAAGATGGTTCGAGCAGGAAGGGGTATCGCAGTTCCATGCTAAGGCGCGAGTAGGCAAATGCGTAGTCGCGCGAATTGCCGGCGATACTTCCGTTCTCGTATCCGCGCAGGCCTATGGTTTCGTATCCCATTCCTCCGGTATATCCGGTCATGCCGTCGCCTCCCATGTAAAAGAGTTCGAAGGGGGAGAGTTTGTAGGGGTTATAGTGTCCTACAAAGCCATATTCGGCGCGGGCCATCAGTACGGGGGTTCGCTTGACGCTTTCGAGTGGCAGTAGGGGGGAAAATACTTTGGCTTTGAATTTCCATTTATGGTACTCCAGCATTCTGTATCTTTTCTGTGCGTCTTTATCGGTTGTTCCGAGCGATGCGTAGTTAACGCCGTCTAAAAGCGAGTATGGCGGGGTTGCGCTTACCGAGAATGTGAATTGTGATCCGCGGCGGGTGTATAGCGGATTGTCGATCGAGCTGCGCTGAAGGAGGAACTCCAGGTTTATGTTATGGCTTGATCCGTTAGGATATCCGAAGTAGTTCCAATTGCGCAGCATATACATCTGGTAGTTTAGCGATACCATGAACTGGAAGAAATCGTCGGGCCAGTTCAGTCGTTTGCCGTATCCTACCGATCCGCCGAGCATCATTATATATGTATTGGGGTCGTAGGCGTTTTCGTACATGTTATATGAATCGTATCCTCCGTAGCTGCTTCCGTATCCTCCTCCGTAACCGCCATATCCGCTGCCGTATCCGGGGTAGTATCCTCCTCCGTAATATGGGTAGGAAGCCATGTTTTGGCTTAGGTAGTCTTCGTTTACTCCGGTCTGCTTCATAAAATAGAGGCTTGCGTTAAGGGCATTCGGGCGTTTGCCGCCGAACCATGGATCCATGAATGAGATGTTGTACGACTGGTAGTATCGTCCGTTGGTTTGTCCGCTAAGGATTAGCGTTTGTCCTTCGCCTTGAGGGATTATTCCGCCTTTATAGTTTCCGCGGTGCAGCAGGTTTTTTATGGAGAAGTTGGTAAACTTTAGGCTGAGCTTACCTATCACTCCCGTATTTCCCCATCCGGCTGCAAACTCTACCTGGTCGCTGGCTTTGGATACTAATGGGAATTGTATGTCTACGGTTCCGCTTTCGGGATTCGGTATCGGTACCGGATTCATGTTTTCAGGATCAAAATGTCCCATCTGTGCAAGCTCGCGTATGGATCGGATCAGGGCGTCGCGGTTAAATAGTTCGCCCGGCTTTACGCGAAGTTCGCGACGAATGATATCTTCATACAGGCGGTCGTTGCCTTCAATAATAATCCGGTTGATGGTTGCCTGGGGGCCCTCCTGTATTCGGATTTCTAAGGAGATGGAGTCGTTTTCGGCTTCTACTTCAACGGGGTCGGCGTTAAAGAAGAGGTAGCCGTTGTTCATGTAGAGGTTTGCAACGGCGTCGTCGTTGGTAAGTAGATGTTCGTTTAGTTTCTTTTGGTTGTAAACATCGCCGGGCTTCATTTGCAGCAGCAGTTCGAGGTATTCTGTTGGGTAGTGGGTGTTGCCTACAAAGCTTACGTTTTTCAGGTAATACTTTTCTCCTTCGTCTACCGTAAGGTAGATGGCGATACGCTTGTCGTTAATGTTTGCTATGCTGTCGGATATCAGCGCGGCATCGCGGTATCCGTATTCATTGTATTTGTCGATCAGGTTTTTCTTGTCGTTTTCGTATTCTTCGGAGGTGAATTTCTTTGTACTGAATATTTCGAGAATGCTTGTTATCAGGCGTCGTTTCAGCGAGAAGGTTTCATTGGTTTTCTTCATGGCTTTTTTGAGCTGTTTTTCGGTTAGCGCATTGTTGCCGATAAAGATTATCCGGTCGATTTTAGTTTTTTCATTCTTGTCGATATTGATGTCAACGATTACTTCTCCTTCGTGCGAGAGGTCGTCTTTTTGTGTTATCTCCACGTCGATGTTTTTAAATCCTTTGCCGTCGAAATATTTTTGGACTAGAGTTTTAGCTCTATCCATAAGGTTGGGCGTCATTTGGTATCCTTTCCTGAATCCGAGGCGGGCTTCGAGTTCTTCCCGTTCGCTTTTCTTTATTCCGTTGTAATTTACTTGCGATATGCGTGGGCGTTGCTTCAGTTTTATCTCAAGCCATATTTGATTACCGTCTATTTTAGTGGCAAGTATTTGCGGGTCGTAAAACAGTCCGTGCCGGTCGATTCGCTTTATAGCCGTTGTTATTTCTTCGCCTGGTACTGCAACGAGGTCGCCTACCGACAGGCCTGTAATGCCTATGATTGTAAAATCTTGATACTGCTCTCTGTTTATTCCCGATACGGCGATGCCGGCTATCTTGTATCTTTTCGGAGCGAGCGAATAGGATATTACCGGTACCGGTTGTTCTTGCTCTACACGTACGGTGTCAACCGATTCCTGCGCGAAAGCTCCCAAAACAAAGCATGAGGAGAGAAAACATGCCACTAATTTATGATTCATAATTCTTACAGCTATCGTTTGTTTTAGAGATTTAGTTGCTCGCTTGTCTTGCCGAAACGTCGTTCGCGTTGCTGATAATACAGTATTGCTTCATATAGTTGTTGCTCTTTAAAGTCGGGCCAAAACAGATCGGTAAAGTATAGCTCTGCATACGACATTTGCCAGAGCAGGAAATTACTGATTCGCTTCTCGCCTCCTGTCCGGATCAAAAGATCGGGATCGGGAATATTTTGGGTCGACAAGTGGTTTGAGAATATTTCTTCGTTTATGTCTATCGGGTTTAAGGATCCTTCGGCTGCTTGCGTTGCTATCCGCCTTGCAGCTTCGGTTATTTCCCAGCGGGCGGAGTAGCTAAGGGCGAGTACAAGGGTAGTGCCGGTATTGCCCGACGTTTGATTGATACTTTCCTGCAAGGCATGGCGGGCCGCTTCGGGGAGCCTTTCCAGATTGCCTATCGCCATCAGCCGTACGTTGTTTGCCATCAGGTCGGGAGTTTCGCGGCGTACGGCAATTGCAAGGAGCGACATCAGGGCTTCGATTTCGGATGCAGGTCTGTTCCAGTTTTCGCTTGAGAAGGTATATACCGTTATATACGGCAGGTTAACGGCGGCGGCGGCTTCTACGGTTTTGCGAACCGAAGCTACGCCTTCCTGGTGTCCGAAGCTGCGGTCTTTGCCGTGTGCTTGGGCCCATCGTCCGTTGCCATCCATTATGATGGCGATATGCTGTGGCATCGGGTTCTTTTTTATTTCATCAATCAGCGACATGATTCCTTGCAATTATTTTTATTTAGTTCAAATCAGTTGGGAAGATTACGGTTGTTGCATGTTCCGCATCGAAGGCCGAAGTCCCATGTAACGGATAGGAGCAGGAACGAGTACCAGTCCTGGTTCTTCCAGCTGCTGCTTTCTATTCCGTAGGGCTTATCCAGAATGGCGTTGCTTTCGCCGGTTACGTCGAGGTCGTCGGCAAAGAGCTTGCGTACCGAGAATTCCAAACCAAGGTTTATCCTGTTTCTTATCTTATATTTCACGCCGGCGCCCAGCGGAATGTTTGCGCCTGCAAATGTTCTTCCGCTTCCGGGGGCTACCGTGGCTCCGAGGCCAAGCAATACGTAGGGCGCAATACGTCGGGTGTTCAGATAGGCGAACTTATCGCTGTACGGGAAAAAGTTGAACTCCACCTGGCCTCCTATGTCGAACAGATTCCGTGTGAATAACGCCTGGGCGTTGCCCGGAAATACGTTCGCCTGCCCTTCGGTAGTTCCCGAAATCTGTCCCCATGCCAGATTGGCCTTTACGGCCCATCTCAGGTTGGGGTTGTATCTGAATATGCCTCCGAAAGCGGGATGAAAGGCTTTGAAAAGTTGATTTTTGTTCAGGTCGCCCATATAGAAAGATCCTCCGGCCATTCCTCCAACCTCATATTTATATTCCTGTGCGCGCAACGATGAGAACAAACTAACCGTTATCGCAATCAGGCATACTCGCTTGTGAGGAATCGCTACCATTATCATCAATTCTCAAAGAGCAGCCGATTGATATGCCCCCGCCATATTTCGTCGCGATGCTTACCGCCGGGGCTTGTTTTACCTCCAAATATGTACATGCTGTTGGCAAAGGTTGCAACCGATGCGTATCCGCGCGCCGCGTATTCGGCGGGGAAGAGGATGAGCGAATCGCGCCGGCCCCAGCTTATGCCGTTGTCGGGCGAAGAGTATATTTCTTTCGGAGCCGATCCGTCGGCGTTAAAGCCTCCGGTAAGGTAGAAGGCGCCGCCGTATTGTACAAGAGTAGCTCCTTCGCGCTCGGAGAAATAACTGCCGCCGGGGCGGGTGAGCTGCGTCCATTGCATACCGTTCGAGGTTGCCCATACCGTGTTGAGGAGGCGGCCCCTAACGTCGCGGCCGGTTGCAATCATAAGGTATTCGTTTTCCATGCGCTTGTAGGGCGTGGAGCCGAAGCCCCTTACGGGGAAATTGTCGGGTACGGGGGAGCCTTGCGTCCATTGGTAGCTTGAGGTCATTGAGGCAAAGTACAGGGCGCCGTCTATTTCAACAATGGCGGCAAGGAGGGCGGGCCTGTTGGATTGATGACGGAGCGATCCGAGGATATAGCGTATTACCGGCGTCCCGGTTACTTCGCTCCATGACGATCCCTGGCCGCTGGCGCGATAGAGCTTGCCATCTGCGGATGCGTATGCAGAGCCGTATAGCGGTCCGTCTATTACTGTTATTTGGGAGATATCGGCCGCCAAAGGGAGGCCGGGGGCAGATTCGCGCGTCCATCCATTGCCGGGCCAGGAGGAAACGAATGTTTCTATGCCGCTTGGGGTTTTGAGGTACATGTACAGGCCGCCGGATTGTTCGAACACTTTCATTTCGTCGGCTTCAATGCCGGAAGCGGCCGTCAGGTAGCGTTCCCATACCATCGAGTCGGGGTTTACGCGGTGTATATTTACGGATGCCGAGTAGTTTTTACGGGTTGCGCCGTCGTAAGCGTATACGGTGAAGCGTACCGGCTTCGAGAAGTCGAGCGAGTCGGTTCCGTTCCATGCGATGAGCGAGTCGCCAAGGGCTTCCTGCACTACTTGCACGCCCGACGATCCCGAACGATAGGTAACGGTGCATATCGCCTTTTCTATCCTGGTTCCGTATGGGAGGGAATCTATATTGAAGATTTGCCCGTTAATCTGGTCGATCGTAAATTTCAGAGTGTTCAGCCCTGCAATGGAATCGTGCGACAAAACAAAGGACGCTATCTGAGCATCCTTATAGGCCGTAACATCCGATTCATCATTTGATCCAAGACAGGAGGTCAACATCATGATAAAACCAATCATCCTTAGAAATACTATGTCTTTATTCATTTTATAAAATGTATTTGGCTGAATTTCCGGGTGACAAAAATAAAAACAATTTTATATCCAACTACTTCCGAAGCCAATATTTATATTAGTTTCACATTTTAACCTTTAACATTACGGGCGCTTTAACCCCCTCGCCCAGCTTAATCCCCACCGTCTCGATTTGTATCTCGTCCCACAAGTCCTCTTTAACGAACGATTCGATAAGCGCCGCGCCACCCTCCACCAGCAGCGATATTATCCGCCTTGCATACAGCTCGTCGAGCGTTTGCTTCAGAATGTTGCCGCCAAAGTCTATCCTTATATACTCCAGATTGGGGCGCAACGGTTCTTCTCTTTCGGTAAATACCAGCGTAGGCAAGCTGCCGTCGAGAAGGCGATGCGAGGAGGGTATCGCCAGGCGGCGGTCGAACGTTATCCTTACGGGCGAGCGGCCCGCCCAGCGGCGAACCGTCAGCGCAGGATTGTCGAGCAGGGCCGTGCGGGTTCCAACCATAATGGCCGCCACCTCCGACCGCTTCTTGTGAACCCACTGAAGCGCCATATCCGACGAGAGCCTTGCCGGCGGCTCCTTGCAGCTTTCGCGCCGCCGGTCGATAAAGCCGTCGGAGCTCTGCGCCCACTTTATATATATGTAGGGACGCTTTGCGGTATGAAAAGTAAGAAACTCCCGGTTCAGCTCCCGCGCCTCTTTTTCGAGTACTCCGGTAACCACCTCCACGCCGTTTTGCCGGAGCGCTTCTATCCCGGCCCCGGCCACAACCGGGTTAGGATCGAGGCAGGCAACCGCCACCCTCGGAATACGCTTATCAATTATAAGCCCTGCGCAAGGAGGCGTTTTCCCGTAATGCGAGCATGGCTCAAGGTTTACGTACATGGTAGATTCGGGGAGTAGAGCCGGGTTCGTTACGGAGCGCACGGCTATAACCTCGGCATGAGCGTCGCCGTACTTCCGGTGGTATCCTTCGCCTATTATACTGCCTCGATAGACGATAACCGCTCCCACCATCGGATTTGGGCTTACCTTGCCGGCTCCGTGGGCGGCAAGGGTAAGGCAGCGGCTCATGAATGCTTCGTTTATTTCCATTGGGTGGTATTTATTGTTTGGGGGCAAAGATATATTAACAGCTTTATCTAAAAAATAATGCTCCGGAAGGAGGTTTTTGGTAGTTGAGAAATCGTTTTTGGTAGCTACCGGAAATGTTTTGGTAGTTGAGAAATCGTTTTTGGTAGCTACCGGAAATGTTTGGGTAGTTGAGAAATCGTTTTTGGTAGCTACCGGAAATGTTTGCGTACCTACGAAAAGGGTTTGGGTAGCTACCGGAAATGTTTGCGTAGCTACGAAAAGGGTTTGGGTAGCTACCGGAAACGTTTGCGTACCTACGAAAAGGGTTTGGGTAGCTACCAAAAACGTTTGCGTAGCTACCCAAAATCGCCCCGCTAAGGCGGAAAACCGGCATTTTTCCCAAGCCCGGTTACGCCTTGCAGGACATTTTCCCGCAGCTTAAGGCCGGGATTACGAAGGCGTTAATAAGCGTAGATGTCAGCAGCCCTCCGAGGATTACCTTGGCCATGGGGCTTTGGATCTCGTTGCCGGGCAGGTCGCCTCCGAGGGCGAGGGGGATGAGGGCTAAGGCGGAGGTAAGGGCCGTCATAAGTATCGGGTTGAGCCTGTCGGCCGATCCGGATATCACCGAGCGCCTTTTTTCCATGCCGGAGGCTTGCAGGTCGTTGTAGCGCGCCACGAGCAGGATGCCGTTGCGGGTGGCGATGCCGAAAAGCGAGATGAATCCTATTATCGCCGGGATGCTTACCACTCCGCCGGTAACTGATATTGCGAATACTCCGCCGATTAAGGCTAAGGGGAGGTTGAGCAGTATCATGGCCGCTTGCCTTATGTTGCGAAACTGCGCGTACAGCAGCAGGAATATAAGGAGGATGGATATAAACGAGGCTACCGCCAATATCCGCGAGGCGGCCTGCTCGCTTTCAAACTGCCCGCCGTATTCCACGTGGTATCCTTCGGGCAGGGATACCTGCATCTCGATTTGGCTGCGTATATCGGCTACCACTCCGCGGAGATCGCGGCCGGCAACATTGGCCGACACTACTATTTTGCGGGATACGTTTTCGCGGTTGATGGTGTTGGGGCCGGTTAGCGAGCTTATGTCGGCTATATGTGCGAGTGGAACTTTGCGGCCTCCGGCGTCGACCGTCAGGTTGCGGATGCTGCCAAGCGAGGAGCGGCTGGGGTTGTCTACTTTCAGGGTCAGGTTAAATACGCGGCCGTTTTCGTAAACCTGCGATACGGCTTCGCCTGCTATCAGCACGTTTATTATTTCGGCAAATTCGGGCATTGAGATTCCGTAGGCGGCAAGGAGTTCGCGCTTGGGGGCGATTTTGAGTTGCGGCCGCTCTATTTGCTGCTCAACGTTAAGGTCGGCAATGCCCTCTACTCCGGCAATGGCGGCTTTTATCCGGTTGCCTATAAGGTAGAGTTTACCCAGGTCGTCGCCAAACAGCTTTATGGCGATGTTGGCCCTTGTGCCCGACAGCATATGGTCTATCCGGTGCGATATTGGCTGTCCTATTTCGATGTTGGCTCCGGGAATTATCCTGAGCTTTTGCCGTATATCGGCCATTAGCTCTTCTTTAGAGCGGTTTTTAAGCTCAAAGGGGGCTTCAATCTCGGATACGTTAACGCCCAGCGCGTGCTCGTCGAGTTCGGCCCGGCCCGTTTTGCGCCCAAGGGTTTTTATTTCCGGAACAGACAGGAGCAGGTTCTCGGCCATCCGCCCAATCTTGTCAGACTCTTCGAGCGAGATGCCGGGCATAACGCTTACATTTATGGTAAACGATCCCTCGTTAAACGATGGCAGGAAGCTCCTTCCCAGGGTGAGGAACACAACGAGGGCGGCCGCCATCATCGCCCCCGTAAGCCCAAACAGCCATGCCCGTCGCTCTATGGTCCATTCGAGGGCCGCGGCGTAAGCCGTTTTCAGTTTTCGGGCAACGAACGGTTCTCGCTCCGGCTTATCTCCCGCGGGCTTTTGCAGCAGGAAGCTGCAAAGAACGGGCGTAAGCGTGAGGGCCACCGCCGTAGAGGCAAACAGGGCAACGATAAACGCTATCCCCAGCGGCGCAAGCATCCTTCCCTCCATGTCGGATAGAAAGAACAGGGGCAGAAAGCTTGCCACGATTATCAGCGTAGAGTTAAGGATAGGCATCCGCACCTCTTTCGAGGCCTCGAATACTACTCGGATAACTCCGGCCCGCTCCGCCTCCGGCAGGGCGCGATTTTCTCTTAACCGTTTAAATACATTTTCAACGTCTACAATGGCGTCGTCAACCAGCGAGCCTATCGCGATGGCCATTCCGCCGAGGCTCATGGTATTTATGGTTTGTCCCATCAGCTTTAGCGTCAGTATCGACACGAGCAGGGAGAGGGGGATGGTTACGAGCGATATCGCCGTTGTGCGGATATTCATCAGGAAGATGAAGAGTACCACGGCCACGAATATTCCTCCCTCGTACAAGGCCCGCTGCACGTTTCCTATCGAGCTTTCAATGAACCGCGCCTGCCGGAATATGTCGGTTGATACCGATACGTCGGGCGGCATCGACCGGCCGAGCTCGGCCACGGCCGCGTCGATCTTGCCTGTAAGCTCGATGGAGCTTACGCCGGGCTGCTTGTTAACGGTTATAAGTACGGCCGGCTTGGCGCGCTCTGAGGCGAGGCCCGACTTGGGCGACCGCGCTCCGGTGGTTACCTCGGCTATGCTTTCGAGTAGGATGCGCTTGCCGGAGGCGGTTACAACTGCCGCCTTGCCGAGCTCGGAGGTCTTATCGGTCGACAGGATGCCGCGTATTATGTATTCGTTGCCGTACTCGTAGAGTACTCCCCCGTTAGCGTTGCCGTTCATGTTGCGGGTGGCGGCTATAACCTCGCCGAGCGATACGCCGTAGTGTTTCATCTTGCCGGGGGACAGAAGGATCTGGTATTCCTTTATCTCGCCTCCGATTACCGATACTTGCGCCACTCCGCCGGTTGAGAGCAGGCGTGGGCGGATTGTCCAGTCGGCTATGGAGCGCAGGTCTTGCAGGGAGGTGGTATCCGCCGTGAGTCCTATAATCATCATTTCGCCGAGAACCGATGTTTGAGGGCCTATAACGGGGCTGCCGGCTTGCGGCGGCAGGGCGTCTTTCACTGCGGCGAGCTTTTCGGACACTATCTGGCGGGCGCGGTATACGTCCATGTTCCAGTTAAACTCCACCCAAACCACCGAGAAGCCGGCAGTTGACGACGATCGCACCCTCCGCACTCCCATCGCCCCGTTCATGGCGGTTTCGACCGGGAAGGTTACAAGGAGCTCGGTTTCTTCGGGGGCCATGCCTCCGGCTTCGGTCATTACAACCACGGTGGGAGCGTTAAGGTCGGGGAATACGTCGACGTCGACGTTGAGGGAGGCGTATATTCCCGCCACAAGTATCAGCAGGGCCGACGACAGGACAAGGATGCGGTTGTCGAGCGAGTATTGTATTATTCTGTTAAGCATACCGGTTCGTTTTATTAATTAGTGCGTATGCCCTTCGGGAACAATGGAGGCTGTGGCGGCAAGCTTTACCTGGTAAGCCGCGCTTACTACGACCCTGTCGCCCGGCTTCACTCCCGTGAGGGCCAAGGCCCGCTCGCCGTTGTCGGGGCCCAGCTTTACCTCTTGCTTGCGATATCCTTCGTCGTCAACCTGTATATAAACGAAGTGCAGCCCCTGCTCTTCGGTAACGGCCGGCGCCGGAACCGTAATTGCGTTTTCCTGCGTTGCCGACATCAGGTAGGCTTCTACAAACGATCCGGGAAGGATATCCTCCTGCCGGTCGAACTCGAATACTATGGGTATAAAACAGGCTTCGCCGCCGGTGGCCGTCCGTCCGAACGATACGAGGCGGCCTCCCATCTCCGACAGCTTGTAGAGGCGATTGCCTGAAGCCGTTTTGAAGTTTGCCCCGGATATGTTCTTCAGCTCCCCGAAATATCTTTCCGGGACTTCGGCCCGGAGCTGCAGCCTCCTGTTTTGGGATACGGTTGCTATTGTGCGGCCCACCTGTACGTACTCGCCGTTGGCGGCGGAGATATTCGCCATGTAGCCTCCCTTGGGGGCTACTACCGTTATGCCGGCCGCGGTGGCGCGGTCTGCCTGCGCTTCGTACGCCGTTCGGGCCGTTTCGTACCTGAGGCGTATTTGTTCGTATTCTTTTACGGATATTATTTGACTGCCTGCGAGCCCTTCGGCGCGCGTCATTTCTGCGAGCGCCGTTTCGTAGGCGAGGCGGGCTTTCAGGGCCGGGTCGCCGTCGGGCAGGTTGGCCGCCGATATTGTCAGTATGGCTTCGCCGGCGGCTACGTATACGCCTTCGGCTATCGAGGGGTTAACGAATGATATTATGCCGTTGGCGGTGGCTGCAATGGCGGCCTCGTCGCCCTGCGCGGCTTGTATTTGTCCGCCGGTTTTTATTACGGAGGAGAAGGGGCGCGGAACGATGGTTTCGATTTTCAGTCCGGCGGCTTCGGCCTGTGCGCGGGTAAAAATGATCTCGTCGGGGTTATGGGCGGCCTCGTTGTGCGAGTGGCCGCCGTTGTTGCCGCCGCCGTGCGAATGGTTGTGCGAGCTTTCGCCGTTGCGTCCGTGGTCGTGACTGTGCCCGTGGTTGTGATCGTGATTATGCACGCCGCTTTCTTCATGGTCGTGCGAATGACTCGCTTCGCCTGCTCCCGTACGGCATGCGGATGGGAGTAGCATGGCTGCAACGAGGCTATATAATAATATGTATGCTTTCATCAGGGTTGGGATTGAAATTTATTTTACGTAACAATGGTATTCCCGCCATAGGCCGGAAATCTTAATTAAAGGATAAGGGATGGGATTACGAGGCCCGGCTACGCCATGTGGCGGCGCGGGAAATAAATTTCAGCAAACGGGAGGGGCCCTCAAGCCGTTAACGCGGCCGCCCTCCCAGGCGGAGAGCGTTGGGAGGTATCCGCAGGCCTGCCGCCTGCATGGAGGGTTGGTTGTGATTATTGCCGGCGATTGCTCGGCGGGGAGCGAGAGCAATACTATTGGGAAATGATTGTGAAGGGAGTTACCGCAAGGGCATATCTTGCATTTCGGCGCGCCGAATGTTTGCGGGTCGGTATAGTCGAGGCTTGCTCCGCACGATCCGTTATTGCCGGCGCAATCGTCGGGGCGGGATTCGGCGCTGTGGCAGGGGGGCGCGTTGCGGTCGCAGTCGTGGCTGCAAGCGTATTCCGCAGCGATACATATCCGCCCGTCGCTGTGGTGGTGATGGGGGGCGATGGTAAAAAATAACAGGCATGCTGCGGCTATTATTACCGATAATATGGATATGTTTTTTTTCAAAATATTATCTTTGCGATACGACAAAGATAGCATTTAGGATTTGCTTTCCGGCAATCATGTTTCGCGGGAAGTAAACGGATGGAAACAAAAGCTCTTTTAACATGTTGCAGGCTCCTCGGGGGCTCTACCTTAGGTCCGGCAAGGCTACGGGTTGATGCCCAGGTATTTTAGGTTCGTCCGCGAGCGCATTAGGTTCGTCTGCAAGGCTTATGGGTTTGTATTCCGGAAGCGGGGAAACGGGCCTTAAGCTTGCCGGACGGGGGTGGATAGCGGCGGGGTCTCCTTATCCCTTTTTTCTCTACTTTTGTTTTATGAAACAGGATATAAAATCAATCGCAGTAATCTTTTTATCTCTTATAGCTTACTCGTGCGCCAATATAGGCTCGCCCAACGGGGGGCCTTACGACGAGAAGCCGCCGCGGTTCATATCAAGCAAGCCGGCTCCGAACGAGCTGAACTTTAAAGGTAAAACCATAGAAATATTGTTCGACGAGCTGATTGTACTCGACAAGCCATCCGAAAATGTTATAATCACTCCGCCCCAGATAATGCTCCCCGTAATAACGGCCGAGGGGCGCAAGGCCGTGGTAGAGCTTAAGGATACGCTGAAGAGCAATACCACGTATACAATAGACTTTACCAACTCCATAGGCGATAATAACGAGAAGAATGTGCTGGAGAACTTCGCCTTCGCGTTCTCGACCGGCGAGGCTCTCGATTCGCTCGAAATATCGGGGCATCTGCTCTCGGCCGACAACCTGGAGCCTGTGCCGGGGATAATAGTGGGGCTGCACGCCAATCACGACGATTCGGCTTTTGTAAAGGAGGCTTTTACCCGAACGTCGAAAACCAACGACCGGGGGCGGTTCGTTATCCGCAACATAGCCGAAGGCTCCTACCGCATATTCGCCCTTAACGACAAGAACCGCGACTATAAGTTCGACCAGCCGGGCGAGGAGATTGCCTTCGGCGATTCAATCATCATACCATCCTTTGAGTTTACATCCAGGCAGGATACCATCCGTAAGGATTCGGTTACCATAGATACGATCCTTACCGTTCCTTACACGCGGTTCACTCCCGACAATATCGTGCTGAAACTCTTTAAGGAGAAATTCGAGAGGCAGTATGCCATGCGGCACGAGCGCAGCCAGGCCAACCGCTTAACGCTCCGCTTTAACGCTCCGCTCGACAGTATCCCCAGCCCGCTGCCCCTTAATTTCACCCCCGCCGATTCGTTGTGGTACATACCGCAGCGGGCCGACGGCGGCGTTGCCATACATTATTGGATTACAGATTCGACCGTGTGGCGGCAAGATACCCTGACGATGGAGATAACCTACCCCGCAAGCGATTCGCTCAATGTGCTCAGGCCTGTAACCGACACCGTATCGCTAAGCCTCAGGCCCGCGCCGCGCTCCGAGTCGAGGCGCAGGCGTACCGACGAGGAAAAGGCGGAGCCTCCGGCGGTTCTTCAGCTCACGGTTAAGGGGGTGCAAAACCGGTACGACACCGTGTCGGTACTGTTCGACGAGCCCGTAGCCGCTTTATCGCCCGATATGTTCCGGTTCGAGCAAAAGGCGGATACGATATGGCAGCCGGTTGATTTCGAGCTTATGCCCGACACGGCCAACCCGCTTAACTTCTTTATCATGCGGAAATGGGGATATGGGGAAAGCTACCGGATAGAGGTTGATTCGGCAGCCGTAACAAGCATTTACGGGAGGGGCAACGACGCGGCGAGCGTTCAGTTTGCCATAAAGGCGCGCGACGAGTACGGCCACCTGTACGTTAATGTTGAAGGGCTCCCGGATGGCGCGCCCGCCTTCGGCGAGCTTGTGGATAATGGCGACAGGCCCGTGCGCAAGGTTCGGTTCGAAGGGGGCGGACTGCTGTTTATGGATCTTCCCCCGGCGAGCTACGGCGTTCGGCTTACGGTTGACCTTAACGATAATTTCATGTGGGATACCGGCAATTACGCCGGGCTGCTCCAGCCCGAAACGGTTTATTACTATCATAAGATTATCGAGATTAAGCGGAACTGGGAGATAGAAGAAAACTGGAACCTCCTTGCGCAGCCGTTCACCAGGCAAAAACCGATAGAGATCACAAAAAACAAACCCAAGGAAATTACCAAACCCGTCAGGGATTATAGAAATGAAGGACGACAACAATCATCGCGAGGAAGCTCATCCAATCCGCTCGGCCGCTCGATGCCGTTTTAGCCTTGCAGCCGCCGTAATAATCTGCCTTTGCATCCCAACGGTAAAGGCGTGGGGCCAAAGCTGCGAGTGGAGTAACATTCCGTTCCATAACGGCGAGCGGATATCTTACGACGTGTACTTTAAATGGGGCTTGATAATGTCGAAAGCCGGCCATGCGGTATTTTCCACAGGCGAAACGCCGTGGGAGGGCGAGGAGGCCTGGCGGTATCATATGCAGTTTAATTCGCTGGGCATGGCCGAAACCTTTTACAAGATGAGAGACACGCTGTCGACCCTCCTGTCGCCCCAAGGCCGCCCCATCAGCTCCTCCAAGCATACCGACGAAGGCGGATTCTACATGGTAGACGAGCTTATCTTCTCCAACGAACAGCCGTTCGACATCCGTTCGACCCGCCGCGCCCGCGGCCGCACCCGTATCGACACCGTACTTACCGCCGGAGGCTGCGTATACGACATGCTGGGGGCCGTTATGTACGCGCGCTCTATCGACTTCGACAATTTGCGGCCGGGGGCCGAGTTCCCCTTCAAGGTGGCGGTGGGGAAGGATATCGTTAACGTTCGGTTCAGGTATACGGGGCCCTCGACGGCCAAGCAGGGCGATGCGTCGTACGGCGCGCATCATTTTTACATCGACGTTTACGACGCGGCGTTCGCCCAGAGTAAGGAAGCCGCCGAGGTTTGGATTGGCAACGACGATAATCATATCCCCGTAAGGGTGAGGGCCAAGCTGAAGATAGGCGCGGCGGAGGTGCACTATAAGGAATCGAGCGGATTGCGGCATCCGCTAAGCTGCCGGCTGGCGGGCAAATAGCCCTCCGGCGCCGGGATGGCTTACCGGGACAGGATGGGGATGGCCCCGCCTGTCCCGGTATTTTTTTTGCGGCCGGGGCTATTCGGGCTTGTTGAGAGGCGGGTCGAGGGGGGCACGGGAAGGTATCTGCATAACAAAAATTATGGCATTTGATACATTTAACGCTTTACGTTGATAACTTTTTCAGGCCTAAACTGCGCTGTTACAATGCAATCGGCCAATGTGAAAAAACTTTTCAACAATTGAGTAATCATTCCAAACAATATATTACATTTGCAGCCGAATGGAAAACTATATTAGCTTCATGGATGACACTAAAATAACATATAAATATGAAAAACCGCTCCAGACAGACTGGGGTAGACTTTACATTTTACCCCCCCGAATACAGTCTCTGATGGAAATGTAGACGGGCCTCCTCTCCTTTTAAAATATCTTGCTCACAATATCCGCCTCGTGAATACCGTGGGGCGGCAATTGGTATGCCGCCTGTGCGTTAGGCGGCGGGTTAATTGCTTGGCTAATCAGAATCGGCGTCGGTTTTGTATTACAGGATCTTGCATTGCGCCGCACCCTGCCGGGTCTGGCTGCAAGGGCAGGTTTGCGAATCAAAAACGATGCCGGTTTTATACCGCGGCTTCTGCAACAAGCCCGAAACATGTATGGGTTGGCCTCGATGGAGGCGCAACCGGGCGAAAACGTAGTTGGGTTGGGCTCGTTTCGGGCTCAAACATACAAAAACGTAGTTGGGTTGTGCTAGTTTTGGGCTCAAGCAAGCAAAAACGTAGTTGGGTTGGGCTCGTTTGGAGCTCAAACAAGGAAAAACGTAGTTGTTTTAACCTCGTTTTGGGCTCAACGAGGCAAAAACGTAGTTGTTTTTGCTTGAATGAGAGTTCAACAAAGCTAAAACATAGTTGTTTTTGCCTGTTTGAGCCAAAAACGAGCCCAACCCAACTACGTTTTTGCTTGCTTGAGCCCAAAACGAGGCTAAAACGTAGTTGTTTTTGCCTGAACGAGGGCTCAACGGAGCTAAAACAACTATGTTTTACCCAGGCCGGGACTTCGGGGAATGAAACCTGGGAAGGCTTGGCCTTAAGTAGCGGTTATGCAACAACTGTCTACTCTGCGATCTATTACCATTTATCAAACTAAAAACAAATTTGTATGGCAGAAGAAATTCAACCGCACAATACTCTGTTGAGAGAGCTTTTCACATCGCAAAATCTCCAGTTCGGCAAGAATATTGTGAACCATGCGGGGGCTGAAATCGAAACCGTGCACGAGCTTGGGCAGTTGTACCAGGATATGCAGCAGCAGTTGGCTACCTTTAACGGGGTGTTCCTGCGCAGCCTCAAGATGTTTGAAACCGAGGAGGTGCAGGCTAAGGATTCGGGGCGCGATTTTTATGTTAACGCTCTTACAAGTCGCATCGCCTCGCTCTCAAGCTATCCGATAACGGCCGAGGGAAAGGCCGAAGCGGCTCGCATGAAATTCATTATCGACACGTATAAACATGCCGCCAGAAAGGAGTACGAGTCTGAAACCGCGCTTATCAGCAATATGATTGTTGAGTTCCGCAAATATGATGCGCTGCTGGTTAAATACGGCGTTAAGGATATTATCGACGCGCTGGAAGTGGCCAACGACGCTTTCGACAACATTTACAACGCGCGGCTCGACGCTCGCCTCCAGCAGCAGCAAGAGGGCAAGATGGTTGATTTGCGAAGGGCGTTTAACAAATCGTTCGACAACCTGTGCAAGGCTATTACGGGCATGATGATGCTGCCCTTTTCCGACGAGGTGAAAGAAAAGCTGACGCATATAATAGGCCTGATTAACGCCAATATCGACCAGTATTCGGAAATCTACCACCGGCATGCGGGCATAGTGGCAAAGCATCGCAAGAAAGACGGGGATAAAAACGACGGGGATAATAATGCCCCGGGAACGCAGAAGCCCGACAATACCAATCCTCCGGCTCCCAACACTCCGCCGCAAAATCCCGACGCAACGCTTCCGCCTGCGCCCGATACTCCGCCGCAGAATCCGAGTAATACTCCGCCGCCGGTTAATCCCGACGAATTGAACCCGCCTTCGGTGGGCGAACGTTAATGCAAGCGGAAAGGGGAAGATAAGAAATTGAAATTGCTGCAAGCTTTATAAGAAACGTAACTGTAAACGATATGAACCGGCAATATCCGGCATCGCCCGAAAAGGGAAACCGCTTGGGCTTAATCTTAATACAAATGTATGTTACTATAACACAGAATCAGAAAATCAGGACCATGATAATAGAGGCTGCCGCGCCCATCCCGCAAGGATTGTACGCACAACATGTTGTTCTCGCCGCAGGCGGGTATCTCCGGTTGAAAAACGGGATGTCATGTATTGCGCAACTGCATGAGGGGGTAAATCTTAACAAGCGGCCCGTTGGTTTCAACCGGAGATTCCGCCCAGGCGGAAGCGACATGTCGACGGGAAGAGGCAGCTTTCTATTATCGCCGGCCGATACCATGCGATTGAACATTTCACAGAATCATAATTATTGCTATCCAGAAAAATTCTAAAATCAAAATGACCATCAAGACAAGAAAAAACAACCCGACAATTCTGCCGGCATACTGCTTCTACAACTTAACCGACAGTATATCGCGTTGCTCCGGACTTAATCCGGCCGGCTGCAACGTCACTATTTGTATAGACAAACCACTATTAAACAATGAAGCCACCTTTCTACTCGGAAGTTCCGGCGCCCTGACCGGCGCCGGGACATTTTCCCGGCAAAAGCCCGGCGGCCGCATAAGGGGCGGCGGGCGACGACCATTCACTCTAAAAACATTTTACTTGAACGCCCTTCATTTTCATTTGAATTTTAATTAGAAGAGACGTGCGCGCCACTATAATGGTGGCGCGCTATTCTCGTACATATAAATCTCTCTATTTTTTAACTACTTACAAATTAAATCTCATGAACAAAATTCGCATTTTGTCTACGGCCGCCATCTGCGCGGCGGTTTTGTATTCGTGCACGGTTCACGACGAAACCATTGTGATCAAGCCCAACGAGGGTCAACCCGTTGAGGCTAAATTTGCATCCGACAGCATCTCGGTTCTCGAAACCAGGGTGCAGAACAACCTCTGGACCGGCCTGGAAAGGATCGGGATCTTTATGGTGGAGAACGGAACCACAAACATTATGGGCGGGGTATCGAACCGGGAGTATACAAACCCGAACACAAGCTCGCTGGCCTCGGTTACGTTCTCGTCGAGCAACCCTATTTGCTACCCGCTGGTAACAACGCCCAAGGTAGCCTTCATTGCCTACCACCCCTACAAGTCGCTAACCGACGTTTGGACGTACCCCATCGACGTGTCGAACCAGACTTCGCAATCGGCCATCGACCTGATGCGGGCCGCGGCCAACAACAGCGGCAGCGGGTACGACAACACCTACTCGTCGACAGTTAACCTGCACTTCTCTCACAAGCTGTCGAAGGTTATAATCAACGTTGTGGCGGGCGACGGGGTTTCCGAATCGCTTTCGGGCATGAGCGTAAGGATTACGAACTTGCCGTACAGGGGTTCGCTTAACCTGTCGGGGAACTCGAACACGGTGAGCAGGCAGGCTACGCCGGTTGGGAATATCGCACCCTTTACAGTTACCGACGGATCGCAGTACGAAGCAATAATAATACCGGGCAGTACTGCGGGCATCAAGCTAAGCTTCACAACCGGCACAGCCGAATACGAGGCCTCCATACCGTCGCCCGTTGAGTGGCAGTCGGGGCGCAAGTATTCGTATACGGTTACTCTTACAAGATACAATACAGAGATAAGCGGAACGGTTGAGGATTGGGACGGAACTACTCCGGACGTGCCTACGATTGGGTATCCGGAGGGATTATCCGACGAGAGCGGCAGCGCATCGGATCTCTACCAAGGCGAAATCCAAATTTATTATACCGACGACCCTCCTATTCCTGTTATTACAGCCTCAGCTCCATCTGCCGGCGCTATGTTGCGTAGCTCATCCCTCTACGTTCGCCTCAAACCCGACGGCGAACTACCGTACGACCACACAGCTAACAAGGTGATAAGGGAAATATCGCTGGGCATTCCGGGCAAAAGTTATCTTATAGGCCGCCATACAAGCAGCGGCCCTATTTACTTGAACATAGACAAAAGCGGCAATCTTAAATTTCGCCCCGCCGACGAAAACAATAATATCCCTATCGGTTGTTATGCAGAGTTTCAAATGATATCCGATGGGAGTTACATACAGGATGCCGACATTGACTTAATGGGGCCTGAGCAGAATTGGAACCCGAAAGACTTATACGGAACATTAGATCGGGGAGCCTCATTCGACGGCAACGGTAAGACTATTGATAATTTATATGTATCAACTTCCGGTTATGCCGGACTATTTAATGTCATATGGAAGTATGCGGCTATTAATAATGTAAATGTCAAGAACGGCGATGTTAGAGGTGGTGATAATGTAGGCGGTCTTGTGGCATACGCCCATGGCGGCAGCGTCAGTAACAGCTCTTATTCAGGTAGCGTTACAGGTTTAGACAACGTTGGAGGAATTGTAGGATACACCAGCCTCGGCACCGATATGTACGGCGGCAGCTACTATACCGGTATTGGGAGATGTAATTATTCAGGTAGCGTTACAGGTTTAAACGACGTTGGAGGTATCGTGGGAGTCGGCAATGGCAGCAGAATAGGGGACTGTTATAATACAGGCAGCGTTACAGGTAGCGGCAATCATGTCGGCGGCATCTCTGGTAGTAGCCATATTGCCACACACTCTACATATCACATTTATGAATCTAATTCTATAGTGGGATGTTACAATACAGGCGATATTACAGGCAACAATGATGTCGGCGGCATAGTGGGCTTTAGTAATAGCTACTCCGACCGTGCCGGCATTTATATGACTGCATGTTATAACACAGGCAATATATTCGGTATACGTTATATCGGTGGCATAGCAGGGAACCATAATGGGAAGGGCTCCGTATTTGAATGTTATAATACAGGTGGTATTTATTCGGAATCCGATATCTCGGAATCCGATATCTATATCGGCGGTATAGTTGGACATCACAACGGCGATCCCCTGTCAGTATCTTACTGGCTAAATATAAGCGGCGATAACGCAAACTATGGTATTGGCAATCTAGAATCAAACGACAACGCCATACCTTTTGGCAGCGGCGAAAGCTGGCCTGTTCAAAACAGCGATTTGCGATGGGGGATAGGCAACGGTGGTGGCTCCTACAGATATTGGCAAAGCTTAGGCAACTGGGTTGACGGAAATGAAGGGAAAGGCTCGGTATTTCCCAAGCTATGGTGGGAAGAATAACCTTGCATTTCATTTTAATCTGAACTGATAATACAAAGCGTGCCGCTTAATAACAGCTCGCTTTTTCCGCAAAACAACTTACAATGAAACAATGAACACAATCAAACTATTTTCAATCACTGCCATTTGCGCAGCAGTCTTAACTTCCTGCTCAATTAAGGACGAGATATTGCCCAACCCGAACAACGGCGGGCAAGTGGAAGTAAAATTCGCATCCGACAGCATCTCGGCTTTGCAAACCAAGGTGCAAAACAGCCTTTGGACCGGCCTGGAAAGGATCGGCATCTTCATGGTGGAGAACGGAACCACAAATATTATGAGCGGAGTATCTAACCGGGAGTACGCAAACCCTAACACAAGCTCGCTCGCCTCGGTTACGTTCTCGTCAAGCAATCCCATTTGCTACCCTCTGGTAACAACGCCCAAGGTAGCCTTCATTGCCTACTACCCCTACAAACCGCTAACCGACGTTTGGACATACCCAATCGACGTATCAACCCAAACCACGCAATCGGCCATCGACCTGATGCGGGCAGTAGCCAACAACAGCGGCAACGGGTACGACAACACCTACTCGTCGACGGTTAACCTCCACTTCTACCACAAGCTGTCGAAGATCATAATCAACGTTACGGCGGGCGACGGGGTTACCGAA
Source organism: Tannerellaceae bacterium (assembly GCA_031280645.1). The sequence continues at coordinate 39,487 of JAITGL010000050.1, read as the reverse complement.
TCGCTCGCGGGCATGAGCGTAAGGATTACGAACCTTCCCTACCGAGGATCGCTCAACCTCTCAGCCGACGCAAATCTCGTGCAGCGGGAAGCAACCCCAACAGGCAACGTAGCGCCCCGAACCGTTGTCGACGGATCGCAGTACGAAGCCATAGTAATCCCGGGCGGCACGGCAGGCATTAAGTTCACCCTCACAACCGGATCAACCGCCTACGAAGCCAATATCCCCTCGCCCGCCTCCTGGGAATCGGGACATAAGTACGTATACGCCGTAACCCTTACCAAGCACGAAGCCGACATTAGCGGAACCGTTGAAGACTGGGACGGCGGAAGCCCCGACGTGCCTACCACCGGTTATCCCGGAGGATACCCCGACGAGGCCATCCCAACCGGCCTCTACCAGGGCGAAATACAACTCTACTACTCCGACGGAACCCCAATGACCGCCTCCCTCGCCTCGCCTCCCGAAGCCATACTCCGCTCCGGAACCTCCCAAGGCCTCCGCCTGCAAGCCAACGGCCAGCTTCCGTTCGACGTTACGGCCAACAAGGTGATAAAGGAGATAGTGCTTACCGATCTTAATCCGCAGAGAACCTATCTAATCGGAAGGCATACGTCCAGCGGGCCGCTTTATCTTAATATTGATGCAAGCGGCGAGATGAAGTTCAGGGATGCGGATGCGGAAGGGTTTATCCCGATTGGGTGTTTTGCGGAGTTTCAGTTGATCAATGCTCTTGCCGGCAATTACAAGCAGGAGGCCGATCTTGATTTGCTGGGAGAAACCGTTACGCCGAATGTTGAATGGACGCCGATAGGCAATCGGTTCGGCTCGTATTTTAACGGAACATTCAACGGCAACGACAAGAACATTGATAACATATATATCAACAGTACGAACGATTATCAAGGGTTATTCGGATATATGATTGGCTACCTTTGCAATATTAACATCAGAAGCGGCAACATTAAAGGTCAAGACTATGTTGGCGGCGTAGTGGGATATACGACCAATGGTATAACTTCATGTTCTAATGGAGCAAGCGTTGAAGGTCGCCGCTGGGTTGGCGGAATAGTTGGATCTATGATGGCTTACAATTCAATTGGATGTTATAATACATATAATACAGGCAACGTTTCAGGCATTAGCCGTGTTGGCGGCGTTGCCGGAACAGTAGGCTACTCTATGGAGCTTTGCTATAATACAGGCAACGTTTCAGGAAGCGATACTGTTGGCGGATTAGTGGCAGTCAATACGGAGCCGTTAAGTAATTCCTATAATACAGGCAATGTTTCAGGAAGCGGACGTTGTATCGGCGGGCTGGCAGGCGTCAATGTACAATTTATAATCTCATCTTACAATGCAGGCAGCGTTTCGGGAGTAGATCTTATCGGCGGCATTACAGGAGTTAACGGTCCCGGAGTGTTTGTTTCTGGTATAGGAAGCTGTTATAATACAAGTAGCGTCACAGGAACCGGTACAGGTATCGGCGGCATAGCAGGATGGAACGGCCGCGACTACATCAACGACGGCGACACAACTAATATATCGGCATGTTACAGCACAGGCGTCGTTTCAGGCGCCGGAAATGTCGGCGTCATAGTCGGAACCAATAACTACGGCGGAGGAGTATCGAAATGCTACTACCTTACCGGAAGCTATGGCATAGGAGGAAACATTACGTCAAACCCGGAACCCACGCCTTTCAGCAGCGGATGGCCCGACGAAACAGAATGGGGTCCATACTATAATGGTGATAGCCATGAGAGCGGACCATGGCAAAGCTACGGCTCCTGGAACGGCGGCGTCAACCCAATATTCCCAAAGCTTTGGTGGGAACCATAACAATCCAAGCTAATAACAGATAGCAAAACCTCCGAGCGCGCCCCATACCCATGGCGGCGCGCTTTTTTTACCCTCCCCGTCAATCCAAACCCGAATGGGTTTAGCCCCGTTTTGCCCTCAGCCAGCCCAAACCCAAATGGGTTTTGCCTGAAAAAGGCTTTCGGAAGGCAAAACCCATTTGGGTTTGGATAAATCATAGCGCTTTTCAGACGAAACCGATTTGGGTTTGGCCTCGTTTTGCCCTCAGCCAACCCAAACCCACCTGGGTTTTGCCTGAAAAAGGCCTTCGGAAGGCAAAACCCATTTGGGTTTGGATAAATTACGACGCTTTTCAACGTAAACCCGAATGGGTTTGGCATGATTCGGCCCTCATTGAGGCAAAACCCAAGTGGGTTTCGCTATCCGGAGGCCCGCATGAGGCAAAACCCACATGGGTTTTGCCTGTCGGAAGCGTCAGTGAGGCAAAAACGTAGTTGGGTTAGGCTGCATTTGGCTTCATGCAAGCAAAAACGTAGTTGGGTTGGGCTCGATTTGGCCTCATGCAGGTAAAAACGTAGTTGTGTTGGGCTCAATTTGGCCTCATACAAACAAAAACGTAGTTGTGTTGGGCTCAATTTGGCCTCATGCAAGTGAAAACGTAGTTGGGTTCGATGAAAACTGCTGTTTTTTAATCAAACACAGGTGTGTTTTTGCCTGGTTTTCGGGAAAACGAGGCCAAAACAACTACGTTTTTGCTTGAATGAGGCCAAATCGAGGCGAAAACAACTACGTTTTTGCTTTAATGAGGCCTCAACGAGGCGAAAACAGGTACGTTTTGGTTTGTTGGCGAGATTCCTCCGAAAACAAACACGGTTTTAATTCATCCCTCTATCCTTAGTTCGCTCCGCCCGTTGGCCAGCTTTTGCACATTTATCCTTGCGGCAATGCTTTCGGTCATCTCGGCAACGTGCGATATCACGCCGATCTTTCGGCCCTGGGTCTGGAGACGCTCCAGGGCGTGGAGGGCAAGGCGGAGAGAGTCGACGTCGAGCGAGCCGAATCCTTCGTCGATAAAAAGCGATTCTATTTTCATCCTTTCGGTTGAAAGCGACGATAAACCCAGGGCAAGGGCAAGCGAGAGCAGGAAGGATTCGCCGCCCGACAGCGAGTGTACCGTTCTGACCTCGCCGAGCATGTCGAGATCAATAACCTGTAATGCAAGGGTTCCGGCGATGCGTTGCAGCACATAGCGGCGGCTGAGATCCTTGAGGCTACGGTTGGCGTGAGCCAGCAGGGTATCAAGCGTATATCCCTGGGCTATCTCCTTAAACTTCGATCCATTTGCCGAGCCGAGCAAATCGTCGAGCTTTTCCCAGCTTGCGTTCCGCAGGCTTGTCCGCTCAAGCTCGGCCGACAGGGATGCTATTTGGTTGCGGGCTTCGGCGTCGCGGTTGAGTATGGCCTTTATTGTAGCGACGCGGTTAATGATAAAGTCGATGCGGAGCGTTATTTCGTTGCGGCGTTCTTCTATCAGCCGGGGCGGTTCGGTTTCGGATGGTTTCAGGGGCTGTTCGCGGTGGTTATCGAGCTGTGAACGGTAGAGGTTGAGGTTGGCCAAGGCGATTGTTTTTTGTTTCTCCAATCCGGCAAGGGCCTCCTTCTCTTTCTGTATCCAATAAATATCTTTTGAAAAAAGATTTTGGAGCTCGCTGCGCGATATTGGCTTGGGGCTTTGCTCAAGCAAGCGGTCCAGGGCGGCGTTTGCGTTGTCGAGGGCCGAGCGCCTGGCGGTAATATTGCGTTGCAATTGCTCGATAGAACCTTTCAGGATATTGGCATCCGATAATAATTTGTCGCTTGCCTGCCTGGCCTTGGCCGCATTAAGCTCGGCCTCCTTCCGCTTTTGCGAGAAGCCCGAATCTATATCGGAGGCGTTGCGGCCATCAAGCAGCTCGCTGCGCCGGGCGGCGAGGATTTTAAGGGCGGCAAGCTGCGAGGCTTCCTTGGCCTGTTTTTCATCAAGCGAAGCGAGCAGCGATTGCAGGCGGCTGCGGCCGCTTTCGATCAGGGTATTATTCCGGCTTACAATCTCCTTGTTTTCTTTTTCTTGCCGCGAGGACGAATCCCAGCCGGCCGCCGCGCTTTTAAGGGTTGAGGCCAGCGACCTGCGCCCTGGCTCGTTTTCCCATTCCGGCAGTAACTGCAATAAGTTGCCGGTTTTAGCATAAAGCTCGGCGTACCGGGATGAATAATTTTCGACCTGCGAGAGCGAAGATGCAACTGCGGCCTTACTCTTTTCCACCTCCGAAGCAAGCCGGCTTATCCGTTCGTTTAACCTTTCGGCCTCCTTAATTTGCTCCTCGCTCATATCTTTTACCGGATGATGCCTGCTGCCGCAAAGCGGACAAGGCTCGCCGCTGGTCAAACCGGCCCGAAGGGCTACAATTCCCGGCTGAAGGGCCATGCCCGGCAGGCTGCCGATATTGTTCAGCTCTATCTGCGCGCGTTTCAGGCCCGACTCCGATTCCTTGAGCCCGGCTTCATTTTTTTCAAGCTTGCAAACGGCCTCGCGCCGCTTTGCGCCGGTTGAATCCAAATCGTTAAGGAGTTCGATTATAAGGCTTATATCGGGAATCAGAGGGGCGAAAGGTTGAAGCGAGAGGAGGCGCGCGCCGGCAGCTTCCATTTCGGCTTGCGCTGCTTCCATCTCCTCAACGAGCGATAGGAGAGACTGTTCGAGGAGGAGCTTTTCGGATATGGCCTTGGCTATTTCGCGTTGGGTATCCTCAAGGTTGGCCTTGCCGCCGGCTATTTTTATATCGAGGTCTCTCGCCTCGCGGAGCGCAGGCTGTACGGTTTCCCATTCGGCGTTGAGCCCGCGGAGGATTTCGTCGTTGGCGGCGCAAGTATCCGAGGCCTCTTTTAATCGGGCAAGAAGCGTATCGTATCTGCTTGCGGCTTCGGCAAGCTCGGCCTCGTCGGTTTCAGTCTGCTGCAACAGGCTGCGAGCGGAGTTAAAGCCGTCTCTCATGTGCTGCACGCTCTCAATGCGTGCAATCAGATCGAATCGCGGCGCGGCGTCGGCGGTTTTCTTGTTTATGCCGTTAAGGATTTCTTCCGACAGCTTGATATTCTTTATTAAGGCTTCGAGGTCGGATATCCATTTTAGTTTTGCGATGATGATGTCAAGCGTGTTTTGTGCGGCGGGCAATTCGGCCGACAGGATGTTACGTTCTTCTTCGTAAGCGGCGAGCTGTTCGGAAGGGAGCGTGTCGATGGCTTGTATGCGCTGCCGCATGGCGAGGTAAGCTCCTGCCGCTTCTTTCTTTTTTTCGTGAATCACGACTGATATCTGCGAGTATATTTCAGAGCCGGTAAGTTTTTCGAGCAGCTCGGCTTTTTCGGGCTGCCTGGCTTTCAGGAAGGTGGCGAAATCGCCCTGCGCGAGTAGTACGGCCCGGGTGAACTGGGCGAAAGTAAGTCCTATCAGTTCCTCCACTTTCTTTTCGAGCTCGCCTTTCACGCCCTGGATTTCATTTCCGGCATCCAAGTTAATAAGCCTCATTTCCGTTTTTTGCAGGGCTCCGTCGGCTTTACCCCTCGCCCGCCTTACTAACCATGTGGAGCGATACCTCGTACCGTCGAGCGATATAAAGTCGGCCTCGGCGTATCCCTCGGCCGTACCGCGACGGAGTAGTGTTCGGCAATCGTCCTGGCTTATGGTTTCGTTCCCAACGTCGGTTACTATCCTTTTGTTCTCCGTCACCACGCTCATGCGCGGGGTATTGCCGAACAGCGCCAGGCATAAAACGTCGAGCAGCGTGGATTTGCCCGATCCGGTGCTGCCCGTGATGGCGAATATGCCGGCCGAGGACAGAGGCTCGCGAGTGAAGTCGATTTCAAACACGCCTTCGAGCGACGCTATGTTTTTTCCCCTTATTGCTAATACTTTCATTGTTGGGCTTCCCTGATTGCAATTAACAGCAGATCTTTCATGGCTTGGGGCATCTCGCTGCCGCCGTATTTACGACGGTAAACGTCTAACGCCACCTCCAAGGGCTCTATTTTCTTTATATCGTCAAACGAAGCCTCTCCCGCGCTCTTTTCCTTCGGAGGCAGTTCGGCCTTTATCCCCGCCAGGCGAACCGCCTTTCCCTTCAGAGCCTCCTCGATGCGAAAGCGCAGAGACGGTTCGGGCTCCGTAATCTTTACCTTTACCTCCACGTAAGGCGAAAAGGCGGTAATATCGCCGTCGGGCAAGGCGGCCAGCTCGTCGATAACAGATTGCAGCGGTCCCGGATCGCGAGGCAGGGAGATCAACCGCGCCGGAGGATCAAACTCCAGCCTGCCTACGCCCTCAACCTCGCCTATTTCCACAACATTAACGCCCTGCCTGTTATTCCTCTCGGCAAACGACATCGGAACCGGAGCTCCGGCGTAGCGAACATTATCCCGCCCCGACACGCGCTGCGCCCGATGCAGATGCCCCAATGCCACGTATGTTATCTCCGAAGGAAAAGCCTCCTGCGACACAGATTCCAATCCCCCGATAATGGTGCGCTCCGACTGATCGTCGACCGAGAGTTCGGCTCCCGTTGCATGCAAATGCCCCATAGCGATTACGGGCAGCTTAGGATCGGGCACAGCGTCAAGCAACGCGCGATAAAGCTTGGCAACTCCCTCCGAATAATTGACCGACGGCGGATAATCGCCTTGGCGGAGATAAGGTACGGCAAGGCACCAGGCCTTGGTTTCGCCATCCTTCTGCAACGGAATGATAAGCCTGTCGAGGTTAATCTCGCCGCCGGAGTTGCGCTGCACAATGCCGCGGGTATGCACCCGCATCTCCTCAAGCAGAGGGGAGGGCGCTTCGAGCCGGGCTGCCGAGTCGTGATTTCCGGCCGTAACGATAATGGTCAGCAACGGATTCTCGGCGGCGGCCCGGCGGAGGAAACGGTAGTACATCGACTGCGATTCGGCCGACGGATTAGGACTGTCGAACACGTCGCCGGCAATCAGCAGAACGTCGGCTGCCTCGTCGGAAAGCTTTCGCAGCAGCCATGCAAGGAATACTTGGTGTTCCTCTTTGCGCTCGTAGCCGTAAAAGGTCTGGCCGAGGTGCCAATCAGACGTATGGATTATTTTCACAGGAGACCTTTGGTAGAAGGGAGTTCATTCCGGCTAAGATCGCGCGCCACGGCTGCTTTCAGGCTGCGGGCAAAGGCCTTGAAGATTCCCTCTATCTTATGATGCTCGTTGTCGCCTTCGGCGCGTATGTTGAGGTTCATTTTCGCGGCGTCGCTCAGGCTCTTGAAGAAGTGTCGGAACATCTCGGTGGGCATATCGCCTATTTTTTCCCTGCGAAAGTCGGCGTTCCACACAAGCCAGGGCCGGCCGCCCAGGTCGATGGCCACGCTACACAGGCAATCGTCCATCGGGAGGGCGAAGCCGTAGCGTTCTATGCCTCGCTTGTCGCCTACGGCTTTCATCAGGGCCTCGCCGAGAGCTAAGGCCGTGTCTTCGACGGTGTGATGCTCGTCGACATTCAAATCTCCACGTACATGGATGTCGAGGTCGATGCCGGCATGACGGCCTATTTGCTCCAGCATGTGGTTAAAGAATCCGAGGCCGGTGTCGATTGTTGTGCGCCCACTACCGTCGAGTGCGATTTCTATGCGGATGTCGGTCTCATGAGTTTTGCGCAGCACAACCACCTTCCGCTCGGCGTTGAGGATGAAGGCTGCGATCTCGTCCCAATCGGCGGTTGCCAAAAGCGGCTTCGGATCTTCAACGGCGTCTTCCGGGCGGCAAAGTCGGATGGCTTTTGCGCCGAGATTATGGGCAAGGAGCACGTCGGTATGACGATCGCCTATCACATAAGACGCCGACAGGTCGTATTCGCCGCTCACGTATTTGCCCAACATTCCCGTACCGGGCTTGCGGCAAGGGGAATTATCGCGGGGTAAGGAGCGGTCGATAAGGATGTCGTTAAATACAACGCCTTCGCCGGCCAAGGTTTTTAAAATCAGATTATGGGCAGGGTAGAAGTTTTCTTCGGGGAAGGATGCCGTTCCTAATCCGTCTTGGTTGCTAACCATAACGAACTCGAAGTCGAGCCGGCGGCGCAAGAGGTAAAGGTTACGGATCACTTTCGGATAAAACTCAAGCTTCTCAAGCGAGTCGAGCTGTAAGTCGACCGGCGGCTCTACGGCTATCGTACCGTCTCTGTCTATAAAAAGGGCTCTTTTCATATCGTTATTCTTAATTGTTGAACGCTTACCTGCTTCCCAAATCCTTATACAATGTTTGCAGCAATACTTTCCCTTTATCAAGCCTCTCGCGCCCGCCCTCTTCGGGGATGAACATGAGGCGGCGGTTGCTGTCGTTGTCGTAAGCCGTTGCGCCCGTAGGATCCACAAAGCCGAAACCGTTGCTAAACGTGTAGAACGCAAACGGCGGAACATCGGGGTTGAATATGTTACGGCTAAACAGATAATCGTCCGCATTAATCCCAAGCGCGCCCAGCAGCGTTGCGGCCAGATCGTTCTGCGAAGCAATCGTTTCGATCTTCGCTTGGCGGGCAACGGCTCCTCCAGCCCATAGCAGCGGAATATGATACCGGGCCGGCTCGTATTCAGACAGGTGGTCGGGATAGCGGAAGCCGTGATCGGCCATGAAAACTATCAGAGTGTTATTCCATACGGGGCTTGCCTTGAGGCTGTCGACAAAGGCTCCAATACAGCTATCTGTAAAGGCCACCGCGTTAGGATATAATTCTTTCAAACGATGGTACGGCACATCGAAGGGCTCGTGGCTGCTTATCGTAAGGAATGTTGTAAAGCGCAAGCGGGTTGTGTCGGGATTGTCGGTAAGCATCCGGTGGAGGTAGCTGAAGGTAACGTCGTCGTTGGCTCCCCATTTGTTGAGCAGCTGAGTCGGAGGAAAGTCTTTGCCCGAAATTATCTTTTGGTAGCCGGAGCCGTTAAAGTAGCTCAGCATGTTGGTGTAGGTGATGTCGCCGCCGTAGAGCATCTCCGTTGAATATCCTTCAGCCGAAAGGCTTTTAGCTAACGAGGGGAGCGAGGCGCATTTGGCGGGATATTTCATCAGCGAAGTTGTGGGCTGGGCCGGATAGCCGTTGAGGATGGCCGGCAGGGCGCGGTCGGTGCGGAACGAGCTGGCGTATACGTTGGAGAATAATATTCCCTCGCCGGCTATCTTATTCAGGCATGGGGTTATGCCCGGCGTTCCTCCCAGCGGTTCGATAGCGTTGGCCGAAAAGCTTTCGAGGATAATCAGGACAATGTTGGAGGGGCGGGGAGTTCGCAGCATCTGCATGGCCGCAGTATCAGAGCCGCCCGGCGCCGGAGCGAACAGCGACGAGAATACCTCTTCCCTCATCTCCTCGTTTTCAAACCGGAACTGCGATCCGAAGTCGAGCTGCTTTATAACCGACGACACAAGGCTAAAGGCCGGATTAATCGCCGCATGATTCAAAAACTGTCTCTCACTGAAATATACCGACCCAATCGTCGACCTCATAAAGCCTTTATTCTCCACGATGCCGAACACAAAAACCAGCAGCGGCAACGCAATAACAATGCGGGTAGCCCTTTTCTCCTCGCCCGAATCAACTCTGAAGAACCGCATCGCCCAGCCGTAAAAGAGCCAAAGCCCAAGCGCAATGTAAATCATTGAGAACAGAGCCTGCCTTATCGAAATCCATACGGGCATACTCGCCATAGCCCCGCCGGGAAATTGGATATAGAACAATATCGTAGCATCGAGTCTGAATCCCCAAAAAGTATAGAGAGCCATATCCACAAAGAATATAACCGCCATTGCAAAAAGAACCGTCGCAAAATAAATCCTGAGCCCAACGGTAAGCCATCGCCAATGTCTTTCCTTAATATTAAAGGAAAGCACAACGGCCAGCAAAGGAATAATAGTAAGATAAACCGCCACTGCAATGTCGAGCCTCAACCCATACCTGATCACAGCAAGCCAGTCGGTAACCGAGCTTCCGCCGGCAAGGCCGATATGGTAAAGCATAAAAACAGGCTTTTGCAGAGCTAAGAGCAGCAGCCAGCAAAGAAAAACTGCCGCGAGAAAAAGAAGACGTCTTTTCATTTCGAGAAATGTTATATAGTTATGAATGTTTTGCCGGCAAATGTAGGAGTTTTAAAACTGATTGATGCCGCTCCCGTAGAATCGTCGCGTTCGCCGTTACGGAGGCGCTTCCGCACGGAGTATAGTCCCCAAGAGCCTTCATTGCTTTATTTAAATCCTAAAGTGAGATTGTCTGATAATATCTTAGATTTGCGCCCAAAATCAATAAACAAAAATAATCATGGTTACGAAAGCCAATAATATTCGCATACTTATTGTCGACGACGAGCCCGATATCCGCGAAGTGTTGCAGTTTAATCTTGAACACGAAGGGTATCATATTGATTCGGCCTCGTCGGCCGAGGAGGCGTTGCGCAAGCTGGAGCCCGCCCATAGCCTACTGCTGCTCGACGTGATGATGGCAGGCATGTCGGGCTTTGCAATGGCTAACCGGCTCAGGAAGGAGGGTAATAATATCCCCATCATATTTCTCACGGCAAAAAACTCGGAGAATGATTTGCTTACCGGATTCTCGATCGGCGGCGACGATTACATAACGAAACCCTTCTCAGTTAAGGAGGTCGTTGCCCGGGTCAGGAGCGTGCTCAAGCGGGGAGCTACGGTCGCGCCGGAGGTTTTGCAGTCGGGCGGACTTGCGCTCGACACAAAGGCCAAGACGGTGTATGTGGATAAGGAACGAGTGGAGCTTACGCGCACCGAGTATAACATCCTTTATCTCCTTCTCAAAAGAGAAAAAGAATTTTTCTCGCGAACCGATATTCTCGAAAAAGCCTGGAGCAACGACGGCTTTGTACTCGAGCGCACCGTCGACGTACACATAGCCCGACTGCGGAAAAAACTCGGCCGCTATGCCGATTGCCTCATTAACCGGATAGGGTACGGCTACGCCTTCGACCCCGACCAGCCTCGCCCCGAATGAATCTTGGCCAACTTGCCGACAGGCAGCGGATTTTCATTTACATACTGCTTGTCTTCATCGCCTTCGCTGCCTCGGTGATACTTGTAGAGCGGCGACAGGAATCAAAGCTGCGCACCGCCGAAGCTATAAGCCGTATCGACGGATACGCCGAAACGGCCAACGCTTTCATGAGCCGTCCCGACAGCCTCGGCCGCAACATCGCCGAGCTGTGCTCCATACTGCCCGACAGCGTGCGCATCTCAATAATCGACTTTAACGGCAACGTTCAATTCGACAGCGAAGCCGGCAACCCCAGCCGTATGGACAATCACCTCGACCGTTCCGAAATAGCCGCCGCCAAAGTTCGCGGCGCAGGCCATGCTGTTCGGACATCGGCCTCGACCGGGAAGGAATATTTTTACTACGCCAGGAGGTTCGGCCGGCATTTCGTTCGCGTGGCCTTGCCCTACAATGCCGGCGCCAGGAATATGCTCCGCCCCAACAATCTTTTTATATATGTAACGATAACTCTATTTGCCGTTGCAGCCGCACTGGTGGCGTACATGGCACGTAGATTCGGCAAGTCGGTAATAAGACTGAAGGATTTGGCCTCGGAGATAAAGCGCGGCGGCGGCATAACGCAGGCGTCATTCCCGAACGACGAGCTGGGCGAGATAAGCACCGAGCTCGTCGAGATATTCAAGCAAGGCGAGCTTACCCGGCAGCATATCCAGCTCGAACGCGAGAAGCTGATAAGACATTTCCGGTTTTCAGGCGAGGGGCTTTGCATATTCAGCTCGGAGATGAAAAAGATTTACGCCAACACCAATTTCATACAATACGTTAACCTGATATCCGACACTCCCATCCTCGACGTGGAGAATATCCTATACGACCCTATGTTTCGCCCCGTAACAAACTTTATCGCCAATGCCAAGCGAACCGACAACTACTCCGACTTCCGCATCGAAAAGAACGCCAAGATTTTTTCTATACAAGCCATAGTCTTCCACGACGAAAGTTTTGAGATCATAATAAAGGATACGACCCGGGCCGAGAAAACCAAGCTCCTCAAACAAGAGATGACAGGCAATATAGCCCACGAGCTTCGCACCCCCGTAACCACCCTCCGCGCCTACCTTGAAACGCTTAGCAGCCGCGACCTCGACCCCGAAAGGCAACGGCAGTTTATCGACCGCGCCTACCTCCAATCCGTACGGCTCTCCAATCTTATAGACGACGCCGGCATAATCTCTAAGATAGAAGACGCCCCCTCGCAGTTCATCCTCGAAGATATAATCCTTGCCGACCTTGTCGACGAGGTCTTCGCCGACCTTCACTCCCGCCTCGAAGCTTCGCGGATAAGCCATTCCGTCGACATCAACCCCAACCTGGCCGTGAAAGGCAGCTACACCCTACTCTACTCCATTTTCCGCAACCTTATCGACAATTCCATAAGCTACGCCGGCCCCGGCATCGAGATCAGGATAATCAATTACGCCGACGACGACAATTACCTCTACTTTTCCTACTACGACACCGGCTCCGGCGTTGACGAGCGCCACCTAAGCCGCCTCTTCGAGCGCTTTTACCGCGTAAGCGAAGGCCGCACGCGCGACACGGGCGGATCGGGGCTGGGATTATCAATCGTGAAGAATGCGGTACTGTTTCACAAGGGGGATATCCAGGTGAAGAACCGGCGCGGCGGCGGGCTTGAGTTTTTGTTTACGATCCGGAAATGATCCAGGAATCGTCGGGGGAATATTTGAAAAGACAAAGTAGCCCCTGCCGTTGCATTATAGACTTTAAAAGACCTTTGAAGACCTTCGGACGGTTTTCGCATTGCGGGAGTATATTTATGACCGGAAGGAGGGCATTGTCCGATAATTATTTATTTGCCGTATATTTGAGCCGCAAATGAAAATGCAATCGGGAGCGGTTGATTATTGAGTTACAGAACCTGAAGTTATTAACAATTCTATAAATTTTATTTTGTATGAAAAATATGACAAGGCGTAACGCCATCAAAACTGCCTTGGCCGGTGGAGCCATGGCGGCAGTATCATCATCTGTATATGGGATGAGAACAGCGGGAGCCCCAGAGCCTTTGAAGGGGAACATTCGTCACTCGGTAAGCAAATGGTGCTTCAGCAGCTTTGAGCTCGACGAGTTTTGCAAGATCTGTAAACGCATAGGAATCGAATCGGTTGAGCTGCTCGATCCAAAGGATTGGCCAACAGTGCAGGCCAACGGTCTTACGGTTGCCATGGCTCAGGGCGCCGGGAAGGGTATCGACGACGCGTTTAACAATCCGAGACTTCACGACGAGCTGGTCAAGAGCTACGAAGAGGTGATTCCGCAAGTTGCCAAGGCCGGTCTGACCAACCTGATTTGCTTTTCAGGCCGCCGCAACGGCGTTACCGACTTGCAGGGATGGCAAAACTGCGAAGCCGGCCTGAAGCGGATTATCCCAATTGCCGAAAAGCATAACGTGGTGCTCACCATGGAGCTTCTCAACAGCGTTGGGCATAAGGATTACCTGTGCGACCATACCGTTTGGGGGGTTGAGCTTTGCCGCCGCCTGGGCTCGCCTAACTTCCGCCTGCTTTATGATATTTATCACATGCAGATCATGGAAGGAGATATTATTGCCAATATCAGGAAGTACCACGAGTTTTTCTCGCATATTCACACCGGAGGCAACCCCGGTCGCGCTGAAATCGACGAAACCCAGGAGCTTTATTACCCAGCCATAATGCAGGCCATAGTGGCAACTGGCTACAAAGGTTTCGTGGGTCAGGAGTTTGTACCAAAGCAGCCCGACAAGATCGCCTCGCTCGAAAAGTGTATTAAGATTTGCGACGTATAGCATGATCCTGTTTTTCCAATCATCCGAAGGAACGCTGATTGCCGTCGAGGCCGGAAAGTCGTTGCCCGCTGTTGATCTCGACAAGTTGGCATGGCTTTTCGGCTCTGCCGCGATTATGGAGCAGCCGTTTGTAAACGGATCATTTATCGGCCCGAGACGCGAGATGATTACTCCATGGAGCACCAATGCCGTCGAGATTACCCGCACAATGGGTATCGACGGTATTACTCGTATTGAAGAATACGTAAAGGCGTTGCCCAACGATGATTATGATCCTATGCTGCAACGCCTGTATAACGGTCTCGGCCAGGATCTTTTTTCCGTAAACATATCTCCGGCCGACATTATCTTAATTAAGGACGAAGATATAGAAGCTTACAACTCCGAGGAAGGCTTGGCCCTAAGCGATAGCGAGGTTGAGTATCTGGCCGGCCTTAGCCGCCGCCTGGGCCGTCCGCTTACCGACAGCGAGGCGTACGGCTTTGCGCAGGTTAACTCGGAGCACTGCCGCCACAAGATATTCAACGGCCGGTTTATCATCGACGGGAAGGAGCAGCCCTGTTCGCTTTTCGACATGATACGTCGCACCTCGTCTGCGAATCCCAACAGGCTGGTATCGGCTTATAAAGACAATGTAGCTTTTAACGAAGGCCCGGTTGCAGAGCAATTTGCCCCCGAACGCGGCGACGTTCCGAGCTTCTTTGCCGTAAAAGAAATCCGAACCGTACTCTCGCTTAAAGCCGAAACCCACAACTTCCCTACAACCGTCGAGCCTTTCAACGGAGCCTCCACCGGCGCCGGAGGCGAGATACGCGACCGCCTCGGAGGAGGCAAAGCATCGCTTCCGCTTGCCGGAACCGCCGTATACATGACCTCCTACCCACGGTCGGAACCCGGCAAGCATGAGTGGGAGCTCGCACTTGATCCGCGCGCATGGCTATATCAAACTCCGGAGCAGATACTAATCAAAGCTTCTAACGGAGCTTCCGACTTCGGAAACAAATACGGTCAGCCCCTGATTTGCGGCTCCCTTCTAACCTTCGAGCACAAAGAGCATGAAATCGCCTACGGATACGACAAGGTAATAATGCTTGCCGGAGGAATAGGCTACGCCAACCGTCGCGACGCCCTGAAAGGCGAACCGCAGGAGGGAAACAGCATTGTTGTTCTCGGCGGCGATAACTACCGTATCGGAATGGGAGGCGGCGCCGTATCGTCGGTCGATACCGGCAGGTATGCCAGCGGCATAGAGCTTAACGCCGTGCAGCGGGCCAACCCTGAGATGCAAAAACGCGTGGCAAACGTGATTCGCAGCATTGCCGAGTCTGACGATAATCCTATAATCTCTATACACGACCACGGAGCCGGCGGCCATCTGAACTGCCTGTCCGAGCTTGTTGAATCGGTAGGAGGTCGTATCGACATGAGCCGGTTGCCGGTTGGCGACCATTCCCTGTCGTCAAAAGAGATAATAGGCAACGAGAGCCAGGAGCGGATGGGAATCCTTATCAAACCCTCGGATATCGACCGGGTTAGCCGCATAGCCGAGCGCGAACGAGCCCCGATGTACGTTGTAGGCCAAACAACGGGAGATATGAAACTCGTATTCGAGCAATCCGACAAGCGGAAGCCCATTGATCTTAACCTCGACGACCTGTTCGGCCGTCCGCCGAAGATGATTGTGAGCGACGCTACCGTAAGCCGGTCGTTCTCCCCCGTTGAATACGACGAATCGAAGCTGACGCTCTACCTCCACAACGTTCTCAGCCTCGAAGCCGTGGCATGTAAAGACTGGCTTACCAATAAAGTAGACCGCTCCGTAACCGGCCGGGTTGCTCGCCAGCAATGCCAGGGCGAGCTTCAGCTTCCGCTGGCCGATCTCGGCGTTGTTGCAATCGACTATCGGGGTAAAGAAGGCATGGCAACATCTATCGGACACGCTCCGCAGGCCGGCTTGATAGACCCGTCGGCCGGATCGGTTCTTGCCATAGCCGAAGCTCTTACAAATATCGTTTTCGCCCCTCTCGCATACGGACTGTCCGGCGTGTCGCTAAGCGCAAACTGGATGTGGCCTTGTCGCAACGAGGGCGAAGATGCGCGCCTCTATGCGGCGGTAAGCGCAGCCTCGGAGTTTGCATGCAGCCTGGGCGTCAATATTCCTACGGGGAAGGATTCTTTGTCGATGACGCAGAAGTATCCCGACGGGAAAGTGATAGCTCCCGGTACGGTTATTATCTCGGCAGGAGCCGAGGTATCAGATGTAAGAAAAACGGTATCCCAGGTATTGAATAACGATCCTCTTACATATGTATATTACATCGACTTCTCGTTCGACGACATTAAACTCGGCGGCTCAGCCCTCGCTCAAACAATGAGCAAGCTGGGCGGCGAAGCCCCCACCGTTACCGATCCGGCTCGCTTTGCCCGAACCTTTGCCGCCGTTCAGGAAGCGCTAACCGCCGGTCTTATCCTCGCCGGACACGACATATCGGCCGGAGGAATGATAACCACCCTCCTGGAGATGTGCTTCGCCAACGTTGAAGGCGGACTCGAAGTTGATCTCTCCCAATGGCCTGATACCAGGATCCTCTTTGCCGAGAATCCCGGAATAATTGTCCAGGTAAAAAACCCGGAAGCGTTTGAAGCCGTGATGCGAAAAGCCGGATCCCGGTTCATACCCATTGCACGCCCCATCGCCAGCCGCAGCTTAGAGATTAAAGGATCAACGACGTGGAACGTTTGTATCGACAACGCCCGCGACATCTGGTACTCGCCGTCGCATAAGCTCGACGAAAAGCAAAGCGGCGCGCTCTGCGCCGGGAAGAGATTCGACAACTATCGCAAGCAACCGCTTGAGTTCCGCTTCCCCGAAACCTTTACAGGGTTATTAGCCCCCCGGCCGGCAGCCAACAACAGCAGCACAACGGGAGCTACCGCAGCCATCCTCCGCGATAAGGGAACAAACGGCGAGCGCGAAATGGCTTATGCGCTCTACGCCGCAGGATTCAACGTTAAAGACGTTCATCTTTCCGACCTTTCCTCCGGGGCGGAAACGCTCGACAACGTTAGCCTCATTGTTTTTTGCGGCGGCTTCTCCAATTCCGACGTTCTCGGATCGGCCAAAGGATGGGCCGCAGGCATCCTCTACAACGAAAAGGCTCGCAACGCCATCAACCGCTTCTACGCCCGCCCCGACACTTTAAGTTTGGGCGTTTGCAACGGTTGCCAACTGATGGCCGAGCTCGGCCTGCTGTACCCTGACTATGAAAAGCCGCACAAGATGCGGATTAACGAGTCGACCAAGTTTGAGTCGGCCTTTCTATCGGTAGAAATACCCCAAAACCATTCCATAATGCTCGCATCGCTTAGCGGAAGCAAACTCGGCGTTTGGGTTGCACATCGCGAAGGACGATTTGACTTCCCTTACAACGAAAGCTCCTATCAAGTAGTAGCCCGGTATAATTACTCCGCATACCCCGGCAACCCTAACGGATCTCCCGGATCGGTTGCCGCAATATGCTCGGCCGACGGACGTCACTTAGCCATGATGCCCCACCCCGAAAGGAGTATTTTCCCATGGCAATGCGGCTATTACCCCGAATCGCGACGATGCGACGAGATTACACCTTGGATTGAAATTTTTAATAACGCTCATAATTGGATAATCAACAAATGAAAAAAGCAATTCTATTAATCATGCTAATTACGCTGCCCTTTATATCGGCAAGCTCTCAAGAAGGCATAGCCCTCACGCCTCGCGCAGGCCTTAACCTGGCCACTATCTCGTCAACCCGGCAAGGCTCCCTCAAGCCCGGTCTCAATTTCGGCATATCGGCCAACCTGATGCTCACATCCCAATGGGGAATAGAAACCGGATTAATTTACTCAATGCAGGGAAAAAACTTCAACCAGCTTTCGCCAAGCCTCGACTATATCAACATCCCGCTTATGGCTAAATTTTATCTTACCGATTACTACACCGAAAGCCGGGGCCTCTACCTCGTGGCAGGCCCTCAAATAGGCTTCATCGCAGTGATGGATAAAGTAGGATACATAAAAGGATACGAAGGAATGCTGATGCCAGACGCCATAACCAAAGAATTCGACGCCGCTGCCATAATCGGCATAGGCTACGAACTCGAAAGCGGACTTACCCTGTCGGCCAACCTTAACTTCGGCATCGTTAACATAGCAAAGGATGAGATCAAAGCTTACACCTCCTACGCCCAGGCAACAACCGAAGAAATCGTCAAGCGCGACCGAGCGTACTCTAACACAGTATTCCAGCTCAACTTCGGGTACCGCTTTAAGCTGTAAAGGATAATTAATACTGCAAACAAAAGAGCCGCCGAACTTCAAACCCGTTCGGCGGCTCTGTTTATTTGAACCGATTCTATTTAAACCGTCAACCGGCGGCTTTCATCTCAAGAAGCATCCGTTTAACCCTCTCCCTCTCGTTACCCTTCCCGATTATTTCAACCGGAACGTAGCCGCAATAGCCGTTACGGCCGATAATATCCATAACCCGCTGCAAGTCGGTTTTGGTTTCAACGCCGTTTATAAACACCGTCTCCTTAACCTGCCATGTAACGGCATACCCGATTGTTTGCTCTATCTCCCGGTACGGGTCGGAGCGATAGCTGCCGATGTCGAGCATCAGCCCAACGGCCTCGGAGCCGATCAGGGAGAAGAGGCGCTCAACGTCGCCGGCTGTTTTCAGAAAATCGTTATGGTTTTGAACCGCTATCGTTATGCCGTGGGCGGCGGCAACCCCGGCGCACTCGTCGATGGCCCCGGCCACCCGCCGGGCGGTTTCCTCCCAGGTTGATCCGTTCGGAACGCCTTGGCCGGCGAAGATCCGCAGCGTCGACGCTCCGAGCTTGGCCGCTACGATTATCCAATCCTTTACATGCTGCTTTTCCTTTTCCAGGGCGGCCGGATCGGCAACGGTAAAGTCGTTCCGAACTCCGGTTCCGCATATCTGTATCCCGCGACGGAAAGCGCGGCGCTTGATGCGGAAAATTTCATCGTCGGACGGCGCGGACGGATACGAGCTGAAGTAATAACCCGTAATGTCGAGCGCGGCGTAGCCGATAGAGGCGGCGTAATCAATAACGCTCTCCATCGTTTCGCCTCCTTCGGAAAGCGGGGCGTTGAACGAATAAAAATTCAGGGCTATCTTGATCGAACTGCTGTCGGCTATATTACCAACGGCGTTCCGCTGGGCCGCGGCCGTAAGGCAAACAAACATTGCCGCGACAATAAGGAATCGTATGCTTTTCATCTGCCCAGGTTTAAAACGGAAGATCGTCTGACGGCATCGGCGGCGGAAATTCGGGCGCATCGCCTTGCGGCGCGTAAACGGCCTCCTGCTGAGCCGGAGGCTCGGGCGCATCGTTGCCGTAGCCTTGCGGCCTGTCTACTTTCCATGCGTTAATGTTGGTATACCATTTGCCGTTAAATTCGCGGCTCTCGATGTCGAACGATACGGTTATCTTTTCGCCGTACTGGATATTAGCCTGTGCGATCTTATCGCCTCCGAAAATCTGGAAGCACACTTTCTTCGGAAACTGATCGTCGGTTTCCAGCACATACTCTTGCTTTTTCCATTCGTTGCCCGCGCGGCTCACGCCCTCTTGCAGCGTAAGTACGGCTACTACTTTTCCTGTTATTTCCATATAAATAGATTATTGTTGATTTTTTGTTTGCGGCAAAGGTAGTTCATCGGCCGGTAACTTGAAATCGCCGCCGGCAGGCCGTTGTCAGGCTTTAGCGGGCTTCGGTTTTTTCTTATACTTCCTCTTACCTCGGTGGGCAAGGCTGTTTTTTGCCTGATGAACGGCGCTGTTTATTATCTCTCTCACCTCGGTAAGCTTTTGCCGCAGCGACGGGTCGCCGGCCCCGAGTTCGTTGGCGTTCCAGGATACGTTGATGCCGTCGACCAGAAACGCGAGCGTGGAGTCAACTTCAAACCGCACTTTGGAGAGCTTGCCCATGGCGGCTATATGCTCCTTGCTGAGAGCCCGCTGCTCGTGGAGCGAAACAAACTTGTCGTGTGCGGCCTTCATTTTGCCAATGATGCTTGCAAGATTAATGTCGAGGGCCGCCGACAGGGTTTGGATAGGGGCCTGGAAGCGCGGAGTTGCGCAATCCTGGAAAAAGCTGATCATGGCGCTGCTCAGGACAAGGTAATTGTACGACGGCAAGTCTTTGTAGGTATGATGCAGGAAGTTCATCGTTTCTACGGCCTTATTTATCGCCGGGGTTCCCTCGTACTCGGCAATGTCGATGCAATGCCAAAAGAAGTTGAAGTACCCTACCCGCTTTGCGTTAGATACGAATATCTCTTTGCTGAATATCGAGGCTTGACTGATCTTAAACAGATTGTCTTCCGTTTCAAAAATCCTTTGAAGCTCGGTAAGCGTGCGTTTCAGCTCCGGCAAACCGTTTGCCGGGGTTAAGAGCGGGGATATGATGCCGTCGCTGTAAAAAAAGAAGTGCTCGCCTATGTGGAGCTGCTTCAAAATGCTTTTAAACCTTATAGATATGAATTTTTCCATCGGGCTTTCAATTAGATGCTATTACCTTTTCCGCAAACATACCTGTTATTTTTTGAACCGCCGCATAATGGAAATAGCATGCCGGGAATATTTCCAGGTAATTTCCAAATGGAATTTGACCGCGGACAATTGCCTGGAATAATTTCCATTTGGAATTAAGCTACGGAAAAACGCCTTAACCAATTTCCATCCGGAATTTATCTGCGGAAAATGTCTTTATATAATTTCCAAATGGAAATAGCATACCGGAAAATTCTTTGGATAATTTCCAGATAGAGATATTATGCCGGAAATTACTTTTATCAATTTCCAAATGGTAATTATCTGCCGTAAAAATCTTTCGATAATTTCCAGATGGAAATATCTTGCCGGAAAATGTTTTAAATAATTTCCAGATGGAAATATATCACATGAAAATATTTCAGATAATCTCCAAATGGCAATTATCTGCCGGAAATATTTTCAGCTAATTTCCAAATGGAGATATAATAACGGAAGCCGGCGCCGGTAATTTCCACATTTAGACGGCTTGCCGGCAGTTATTATCCGGAGCTTTATACGTAACTTGCGCGCACATAATTTTAAACAGGATATATCATGAAAAACAACGAGAAAAAGAAGAATGAAGCGGCTGCCGAAGGTTTTATACGTCAAGCCGGGAATTACACCTCACAAAATCGCCACGAGGAAGCCGCCGCGCTGTATGCAAAGGCCGCCGACATCTCTAAAACGTTTGAAGATACTTTCGACGCGGCTACCATGTTCTATGATCTTAATGATTTTGAAAAGGCGGAGGAGTATTACAGGCGCTGCCTTAATATGAAAATTTCAGACGGCAACCGGCTCGCTACGCTCAATAACCTGGGGTCGGTTCTTACCCTGGCAACCGATTACCTGCCTGCCGAAAAGGTTTTGATGGAGGCGTTCAACCTGGGCCGCAAGCTGTCGATGCAGGACGACGAGGAATCAACCGAAGACATTGCGCAAACTTTCGATAGCCTCGGGACATTGTATCGCGACATGGGCGACAGTGAAAAGGCGAGGAAGTATTACGACGAGGTCATAAACCTTTACATCGAGCTAAATAGAACCGATCCGGTAAAGTACTCTCCAAAGCTCGCCGCAACTTTAAGCAACGTTGGCGAGATGTATAACGGAACAGGCCGTTACGAGCAGGCGAAAGAGTTCCACTCCGTGGCTTTGAAGATCCGCAAGTTTCTTGCGGATAAAGATCCGGAGACGTACCGGCCCAAACTTGCAATTACCCTGAACAACCTGGCCAACGCCCATTACCTTGCCTCGAACTACGACGAGGCTGCCCGGCTGTATACCCAGTCGTATGAAATACTCGAAAAGCTGGCCGCCAGGAATCCCAAGGCTTATAATCCCGACCTGATGATGACGCTGGGCAATCTCGGTAATTTGTATGCCGCAAAGAGGGAATTTAAAAAGGCCGAGAAGTATTATAAGGAGTGCGAGAAAACGGCGCGGGCCTTAGCGGCCAACGATCCGGATACCTGGAATGTTCGCCTGGGGCATACGCTGGTTAACATGGCTATTTTTTACCAGGACGACTATCCGCAGCCCATGCTGTCTGTAAACTGCGCCGGCGAGGCCGTTGAGGTGTTGCGGCAATGCGAGAAAACGGCTTTTGTATCCAAGCAGCTCGGTTATGCCATCGGCGTATTGAAGGATTGGGAACGGAGGCTTGAGAACAGGTAAACCAATAACAGCGAGACTTTGCAAGCTCTTATGAAGTACGAAGAAAATTACGAAAACCCAACCGTAACCCTCTTCCGCAATATCGAGGCCATGAAAAAGCGAATAGGCGAGGCGAGGGCTACGGGCGAAAAGGTGCAGGTGAATTACGACGCGGCAAACTTTCATCGCGATATGGGGAGCCCCAGCATGGCCGAAGCTCATTATAATCTTTGCCTTGCATACGATTTGTCGCCAATCGACAGGGCGATTATCCTCAACGAGCTGGCCGGCGTGCTGTTTATACTCGGCAAGCGCGACGAGGCCCAAAAGGCGTACGACGAGGTGGAGGAAATATATAACCGGATTGCCTTTAACAAGCAGTCGGCCTGCCCGCCGATTCTTAAGGCTATCTTCAGGGTACTGGGGCTTTGGCCGGATAAGGGCGAGTAGCAGCGATATGAAGAAGGATACAAATATGGAGGTTGAGGAGCTCCTCGCACGGTTAAGCGATATTGAGAGCCGGCTGGGGCCAAGGCGGCAACCGGTTGGCCGTGAAGCGGCCGGATACGCCCAAAGCGGCAATTATTCGGCCGCCGCCGAAATTATCGACCCCAACGCATCCGATCCGGAGGATGAAGCCGAGCTTCATATAATAAAGGCAGAGCTGTATTATGCAGGCGGACTTGCATTGCAGGCGTCGCATCATTGCGACAAGGCGGTTGAGATTTGTTCTTCGGGCCGCATCTTAATGCGCGCCGCAGCCTTTTATCATAAAACCTTCGATTGGGCAAGGGAGGTTAACTGCTATTACGGCTGCCTGAACGGGGAGCTTCCGGCTTCGAGCCTGCTGGAGGTATTGCATAACATGGGCGATACGGTTTGGCTGTCGAACGAATACCGTACTCATGAAACCGGACTGCCTCTCGAAGCTGAGCCCGGACCGCGCCGGTACTGTTACGGCGATATAGATTATATGTCTCTCGATTCATACTATGCGAACGCCACAGGAAAATACGAGGCCCTGGCCGCAAGCGATCCCGGCGTATACCGGCCTCACCTTGCCGCAATGCTGGTTAACGCCGGCGACTCGCATGTTTCATCAGAGTATAACCGCGAGGCGGCGGCATCCTTCAAGCGCGCCGCGGGCATTTACGAAACTCTTGCGCTGAAAGATCCCTCAACATGGAGTTCGCGCCTTGCCGCCGCGCTCGTAAAGCTTGGAGGAGCCCGTATGTACGACGATATGAATGAAGCCGAGGGCTACCTGGTTGAGGCGTTACTTAAATGTCCGGACCTGGCCCGCGTCAACCCCCATGCCTACTCAAAGGCGTACGACTATCTTGCCTTGCCGTACCGGTACGGCCGGAAGCCCAATCCGGAAAAGGCCGAGGATCTTTACATGGAATGTGCGTCGACCTTCAAATTATTGGCGGCAAGAGAGGGCGTAATCTGGAAGCCCTACTTTGCGCGAGCCCTGTGGCGTATTGCGGAGCTTTATTTGGTTTTCCAGAAGCGCAAAGAGCTCGGCCGAGAGGTAGCCAGGGAGGCGTTGAGGCTGCTGGAAGACTGCGAGGATGGGCTTCTGGTCAGGAAGGTTAAGTTCAGGATCGGGAGGAGGTTTCATCAGGTTTTCGGTGGCGGATACGCCTGATGCCGGGCCGTATGGGGGCGGCCGAGGGTTGGGCAACGAAATACCGGGTTGCTTTTCCTGGGGGGCGGCGGTTGCGGTTCGTTATTACGAAGCGTTCATTCTATTTGCAGAAACGGCGGTTTGCACTAAATTTGCGCTCTCTAAATATCAAATTCAAAATAAAGTATCATGATTTTAAACAATTGGATTTTTTGGTTTATTCCGTTTGCGTCGGTTCTGGCGCTACTGTTCGCCTTTATCTTCTTTAAGCAGATGATGAAAGAAAGCGAGGGAACAGATCTTATGAAACAGATTGCCAAATATGTGCGGGAAGGCGCTATGGCTTATCTGATGCAGCAATACAAGGTTGTGACCGTAGTGTTCGTAGTGTTGTGCCTCTTCTTTGCCGTGTTGGCTTACGGATTCGGGGTTCAGAACGGCTGGGTTCCTTTTGCATTCCTCACCGGAGGATTTTTCTCGGGCCTGGCAGGATTTATCGGCATGAAAACGGCCACTTACGCTTCGGCCCGTACGGCTAACGCCGCCAGCAGGTCGTTAGACAGCGGACTGAAAGTAGCTTTTCGCGCCGGCGCCGTGATGGGGCTTACGGTTGTAGGCCTTGGGCTGTTCGACATTTCGATATGGTTTCTTGTTCTGAACGCCTGTGTAGCAGAGGCCACCGATTCGCAAAAGCTGGTTGTAATCACCACAACGATGCTAACGTTCGGTATGGGCGCGTCAACCCAAGCCCTATTCGCCCGCGTGGGAGGAGGAATCTATACCAAGGCGGCCGACGTTGGAGCCGATCTTGTAGGCAAAGTTGAAGAGAACATTCCCGAAGACGACGCCCGCAACCCGGCCACAATTGCAGACAATGTAGGCGACAATGTGGGCGACGTAGCCGGCATGGGAGCCGACCTGTACGAATCATACTGCGGATCAATCCTTGCCACGGCGGCGCTGGGCGCATCGGCGTTCTTCACCAATCCCGGGCTTCAGCTAAAGGCCGTATTCGCCCCGATGCTTATTGCAGCGGTAGGCATCGTTCTTTCTATCCTCGGCATATTCATGGTAAGGACAAAGGAGGGAGCAAATATGAAGCAGCTTCTCGGAGCCCTGGGAAGAGGGGTTAACACGAGCTCGATTTTAATTGCCGCGGCCACCCTCGGCATATTATACATATTAGGAATACCCAACTGGGTAGGCCTGTCGTTCTCGGTGATCAGCGGCTTGCTGGCAGGCGTGATAATAGGCCAGTCAACCGAATATTATACATCCCACTCGTACAAGCCTACGAGGCAGGTTTCGGAAAGCGGGCAAACCGGCCCTGCCACGGTAATCATCTCCGGCATTGGGCTTGGGATGCTTTCAACGGCCGTTCCGGTTCTTACCATAGGCGTTGCGATAATCATGGCCTACCTGTGCGCAATTAACTTCGACGTACAAAACATGATCTCCGCAACAAATCTTAGCCTCGGACTTTACGGCATCGGCATCGCCGCAGTAGGCATGCTGTCAACGCTGGGTATAACCCTCGCCACCGACGCCTACGGCCCGATAGCCGACAACGCCGGAGGCAATGCCGAGATGAGCCACCTCGACGAGCAAGTACGCAAACGCACCGACGCCCTCGACGCCCTTGGCAACACCACGGCCGCAACCGGCAAAGGCTTTGCCATCGGATCGGCCGCCCTTACTGCTCTTGCGCTGCTTGCATCCTATATAGAAGAAATCAAGATAGGGCTCCAGCACGTAGGCAAAACGGTATTGACGTTCTCAAACGGCGAAACCGTTGAGGTAGCCAGGGCCTCGATCCTCGACTTCATGAATTACTATCAGATAAACCTCATGAATCCCAAAGTACTTGTAGGAGTATTTATCGGCTCGATGATGGCCTTCATGTTCTGCGGTCTTACGATGAACGCCGTTGGCCGCGCCGCTCAAGACATGGTGAACGAAGTGCGCCGCCAGTTCCGCGAAATAAAAGGCATCCTGACCGGCGAAACCACTCCCGACTATGCGCGCTGCGTTGAAATCTCAACAAAAGGCGCCCAGCGCGAGATGTTGCTTCCGTCGATCCTCGCCATCCTCGCCCCGATCGTAACCGGACTTATTTTCGGAGTATCGGGCGTAATGGGCCTGTTAACCGGCGGCCTCGGCGCAGGCTTCGTACTTGCAGTATTCATGGCCAATGCCGGCGGCGCATGGGATAATGCAAAGAAATACGTTGAAGAAGGCAACTTTGGCGGCAAAGGTTCGTCGGTGCACAAGGCAACAGTAGTAGGCGACACCGTGGGCGATCCATTTAAAGACACGTCGGGGCCAAGCCTCAACATACTTATCAAGCTGATGAGCATGGTTGCAATAGTAATGGCAGGCTTAACGGTAGCGTGGAGCTTGTTCTGATTAGCCGTTTAATTACCACAGTATAAGCGAAAGGAAAATCCCCGGGCGGCAATAAGCCGTTCGGGGGTTTTATTTATGGAGCCCTCCACGCGAGGAATGAATCCGAGCGACGGGCAAGAGCGCTGCGGCGCGGGAGATTGGAAGGGGGAATAATCCCGATTCTCCTACTTGATTATAAAACAAACAAAAAAAATGTACCTTTGCCGGCGTTTTAATAAAACAACAATATAATGTCTGATTTAATAATTTAAAAAATGAAGAATTTTAATAACATCGTTCCGGTAGAAGATTTCAATTGGGAATCTTATGAAAAAGGAGACGCCTACGGCGAAGTGTCCAAGGAAGATCTCCAAAAAACATACGACAACACTCTCAACACGGTGAAAGACCGCGAAGTAGTTGTTGGCACGGTAACATCCATGAACAAGCGCGAAGTTGTGGTAAACATCGGCTTTAAGTCTGACGGAGTAGTTCCGATGTCTGAATTCAGGTATAATGCCGATCTGAAAGTAGGCGACCAGGTTGAAGTATATATCGAAAGCCAGGAAGACAAAAAAGGCCAGCTATTACTCTCCCACAAGAAAGCATGCGCCACCCGCTCCTGGGATCGCGTAAACGAAGCGCTGGCAAAAGACGAGGTAATCAAAGGATTCATCAAATGCCGCACAAAAGGCGGCATGATTGTCGACGTATTCGGCATCGAAGCCTTCCTCCCCGGCTCGCAAATCGACGTGAAGCCTATCCGCGACTACGACATGTTTGTAAACAAAACAATGGAATTCAAGATCGTGAAGATCAACCAGGATTACAAAAATGTTGTAGTATCGCACAAAGCATTGATCGAAGCCGAGCTCGAGCAGCAAAAGCGCGAGATCATCTCCAAGCTCGAAAAAGGCCAGATACTCGAAGGCACAGTCAAGAACATTACTTCTTACGGCGTATTTATCGACCTCGGAGGCGTTGACGGACTTATCCACATCACCGACCTTTCATGGGGCCGCGTATCCCATCCCGACGAAATCGTACAGCTCGACCAAAAAATCAACGTTGTAATCCTCGACTTCGACGACGAAAAGAAGCGCATCGCCCTTGGCCTGAAGCAACTCACCGCCCACCCGTGGGACGCTCTCAACCAGGCGCTGAAAATTGGCGATCACGTACGCGGAAAAGTTGTTGTGATGGCCGACTATGGAGCATTCATAGAAATAGCTCCAGGAGTAGAAGGGTTGATTCACGTTTCCGAAATGTCGTGGACGCAACATCTGCGCAGCGCACAAGACTTCATGAAAGTAGGCGAAGAAATAGAAGCCGTTATCCTGACCCTCGATCGCGACGAGCGCAAAATGTCGCTCGGCATCAAGCAGCTTAAGCCCGACCCATGGGAAAACATCGAATCCCGCTTCCCGGTTGGATCACAGCACACCGCCCGCGTTCGCAACTTTACCAACTTCGGCGTCTTTGTAGAGATTGAAGAAGGCGTTGACGGCCTGATTCACATCTCCGACCTTTCATGGACAAAGAAAATAAAGCACCCCAGCGAGTTCACCCAAATAGGAGCAAACATCGAAGTACAGGTACTCGAAATCGACAAAGACAATCGCCGCCTGAGCTTAGGTCACAAGCAACTTGAAGAAAACCCGTGGGATGTGTTTGAAACGATCTTTACAGTAGGCTCAGTACACGAAGGAACGATAATTGAAGCGCTCGACAAAGGCGCAGTAGTTTCCCTCCCCTACGGCGTTGAAGGCTTTGCAACCCCCAAGCACCTCATAAAGGAAGACGGATCGCAAGCCCTGCTCGACGACAAGCTGCTCTTCAAGGTTATCGAATTTAACAAAGACAGCAAGCGTATAATTCTTTCCCACAGCCGTATTCACGAAGACGAGCAAAAAGCCCGCAAGGACGCGTTCGAGCAACAGCGCAGAAGCCGTCGCCCGCAAAAGAAGGAGGAAGCTCCAACAACCGCGCCTGTGGAGAAGACTACCCTTGGCGACATTGAAGAGCTTGCCGCTCTAAAGGAAAAATTATCTGGACAATAAACATTGTTTTTTTAATTTTCATGTAAATAGTTTGAAGGCCTCCTGTCGCATATAAGCGGCGGAGGCCTTTTTTGCAGCTCATGAGAATAGGGGGGTGCAAACCGTTGCCGCATAGCGGAGCTTTTTCAATCTCGCTAATCTTGTAAAAAGTAATAACAACGGGTGGAACAATACATTAGCTGCAAGATTATCTAAAGCTTAAAATCAGCTTTGAAGAGTGCTTAATGCAATGTGCAACCAAGCTTTACAAAAATTTGGAATACGCCGAAACGAAGTAGCATTTTGATTCTCATTAAATGTTTTGTATATTTGCGCCGAAATTAAAAAGCGGATGGAAAGGGGGCTTAAGTCCCCTTATTTTTTCCAAAATATTTTGTATGATTGACAAAGAAAAAATACGCCGGCTTGTGTCGGATAAATTGATTGAGTCTACCGATTATTTGGTTGATGTGCAAGTAAAACCGGGAAACATGGTAGTTGTTGAAATAGATAACGACCAAGGCATAGGCATTGAAACCTGTGTGGCGCTTAATCGCTATATTCGCGAAAATATTCCGGCCGAGGATGAAGATTATGAACTCGAAGTCGGATCTCCGGGCCTAACGGCGCCTTTCAAAGTATTAAGACAATATTTTAAATATATAGGACGCGAAATTGAATGTTTGCTGAAAACAGGAGAGAAGCGCCAAGGCATTTTAAAATCGGCCAACGAAAAAGGAATCGTACTCAGCGTTGAAATGCAGGTAAAGCCTGAAGGTGGAAAACGGAAGCAAACGATAAGCGAAGAAAGTGCATACGGGTATGACGAGATTAAGTACGCTAAATATGTAATAAGTTTTAAGTAATTAAAGTAAATAGTATGGCAAAGAAAGAGGAAGCAGTTAGCATGATTGACACCCTTGCCGAGTTTAAAGAATTAAAAAACATTGATAAGGACACGATGATAAGCGTGCTTGAAGAATCATTCCGCAATGTGATTGCAAAGATGTTCGGCACCGATGAAAATTATGACCTTATTATTAATCCCGAAAAAGGCGACTTCGAGATATGGCGCAACCGAGTAGCCGTGGCCGACGTCGATCTTGTAAACCCCCATCTTCAAATTCCAATATCGGAAGCAAGGAAAATCGACCCCGACTGTACTATCGGGGAGGAAGTTACCGACGAGGTATACTTTGCCGATTTCGGCCGCAGGGCAATCCTGAATCTTCGTCAAACCCTGGCCTCCAAAATACTTGAGCTGCAAAAAGACGGCTTGTTTACCAAGTACAAAGAAAAAATAGGCCAGATCATTACCGCCGATGTATACCAGGTATGGAAAAAAGAGCTTTTACTACTCGACGACGAAGGCAATGAGCTATTATTGCCCAAAACGGAGCAAATACCCGCCGACTTTTACCGTAAAGGAGAAACAGTTAGAGCTATAGTTCAAAGGGTAGATAACTATAACAACAATCCAAAAATCATCCTGTCGCGCACCGACAAAGTATTTCTTCAACGCTTATTTGAACTTGAAGTTCCCGAAATACACGACGGACTTATTACTATTAAAGCCATCGCCCGTATTCCCGGCGAGAGAGCCAAGATTGCCGTAGAATCGTACGACGACAGAATTGATCCCGTAGGCGCTTGCGTTGGTATGAAAGGCTCCCGCATACACGGCATAGTACGCGAACTGCGGAACGAAAACATCGACGTGATAAACTACACCGCTAACGCATCCCTATTCATACAAAGAGCAATAAGTCCGGCAAAGATCTCATCCATTCGCGTTGATGAAGAAACGAAGAAAGCCGAAGTATATCTCCGCCCCGAAGAAGTATCGCTTGCCATTGGCAAAGGCGGATTAAATATCAAGCTGGCATGTATGCTTACCGAATATGCCATCGACGTATTCAGAGATATCGAAGGCGCCGATGAAGAAGACGTATATCTGGATGCTTTCTCCGACGAGATTGACGTATGGGTTATCGAAGCCCTAAAAAATATCGGATGCTATACTGCGAAAAACATACTCGCCCTTGGCCGAGAAGAAATAAGCGAGCGCGCTGATTTGGAAGAACAAACGGTTGAAGAGTTGTTTGACATACTCTCTTCTGAGTTTGATAGCGAAGAGGATGCGGCCGAATAAATAGTGAAACAATAGAAATACAATATGCCTGTAAAATTAATACAAGCTTCCAAGGATTTGAGATTGGGAATTTCTACCGCAGTAGAGTTCCTTAACAAGCATGGCCATTCCGTTGATAACAATCCGAATTTCAGAATTACCGAAGAACAACTTGCTCTATTGGTTAAAGAATTCGGCCAAGGCTTGTCTCAAAAGGAGAGAGACCGTTTACTGTCTAATCCGTCGGCTCCGGAACCGGAAGTCGCCCCTCAACCGGCCAAGAAAGAGAAGGGAGACAAACGCAAAATAGAAGAGATCAAAACGGAGATCCCGGAAGAGTTTAAACTGAAGCTTGTGACAAAAGGTAAAATAGACTTAAACCCGCATAGCAAAACAGAACCAACAAAAGCCGAAAAAGAACGGCCCGCCCATAAACCGGCAACTATGAAGAAAGAAGATATCCGACACAAAACCGGCGCATCAACACCATCGCCGGGCAAACCGAAAGAAGAAATAAAAATACGCCCGCAAGAAACTGCGCTCGCCGAGCCGAAACTGAAAGCGCCTGCCAAAGAACCCATAATTCCAGCTCCATCCGATACAGTAACAGTAGAAACGACCGTTCCCCCTGCCGAAACTCCCAAAGCGGAAACAACGCCAGTTCCTGAAGAAGTAGTAGTAACTCCTCCAACCGACAAAGAACCAGTAGCAGTCATTCAAGCCGAAAAAGAGGAAAAAGAAGAAACTCCGTTCAGACTTGAACCGTCGAGGCTTGAACCGAACATAAAAATCAAAGGCAAAATAGACCTTGAAACGATTAACAGTTCAACTCGCCCTCCTAAAAAGAATAAAGAAGAGAAGAAAAAAGAGCGCAAGGAGAAAATAAAACGCGAGAGACAGAACAATGCGTTGCGACTATCAACACCCACAACCTCTACTACGCCTCCTGCTCCCGCGCCGACGGTCTCTACACCCGCTCCGGCTGCACCAACAACGTCTCCGGTGCCGCCCAGAATACATCGGGATGCGTCGAATAAAGTTGTTGTTATGGCGGTTAAACCGGTCTTAAAAGTAGATAATAAGGAACAGGCAAAAGAGCCCGCAAAAGACGATAAGGGAAAAGAGCCCAAGAGAAAACGCGGAAGAATCAAGAAGAGTGAGAAAATCGACATCAATACTACGCAAGGCGTAAATGAACGCCGCCCGCCGCGCGACGACAAGAAAACCCGCCTCCGCAAGCCAGTCAAAGTCGAAGTAAGCGAAGAAGAAGTACAAAAGCAAGTAAAGGAAACCTACGCCCGTCTTACCAGCAAAGGCAACAAAAGCAGTAAAGGAGCTAAATACCGCCGCGACAAACGCGATGCCGCGCTTCAGCGCGAGCACGAGCTTATGGAGCTGGAAAAACAGGATCGCAAAGTTTTAAAGCTTACCGAATTTGTTACCGCCAACGACCTCGCCAACATGATGGACATTCCGGTAACGCAGGTAATTGCCACTTGCATGAACATAGATATTATGGTATCTATCAACCAGCGTTTGGATGCTGAAACCATCAACATCGTGGCGGAAGAATTTGGTTTCAGAACCGAATATGTAAGCGCCGAAGTGGTAGAAGCCATTAAGACCGATGAGGAAGACAATGAAAAAGACTGGACGCCACGTCCACCCATCGTTACGGTTATGGGGCACGTTGATCACGGTAAAACATCCCTCCTCGACAACATACGTAGTACTAATGTAATTGCAGGCGAAGCCGGCGGCATTACTCAGCATATCGGAGCTTATAATGTAAAATTGCCCAGATCGGGCAGGCGCATTACTTTTCTCGACACTCCAGGACATGAAGCCTTTACCGCAATGAGAGCCAGGGGAGCCAAAATAACCGACATCGCCATAATCGTTGTTGCTGCCGACGACAATGTGATGCCGCAAACAGTTGAGGCCATCAACCATGCCTCGGCAGCAAATGTCCCCATCGTATTTGCCATTAATAAAATCGACCGCCCAAGCGCCAATCCAGAAAAGATTAAGGAAGAGCTTGCAAATATGAATTATCTGGTGGAAGATTGGGGTGGCAATTATCAAAGCCAGGAAATATCCGCAAAGCAGGGAATTGGAGTAGAAGCTCTCCTTGAAAAAGTATTGCTCGAAGCTGATTTGTTGGAACTGAAAGCAAATCCACAGCTAAGGGCGAGCGGCACGATAGTAGAATCGTCGTTAGACAAAGGGCGCGGCTATATTTCGACTGTTCTTGTCGCGAACGGAACTCTCAAGCCCGGTGACGTCGTATTGGCCGGTACCCATTTCGGAAGAATAAAAGCCATGTTTAACGAGCGCAATCAAAAAACAGATATTGCAGGCCCGTCGGAACCGGTGCTTCTCCTCGGATTAAACGGAGCTCCGCAAGCAGGCGACACATTCAACGTTCTGGAGAGCGATCAGGAAGCCCGCGAAATAGCAGGCCGCCGCGAACAGCTTCAGCGAGAACTCGGATTGCGAACCCAAAAACGCCTAACCCTGCCCGAAATAGGCAAACGCTTACGCCTTGGAAGCTTTCAGGAGTTGCACATCATTGTTAAAGGAGATGTTGACGGATCGGTTGAAGCTTTATCGGATTCTCTCATCCGGCTTTCTACTGAGATGATACAGGTTAACGTTATTCATAAAGCAGTCGGACAGATTTCCGAATCCGACGTTGTGCTGGCAACGGCTTCCGATGCAATTATTATCGGATTCCAGGTGCGGCCCTCCCAGGCGGCGCGTCGACAGGCCGAGAAGGAAGGCGTTGAAATCAGGCTATATTCCGTCATATATAATGCCATCGAAGAGGTGAAAAGCGCGATGGAGGGCATGCTTGCTCCCGAAATGAAGGAAGAAGTAACCAGCTTAGTGGAAATACGCGAAGTATTTAAAATCTCCAAGGTAGGCACCGTGGCAGGCTGTATGGTTAAAGAAGGAAAGATTAAGCGTAACAATAAAGTACGCCTGATTCGCGACGGAATAGTCATCTATTCGGGGGAACTCGGCTCGTTGAAGCGCTTCAAAGACGACGTTAAAGAAGTAGCCTCCGGCTATGAGTGCGGCTTGAATATTAACGGATACAATGACATTCGCATCGGCGACATGGTAGAGGCCTACGAAGAAATTGAAGTCAAAAAAACCTTGTAGAACTAATGAACTGGCTGGATATCGCTATCCTTTGCCTTGCCGGAGCCGGCCTTGTTAAAGGATTGCTCGACGGAGCAATCAAGCAAGTGGTGGCATTCATTGCGCTTATCGCCGGCATATTATTCTGCGGCAGAGCGGCCAATTGGCTTAAGGCAGTAATGGACGGATGGGGACTGCCCGAACCGGGGGGAATAATTTTAAGTTACATCCTCGGTTTTTTATTGATCGTAGGCATGCTTGTACTGGTTGGCGAGATCATGCACAGAGTAATCGACGTAACGCCGCTTAGCATACTCAACCATTTGGGAGGAGGTCTATTCGGATTGTTGATCATGATTGTATGCCTTAGCCTTTTGTTCAATATCCTCGAAATAATAGATTCGCGATCGACGCTTATCTCTATCGAATCTAAAGTAGAATCTCGCTTTTATCTTTTTATACAACAAATAATCCCGGTCATCTTTCCCAACGGAATCTTTTCCATACCTAAATAAAACCATCTTTTCATGTCAGGATCCAGAGAAAACAATCAGAATGAAATAATCGCAGAAGTTACAAGCGGAGAGTATAAATACGGCTTCGTTTCTGACATTGACGTTGATGCCATCCCAAAAGGATTAAACGAAGACGTTATCCGCCTCATCTCCGCAAGAAAGAATGAACCCGAATGGCTGCTCGAATTTCGCCTTAACGCCTACAAATATTGGCTAACGCTTACAGCTCCCGATTGGGCGCACCTCAACATTCCCCCAATCAACTATCAAGACATCATTTACTATGCCGCTCCAAAAAAGAAAAGCGGCAGTAAGACTCCCGACGAAATCGACCCAGAACTCCTTAAAACCTTTAACCGGCTGGGCATCCCACTCGAAGAGCAAAAGCATCTTACGGGAATGGCGGTAGATGCCGTAATGGATAGCGTGTCGGTTAAAACCACCTTCAAGGAAACTTTGGCCGAAAAAGGCATCATCTTTTCATCCTTCAGCGACGCAGTCGAAGCCTATCCCAATCTCGTGAAGGAATACCTCGGCTCTGTGATAAGCTATCGCGACAATTTTTTCGCCGCCTTAAATTCCGCCGTATTCTCCGACGGATCCTTTGTTTATATACCTAAAGGCGTTCGATGCCCCATGGAGCTCAGCACCTATTTCAGGATCAATGCGCGAAACACCGGACAGTTTGAACGCACGCTAATAGTTGCCGACGACGAATCGTACGTTAGCTACCTCGAAGGATGCACTGCCCCAATGCGCGACGAAAACCAGCTCCATGCCGCCATAGTTGAGATCATCACCAAAGAACGGGCCGAAGTGAAATACTCCACCGTACAAAACTGGTATCCCGGCGACAAAGACGGAAAAGGAGGCATATATAATTTCGTTACTAAGCGTGGATTATGCAAAGGCCGCGAAAGCAAAATATCCTGGACCCAAGTAGAAACCGGATCGGCCATAACATGGAAGTACCCAAGCTGCATCCTCGCCGGTGATTATTCATCAGGCGAATTTTACTCCGTGGCCGTAACCAACAACTATCAGCAAGCCGACACTGGCACCAAGATGATACACATCGGCAAAAACACCCGAAGCCTCATCGTATCCAAAGGCATATCCTCCGGCTTCAGTCAAAACAGTTACAGAGGACTTGTAAAGATTTCCTCCCGCGCAGAAGGCGCGCGTAATCACAGCCAATGCGACAGCCTCCTGCTCACCTCCACATGCGGAGCCCACACATTCCCCTACGCCGACGTGCAGAATGAAACAGCCATAATTGAACACGAAGCCACAACAAGCAAAATCAGCGAAGAGCAACTCCTGTACTGCAACCAGCGCGGCATCTCAACCGAAGAAGCCGTCGGCCTCATAGTTAACGGCTATGCCCGCGAAGTAATGAACAAGCTACCCATGGAATTTGCCGTAGAAGCTCAAAAGCTCTTGCAAATATCCCTCGAAGGCAGCGTGGGATAAAACCGGCATCGCGCACTCCTTAATACTCTACTAAACTTAATACTATAACCCATGAAAAATATCGACCTACTAAACACTGAGAACCGTCCTGCGGATAAATCCCCCGACGGTAATGCCGCAACCTCCAGCCCGCAAGCAAAGCGAACAGTCATTGACGACAACCTCTCAAAGAGGATAAACTCCTTAAGATTCCTATTAATTGTAGGCGTAGTGTTTATACACAATAATCCTGTACAAATTCAGTTTAGGGGGGGTCGGAAGTCTACTTCATCCCTGAATACATTAATGTCATAAGGGAAGTAATATCCAACATAATCAGCCGAGCCGCCGTCCCTCTTTTTTTCCTTATCTCCGGCTATCTGCTCTATGCGAAGGAAACCAAGTTAATTCCCTTACTGAAAAAGAAAAGCCGAACCATCTTACTGCCTTATATACTATGGAGCCTCTTCGGAGTCCTTTTCCTTTTCATAGCCCAATCCTTAAGCTTCACCGCACCGTACTTTGCCAATAGCTTAATCCGGAATTACAACCTTGCCGATTGGATAGGAGCCTTCATCGGACACTTCGGACGCTATCCCGGCTCCCCTATGGTTTATCCTCTATGGTTTCTGAGGGACCTCCTTATTCTTAACGTTCTGTTCATCGCAATCAAAAAGGTTATCGACCGATTCCCGTTCGGAACGCTCGCACTTCTCCTCATCTTTTGGACAAGTGATATAAAAATCTACTTGGTATCCCCCGAAGCCCTTCTTTTTTTTGCATTGGGATATTACGCAGTAAAATACTCAGCCGATCATACAATCCTCGACAAGATAAAGCTGCCCAACATAACGGTCATATATCTCTCTACCATTGTGCTCGAACTGTATTTGACCGACCGGATTGAAATAATACACAAGATAAACATCATAATAGGCAGCATCCTCCTGTTAAAGCTCACAAAATACTTTGTAGAGCACAAGAAGATATATAACAAACTCCTATATCTCGACAATTACTCATTCTTCGTATACGCCGTCCACGGCCTTCCCTTAGCTGCAATGACTAAACTAAGCGTAAAAGTAATCCCCATGCACGACGCCTGGCTCCTCCTGCAATACTTCGCTGTTAATCTCGGCGGGATAGCCTTATTCCTCGCAATCGGAATATGGACAAGGAAACTCTTCCCTAAAGCTTACGCCGTGCTGACCGGAGGGCGAGCCTAAGCCGGAAAAACGCTACATTCGCCCTCAATACATATAATCTACTACAATTATGAACCCAGCCCTACGAACTATCCCCATCCTCGCCCTCATCCTCGCAGGATGCGCCGCGCCCGGCTCAGATACACCATGGCCCGAAATAACCCGCGAAGCCAAACCTATGACACGATGGTGGTGGATGGGAAGCGACGTCGATTCGGCCGGGATTACCTATAACCTCGAAGCCATGAGCCGCGCTGGGATCGGAGGAGTCGAAATAACGCCCATCTACGGCGTGATGGGACGGGAATCAAACTATGTCGGCCACCTATCGCCGCAATGGATGAATCTAATAGCCTTTACCATGTCGGAAGCCCGAAGACTCGACATGAGCGTCGACCTTAACAACGGAACCGGATGGCCATTCGGAGGCCCCGACGTTAGCCCCCGCAACGCCGCCTCAAAACTCATATGGAGAAACAACAGGATCGAAACCGGCCAGACCGGCCAGATTGTAAAAAGAGCCGCCCCCGGCGGAGAAGGGCTAGTGCTTGATCATCTCGACAAGGAAGCCGTTGAAAGCTACTTAGCAAAGTTCGACAAGGCTTTTGCATCCTCCGCCGCCCCGCCGCCGCGAAGTTTCTTTAACGACTCGTACGAAGTATACGGAGCCGATTGGACTGCCTCCCTTCCGCTTGAGTTCAAACGCCGCCGGGGATACTCTATCGAACCTTTTATCCCCCAATTACTGTCCAACACAGCCGCCGACACAGATGCCCGCGTAACAGCCGACTATCGCGAAACTATTGCCGACATGCTCCTCGACAATTTCGCCCACCCTTGGACTGCCTGGGCCCATCGCCTGGGCGCTACCACCCGCTATCAGGCTCACGGATCGCCGGCCTCGCTTGTCGACCTCTATGCCGCGGCCGACATTCCGGAATGTGAAACCTTCGGCATTACCGATTTTGATATACCGGGCCTGCGGAGCGATTCTATTCGCCGAACCAACGACGGCGATCCGGCAGCGCTCAAGTTTGCCTCGTCGGCGGCCCATGTTGCCGGACTGCCCTTCGCTTCGGCCGAAACTTTTACCTGGCTCACCGAGCATTTCCGCACCTCGCTCTCGCAATGCAAGCCGGAGCTCGACCTTATGCTGGCTTCAGGCGTTAATCGCATAGTTTTTCACGGATCAACCTACTCGCCGCAAAGTGCCGCTTGGCCGGGATGGAAGTTTTACGCATCGGTAGACATGTCGCCCACCAACACCATCTGGCGCCACGCCCCGGCGTTCTTCCTCTACATTGCCCGCGCGCTTTCCTTCCTGCAAAGCGGGCGGCCCGACGCCGACTTCCTCCTCTACTTTCCCATTTACGACATATGGCACAAGCAGCGCGGCAATCATTACCTCGCTTTTTCGATCCATGGCCTGCGCGAACGATTGCCTCAATTCTACGCCGCCGTCGACAGCATAACGGCCGCCGGATACGACGCCGACTACATATCCGACAGCTTTATCCGCTCATGCTCCGTTGAGGAGGGTATGATACGAACCGCCGGCGGCAACCTCTATAAGGCGTTAATAATCCCGCCCGCCGAACGGATGCCTGTCGAGACCCTTGAGCATCTTCTGAACATGGCCCGGCAAGGAGCAAGGATATGGTTTGCCGGAGATGTCCCAAGCAACGTCCCAGGTTTATTCCGGCATGAGGAAAGGAAAAAAGAGCTTGAAAAGATTGTAACGAATCTTTCGAGGGAGAAAACCGTAACGGCCCGCGCCGGCTCTTTTATCCCTTCCGGATTTGAGGATAAAGCCGAAGAGTTTGCAGCACGCTACGGCGGGAAGATGATCCGCCGTAGACATGAGGCCGGGCATACTTATTTCTTCGCAATGCTAAGCGCTAACCATGTTGACGGATGGATAAGGCTCGGAACAAAGGCCGCCGGCGCAATAATTTTCGATCCTGTAAGCGGCCGCTCCGGCAAGGCAGCCATCCGCACACGCAACGGAGTATCCGAAGCGTATCTACAAATCCGCCCCGGCGAATCCTTAATCCTCCAAACCTTTTCCGATAAAAACGCTGCCGCCCGGCCTTGGAAATATTATAAGCCCTCCGGCCGCAGCCTCGATCTCTCCTCCTCCTGGAGCCTCCGCTTTACCGATAGCGATCCGCCCGTAGCGTCGCAATACGTAATCGACAAGCCCGCCTCGTGGACGGATATCTCTAACGATACTTTAAAAATTAACCGCGGCACAGGCCTCTACTCCACAAAACTCACCCTCCGCAAACAGCCCGGAATGGAGTACCGCCTCTGCCTGGGCGACGTTCGCGAAAGCGCAGCCGTAACCGTTAACGGCCGGCCGGCCGGCATCCTCTTCGCCGTTCCGTTCGAGATTAACGTCGGCTCGCTGCTGCGTAACGGCGAAAACTCCATCGAGATAGAGGTAACCAACCTGCCGGCCAACCGCATTGCCGACTACGACCGCCGCGGCGTGGAATGGCGCATCTTCCGCGAAATAAATTTTGTGGGCATCAATTATCGTAACGAAACCTTTGCCCATTGGGGCGTACTTCCATCAGGCCTCCTGGGTCCGATAAGGCTGGAGGAGCTGGAAGAGATTAAACCCCAAGTCGATTCCGTAAGGATTTCTTCTCGGAAATAAACCGTTTCTTCCTAAGAATATTTCACTTCTTCCAAAGACATTTCTTTCCCGGAATGGCGATATTCCGGCTGTAATTCAATTGCTGATTGTAACTCCCACGAGCTTAAAGAAGCTGCTCCACCCATCGCAGCGTAGAACATAGACTTAAGCCCAACGTTGAAACTTAACCCAAGATAAAAGTTCAACGCTCTTTCGGTATTAATTTTCAATTGACATCTCAAAGTCGTATATTTGGCAGGTCATTAAACAATGGCGTTTAACCTATAAAATAATACATGATGAACTATCTTGCATTTGATAAAACCGTGATGATTAACCTTCAGGAATCTCTCGTTAGAGAAA